>NZ_QNUB01000024.1:0-115661 GCF_008042345.1 Bacillus sp. AR8-1
CCCATCAAGCTAATATTTTAAAGTACCCCCAAAACGCAAATTTTGTGCATGGTGCTCTTTTTTATTATTTTGGGGTAACTAGTTCTTTTAGCATAATAGCGATGTGTTAGTTCTAAAAACTCAAGAAAGCTTTAGAATACTATTATAGTTGGTCAAGCACATGAACTAGACATCTAATTATTTCAGAGGATTTCTCGATTTGCTCTGCATCAAAATCTGAAAGGTTCGCATTAAGAATATGTTTTAGTTTTTTCTCTCTTTCTAAGTGACAATTTAAACCACTAGGCGTAAGTTGAACATTGACAACTCTCCGGTCGTTATTTGAACGAACACGCTCAACGTAACCAGCCTGTTGTAATCCATTGATTAATTGAGTAATACCAGCGGCGGTAGTTTCTGCTCGATCAGCTAATTCTTTGACTGACAATCCGCCTTCTTCAGCTAATACTTTAAGGGTTCGAGCATGGACCATTGAAACTGCCCCTAATGTACGAGTAGCTCGCCCTCTTAAACGTCCATCGGCTGCAGTTAGACTATATATAGCCTGACTAAGTTCGTCTATCGCAGTTAACTTATTTGAAGAATTTGTCATAACATCACCATTTTCTCATTAACTAAGTACTTAATTATATGAAGTTAACATTAACATATGAAAAAGAGTAGAGTCAAATTAAGTAGAGACTGGCTATTCATTTTCCAAGCAATATTATATATGCTCACCTTAAGTCATCAATAAAATAATAAAACGACTTGGCTCGTAGTCTTGACAAAAGTACATATTATACTTCATTATTTTAATTAAGTACTGAATCATTAAGTACTTAATTAAAAAATAAAGGATGATTATTATGACTCAACGTTCACAATCTCAAGGATGGGCTTTAGATATAGCCCTTGCACTTGGTGGGTTTGATGCTTTGCATCCTGAAGCAAAGGCAACTATGGAACAGTTAGGGCACGACCACACTGATTTTGATAAAGTTTTTTCTCAAGTAAAGAGTGGAGCAATGATACCAAAAGCATGGGCCACGGTTGCTTCTCAGGCTCAAGAACGTGCAAAACATTATGAACAAAAAGGATTCACTGTTACTGCTCGTGATCTATATCAGCGAGCTGCTGTTATGTGGGGACGTGCACAATACTCATATTTTAATGATGATCCACGAAAATTGGCATTTCGAGAACAGTGTAATGAATGTGTGGCAGCTATTTCATCACTTGGAGGAGGAACGGTACAACGTATAGTACTAGAATTTGAAGGCAAACAGATATATGCACTCCTTCATTTGCCCTCAGGTGAAGTTCATAATGCACCAGCAGTAATATTAGGTCCAGGTATGGATATGATTAAGGAAGACTATATACAGATTGCGCAACGTTATTATACGTCTCGTGGTATCGTAGCTCTATCAATTGAAGGACCGGGGCAAGGCGAATCTGTATCTGGAGGTCTAAAAGTTGATTTGACTAATTACGAACGCGCCGTTAGTTGTTATATCGATTTTCTATCAAAACGGCCTGAGGTTGATCCAAAGCGGATTGGATTTTTTGGTATCAGTATGAGCGGGTATTGGGGGATGCGAGCTGCTGCGAATGATAATCGTATAAACGCTATAGCCACTTTTGAAGGTGTATATGGTGAATTTGATACCATCTTTAACAGAGCGCAGCCAAGTTTCAAAGCAAATTTTATGTACATGTCTGGTTACATGGATGAAGCTGCTTTTGAAAACGAATTGAGTAGCCAGATGAACCTGTGGAAATTGGCGCCAAAGATTACTTGCCCAGTCTTCATGGGGATAGGAGAATTTGATGAACTTACCCGTTTGGAAGAAGCATTAAGTCTTTATGAATTTGTAGAAGCACCAAAGGAGATACGCGTCTATGAGAATGAATTTCACCCGCTTGGTGGAGTAGCTGCAGAAATTTTTCGTTTTGGTGCAGAGTGGGTGGAACTTGCACTTGAAGGAAACTTTAAAGCTAACCATGATGAGCGTTATTACATGCATCGTGATGGGGGTGTTACTGAAGGGACTGCTTTTCCAGCTTATTGGCTTGGCGCCCAGCCGGCGGAAATTAAAGCACGCAAAAAGTGTAATAAATTAAACGCTTGTAATAATTAACAAATTTACACTGATTAAAAAAAGAAAACAACAAAAAATAGTATGTATCTTTTTTACACTATTTTTGTTGTTTTCTTCAAATTTTAGACTCCTCATAATTATGGCCATTGGTGAGGATATTCAAAGTAATGATACAAAAAAATCAGATCCTCAAAAAAGAAGCAGAAGTTGTACAGTCATTTGTATCAATAAATAAAGAACTTATAAAAATTCACAAGTCAAAATGCTTCTAGTTTAGGGTTAACAGTACCACAAATGGAAATCTTAAACACAATTTATGGCATTCCTAATATTACTCTTAAAAGTATTTCAGAACGGCTTTCAGTTCCTAAAAGTACAGTAAGTGTAAATGTAGATGAATTAGTTAATCTAGGATTAATCGAGCGAAATAAAATTAAAAGTAACTAAGAAGGGTCAAGGATCATCAAAAAAATCTATTGAAAATTCTACTTCCTATAAAGCTATGTCATCAGCACTAGAACAACTTCAAGAAACAGAAATTCAATCATTATTGCCTATTCATAAAAATTATTTATGTCCTTGAAATTTTAAAGAGCCGTGTATCCTTAGCGCGGTAAAATGCGGCTGTTTTCTAATCTAAATTTTCTTAGCGTGGGTTTTTTTCGAAATTATAGCGGTACCCCAGATAGGTTTCTTGTTTATATTTTGCTTCCAGCCAATTATGTTCTTGTTGTGGATATCAAAATAAAGACGTTAAAAATCTAAACCTACGTAAATGAGACTGTCCTTCTTGTCGTACACACCATGATAGGGATATTAACGCAAGTATCAATATAAAGAATGAAGCGATAAGGCTTCTAACCGCAAGGACTGCGGGGTTAGCCTAATCAATTAGAGTTCGATAGAACTCTTTACTTAGGAATCCCTCACTTCTAAACGAAGTGAAAGTGGGGGTAGTTCAATCCAATCCTCATTTCTCATGTGAACGTATTTTATGTAAAAAGCGAAAATAAAAAATCAGATTAGAAATATTATATTTACACATTCCTCGGCTGTACCCCCTTATTATGTTTGGGTTGCAATACCCAACATAATATGAAAAATCTCAATCTCATTTTTATAAGCTGAAATGAGATTGAGACTCTTTTGTTGTTTATTTGTTGGATAATGGAATGGTTACTAAAAATTTTACGCCTTGTTTGGTATTATTTATAGAATACGTGATAAAAAGGAATTCAAAAATTTGTTTTACAATATATAACCCTAAGCCACTCCCTCCCGTATTTCGATTTCTTGACTTTTCGATTCGATAAAAGGGTTCGAATATGTGTTGTATATTCTCTTCTTTAATTTCGACACCTGTATTGATGACTTGTATTTCGATATGGTTTTGCTTAGATTCTTGGCTTAATTTTATATAGACCTTTTCGCTAGGTGGTGAATACATAATCGCATTATGAATGATGTTTTTACAGGCTTTTTCTAAAAGAACACAATCCGTATAAACAAAAATGTTAGAATCGACTTCTTTTATTATTTGAATGCCTTTTTGGGAAGCAAAAAATTCGAGATTTTTGGTGATTGTACCGACTAATTTCGAAAGATTTACTTTTTCTACTTGTAGTTTAAAGGTATGTTGTTCTAATTTTGACATGCTTAAGATTTCGCGAACCAATTGTTCCATACTTTCAATTATTTGATGATTTTTCTTTAAATATTGGTCACGATTTTGATAAGGGCCGATATTATATATCATCCCTTCTAAGTATCCTTTCATAACAGTAATAGGAGTTTTTAATTCATGTGCTACAATGGCAAAAAATTCCCTTCGCTTTGTTTCTATTTCTCTTTCTTTTTCAATATCACTTTTTAATTGCTGATTTGCATTTTGTAAATCAAACATAGCTTGTTGTAAATTAATGGACATATCGTTCAAGCTATTGGATAATTCCCCTAATTCATCCATAGAACGAACCTCAATTTTTTCGGAGAAATCCAAGTTTGCCATCTTTTGTGCACCTTTATTAATATAAATAAGTGGTTTAGTAATAAACCTTGAATAAAGATAAGCACTTCCTAAACCAATAACTAGTACAATGATACTAATATAGGGTAGAAAACGTACTAAGACCTGTGAAGCTTCATCAATCGGCTGAAATGTTGCGAACACCACAAGCGTTAAGTTAACATCTTGGAATTGTATTGGCTTGCTAACCTCATATGAATTACGAGGATTATCTAAACTCCTTGCTGGTACTGTTTTAACAAAACCTTTTGCTTGAGTACCGCCTTGAATAGTACCCTCTTGAATAGTACTTTGAAGAGAAGCAATAGAGGGAGAATAAATAAGTCTTCCCTCATTATTTTGAAGGTAGATCACCGCATTATTTTTTTGTGCGTATTCATCAACAAGTGGTATTGCATTTTGAAGCGTAAGATCTTTAGATTTATCAATTATTTCTTCGATTCCCGTTTGAAGCTGATCTGTTTTGTATTGCTCATAAAATTTAGGGAGAAAGAAGTATAAAGTTACATAAATCAAGGTTGCAAAGGCTAACAAAATGAGGGATGTAGTCATAAAGAGTTTATAGGTAATTCTCTTCATCTTCATGATTTTTACAATCTTATTCATCAATTTTATAACCAATGCCCTTTACTGTTTTAATATAGGGTATATCTAATTTTTTTCGTATGTTTTTCATATGCGTATCAATCATTCGTGTGTCCCCGGCATACTCATATCCCCAAATTTTTTCTACGATATTATCTCTTGTGAGTACCTTTTTTTCATTTTGAAGTAGTAGTTGCAAAATTTCAAATTCTTTTGTCGTTAGGGGAACCTCGACTTTATTTACATATACTTTATATGCATCGCCATCGACATGTAGTTCTCTAAATACAAAATGATTATCCGTACTTTGATTATTACTTCTTCTCAGTACCGCTTCGACTCGTCTCATCAAAACATGAAAAGAAAAAGGTTTTGTAATATAATCATCGATTCCAAGATCAAATCCTTTCATTTGATCTTGTTCTTCTTCTAACGCAGTTAGCATAATAATTGGTATATTTGACTGACTTCGAATCATTTTGGCAACTTCAAATCCATTCAGGTTTGGCATCATCACATCGAGAAGAATTAAATCGAAGGACTGCTTATTAAATTGGTTCATGCCCTCTAATCCGTCTGATGCAACTATAACTTTATACTGTTGTGTCATTAAAAATTGTTTGATTAATTCTTGTATTTCTTGATCATCTTCTACCACCAGAATATGATAGTTCATCGTTATATCACCTCTTGTAGTCATTATAGCCCTCCAATCTGGAGATGATGTGGAGACGTATTAGAATACATAGAAACACTATAAAAACTTCACGGGAAAACTACATGTATTTCAGATCAGCTCCAGATGTATGAGATAGGTTATATACATAACAAGTCAGAGGGAGGTAATCAAGGTGTCACTGGAAGCAAACATCATTCTTTCTTTATTAGATTTACAACTGTGGATGGCCCCTCATTCGAATAATGGTCGCATAAAAGAGAAAAAACAAAAATTGAAATTAGCACCGTGCTTAAATAAATATACAAGTGTAAATAAAAGAAAGCTATATAAGTCTAGTGAACAAAAATAGAGAGGATCAAATTGATTTTTTTTTGTATCTAATAACTAGGTACTGAAAATCTTTACTATAACTCTAGATTAACTCCATATAGAATACAGATTAAGTTTGTATGATACATGTACCAAATAGAAAGGAATGATACATGATGTTGACGACTTACACAATCTATCAAATTTTATCCCTTCCTTCTTATTTACACACAAACCTATTACCATCCATTCTCACGAGAATGCTAGGCTCTAAGTTTATAACAAAAGAGTAAATAAGCTAATGGATGGTTATTGTTCCTTGTTGTCACTTTTTGCAAAACACCTGTATAACATGCATGCTACTATGTACATTGAATACCTTATTTGATGAGAGCCAAATAGGCTCTTTTTTTAGAGGCCAGCTCAAGGTGGGTTTGAATATCGTCATACATATACTCATAGAAAAATTCGAATATGATGTTATCTCTATGAAAAAACAGTTGATTTATGTCTAAACCATGCCTAAAAGTAAAATTTTCCTTTTTGAAATAATGATTTCTAAATATCACATTCATACATCGTAATTCAAATATGAAGATAAAAATATTCAATTGAAATTAAAGGAGAAAGGGATGCTCAAAATGGGACACTATGATACAAATCAAACAGAAAATAATAGGAATAAAGCCTATAAAAAAACAGGTTATTTTTTCACAGGAATAATTGGTGCAATGATTGGTGCAATTACCATTGGATTGACCATCCCTTATATAAATGAAATCAAAGAAAGTGCTGGTCAATCTCCTAAACATAACGAAGTGAACCAGGCTACTCCTATCTCTTACAAACCCAAAGGTGAGAGCAATCTTCAAAATATGATTGAATCTGCAAAAGAAGTTGTCGTAGGTGTCATTAACTATAAACAAAATGCAGATTCATTTAATACGCAAGACCAATCAGAAGAAGCTGGTTCGGGATCAGGGGTCATATATAAAAAAAACGGCAATAAGGCTTTCATTGTTACAAATAATCATGTATTAGACGGTGCAAATAAAGTAGAAGTGAAATTGAATAACGGTAAAAAGGTTCCCGCTAAAGTAGTAGGGACAGATCCATTATTAGATTTAGCGGTATTAGAAATTGATGGAACTGATGTAAAAAGAGTCGCAACACTTGGAGACTCAGATAAAAATCGTACAGGGGAAACGGTAATAGCCATTGGGAATCCATTGGGGCTAGAAGGAAGTGTAACAAAGGGGATTATTAGTAGCAAAGAACGAGAAATACCTGTTAGTACACTTGGAAATCAACAAGTGGATTGGCAAGCACAGGTAATTCAAACAGATGCAGCTATTAATCCTGGGAATAGTGGAGGAGCTTTGTTTAATGAACAGGGTGAAGTCATTGGAATTAATTCGAGTAAAATTGCACAACAAGCAGTTGAAGGAATTGGGTTTGCAATCCCAATTAATATAGCCAAAACAACCCTAGGGTTTCTTGAGAAAGATGGAACAGTTAAACGTCCAATGATGGGTGTACAGTTATTAGATGTAGAGAAAATAACAGATTCTGCACGTAATCAATTAAAATTACCAAAAGAGATATCAAATGGTGCAGTATTGGGAAATATCTCAAACCAATCACCAGCAGAAAAAGGTGGATTGCAGCAATATGATGTTGTGATTGCATTGGATGAACAAAAAATAGAAAATGTCGCTCAATTCCGCAAATATTTATATGAAATGAAAAAAATGGGGGATACAATTAAAGTAACGGTTTATCGAAATGGTGAAAAAATAACAAAAACCGTGAAATTAACGGATCAAACACGCGCCGCTTAACAGCCACCTTTCGGTGGTTTTTTCTATTTTATTAGTTTTATATGTGCTTTTTGTATGAATGCTAGATATATCATACAAGGAGTTAGTAAATATGATGAAGCAAAAGATATTCTAGCTGCATATCAAAAAGGATTGCATTTTACCAGTTATCAAGTGACTGCCTTTTATAAACAAAACAAGAAATCAAAAGGCTGCAAAGCGCTTTTTTAGGAAAGCTTTGCGGCCTTTTTATGTTTCAAAGCCACGTGTAATAACAGTCGATAAGAATCCGGCATATTCTATAGCAATTGGGTAGTTGAAAAAAGAAAAAGGCATACCTGATAGTAAGCAACTTAGACAACAAAATTACTTGAATCATATAGTAGATGGACTTGTAACATAGAATACGATTCCGTTAGGAATATATATGTTTTATTCTCTTTTACTTTGTTTTTGCACCAGAACCAAAATACAAAGGGAGCAAGAAGAGCTACGTAACCGTCAAGAAAAAATAAAGAAAGAGGAAGAAGAACAACAACGTATTCAAATACAGAAAGAGCAGTTATATAGAAAAAAGAGCTATGGAACAAATGAGACTTGTATCATGTCTATCTATTGAAACCATATTAAAAGTGAGGGCAGTTTTATGTTTATTCAAATAAGTTTGAGGTGTGGAAATGGAACAGAAGTTTATTGAAAAATGTAATCATGATGAGCTTGACTATGTTATTAAAGACTATTGGCAAGATGTATGGAATTATTCATTTATTATTACGAAAGATCCACACTTATCAGATGACATCACGCAAGATGTCTTTATAAAGGTTTTTAAACATTGGCATTCGTTTCGAAAGGAGTCATCTATTAAAACGTGGATATTAAGAATCACAAGAAATACGGCAATAAACTATTTGAAATCCTCTTATTTTAAAAGGATATCTTTAGTGGGATTTTTTAGTGATGACAAGCAGTCTTCTTCGGCAGAACAACAGTTTTTTAAGCAAGAGGAACTAAATGAAGTGTGGGATGTTGTATTAAAACTACCTAAAAAACACCGTGAAATACTAATACTAGACGCAAAATATGAATTATCTTATGAAGAAATGGCTGAAACATTAGGTGTGTCAATTGGAACAGTCAAATCTAGATTGAGTAGAGCGAGAAGTAAAGTTTCAAAACTAATAGGGGAGGGAAGAAGTGATGAACAGTAAAAAAAATCCTGACTGGTATAGTAAATTGAAAAAAGGACCAATGGAGCATCGGAAAGATGAAGAAGAATATATTGATAAAATAAAGCAATCGATATATCAAAATAGTGAAGTAGATTCTGTAACATATAAGAGACCATTTCGAAAAAAAGCATTGCCTGTTGTAGTTGTTTTGGTTTGTACAATGTTATTTTTCATTGTTCAACAACCTTGGCTTGATGATAATAAATCACCGGTACAAAGTAGTACTCAAATTGAGCCGAAAACAAAAGATGAATCTGCTCAAGATCCATCATTGAAACAATTTATGAATGATTTATATCAAAGTACAAACTCAAAAAATGAAAATGATTTGTATAGAGTATTAAATGATGAAGTTCTATTTAAAGGGAAGAGTTATAAGAAGGATGAATTGAAGTTTGATGAAGATATTTTTCATGAGTTGCAAGTCGCTCTTACAATGGGGGGAGAGTTTACAAATGATACAAAGAAAGTATATAAAGTACCAAGTGGAATGACAGAAAGTAACCAATCAAAGCGAGACCATTATATATATGTAACTGTTACTGGAAATAAAACGAAAATTTTAGCTGAACCAAAACGAGAATCACAAATTTTATATGAAGTATCTAATGAAATGGTAAAAGCTTGGATTCCAGAAAAAGTGAAGAATGATGGATATATAAAAATATCGACATTTAACGGTAATACTGGGTATGTACAAAAAGAGTATGTTTTAACGGATATTAAATATTCATTTGTGTTCGAAAAGGATCATGAAGGTATGTGGAAAATAATAAATATAGATTCTATATGGTAAAAGAGGAAGGTTCACTTTAACGAACCTTCCTCTTTGTTTTTATTTTCTTATGGAAGTGTATGCCAGAACTCTAAAACTTCTGCTGTAACGAGAGCAGCGATGTTTTTTTCTGAATTACTACCAGGAATAACGGCAGAAATGGCGATTTGTGGATCTTCCGTAGGAGCATATGCAATGAAAAGAGAATGATTTATCATTTTTTCTTGCTCATTTGGAAAACTTGTAGAACCCGTTTTACCTGCGACATGAAAGGGCAAATTTTTAATCTCCTCTATATTTTGTCTCATTCCATCTTGCACGACATTCCAAAATTTCATAGGATAATGATTTGAACTTTCTAAAATGGGTTTAAACTTTTTTGTTTCCTTACCGTCCTGACCAATAATCGCACTTACGATTTGAGGTTTATATTTATCACCTTTATTTGCCAAAGTTGCTGCATATTGAGCGAGTTGAAGAGGAGTATGCACTTCATTTCCTCCCCAAGAGGCGGCATTTAATAGAGCGGAAATTCCATTTTCAAACTTATTAGATGGATGGAATTCATATTGTCCGTCTTCTTCAAAGGGTAAATCAATCCCGGTTTTAGAACGTAGACCGAATTGCATTAAATAATCTGTCCATATATGTGCCACTTTTTCTATATTCCCATTATTTTGGTTGAATAAGGGCAGAGCTACTTTTGCTGTCATAAATGTATTAGATGAATTAATGATAGCCTGCCTCGGTGTAATCTCACCGGTTGGCGTTCCAGGTGCATTCGTAATGTTATTTTGATTATCATACTGAAAAGTACCCTTATCTAAATAAGTATCTTCAGGTTGAAGAAGCTTTTCGTTTAATCCAATTAAAATAGTAAGTGGCTTTATAGTAGAGGCCATATTTACATAAGATTTATCATACTTTAATTTTTGAATTGCTTTATTTTGCGAAAGTGATTTAATGTTTTCATTTTTAGATGATATATGTGTATTTAATGTATTTGGATTAAATACTGCCGAGTTGGCCATAGTTAAAATTGCGCCAGTTTTTACATCGGTTACTACAACATAACCAGCTTTAGCATCACGTATTTTCTTAATTTGAGATTTTAATGCTTCCTCTGTTTTTTGCTGCAATTTAGAGTCTAAAGCTAGCCGGACATCTTTTCCTTGTTGTACGTTTTGAATGTTCCATAAGAACTTTTTATTATTCACTTTAAAAATAAGAGTTTTACCTGGTTTTCCTTTTAAATCATTTTCATATTGAAGCTCAACCCCACTTTTTCCAACAGGTCCATACTTAGAATTAAGGTCATTTTCTACATACCCAATTAGCTGTGAACCAATTTCTTGTTTAGGATAATATCGAATCCATTCATCTTTAATTATTACATTATTGGGTTTGTTCTTGTTTATGAATGTAAGTTCACTTTCATTTATGTCAGAGTATAACGGCATATCATTCATATTCTGCTTTTTACAAGATTGTTGTAATTGTGATTTTACGTCATCTGCAGAAATGTCATGTTGAAACTCGTTTGAAAATTGATTGAAAAAAGCTAATGTGTCTGATGTATCTTGATTCGATAGCTTTTCATCATTAGAAGTACAATATAGAGACTTAACTTGCTTATTTGTAGCTAGTATGACACCATTTTGATCAAAAATTTTTCCTCTTTCAGCTGAAGAAGTTGCGATAGTAATTGAAATGAAGTTGATTTTTACTGAAATTAGTAAAATAAAACCTACAATAGAAAGAATCGCAAAAAATTTCCATCTTTTTATATGTAACATATAACCCTCCCTTATGTAGTCTAATTCATCTTATAGTTAATTATTTTTTTTGTAAATGTGGAACAATTTTATTATTTAGGTTATCTATTAAGTATTACAGCATGAAGAAAGGAATAATTAGTATGAAAAATTACTAGCAAGTCTAGGTATAAGTTTAATATGAGTCATTATACAGTTTAGCATTTCTAATGTAAGCAAAAAAACAAGAAAGAGATTTATCAATTACTCGGCTGTACCCCATGCCCATCAAGCTAATATTTTAAAGCACCCCTAAACAAAAAATTGTGTTTTTTATAGCACCAAAGTTCATTTTTATCGTTTTAGGGGCAGCCTGTTCTGTTAAGTTGATGGATGTGTGACGCTACCACAAATAATGGATATCTTTTTTTATAAAAAATATATAATTTATTCAACAATTTTTTCGATAACAGGCATAACAGCGATTGGTGGAATAGAGTGGGTCCATCCTACGGAAAATATATTTAGTTTTTCACCTACGCTGTAGTTATCTTTGCTAGTAATAGGGACACGTAAAATTTTATCGTTTTCCGACAGAAGACTCCTTCCTCAAAAATGTGAAGATGTGAAACACCAATTTTAGGTGGGAGATGAATGTCGGTTGGCATAGGCCAACATGTTTGCTATCATTTACTTGTACAGATTGCTCTTTGAAAACTGAAGATATGAGGTTGGTTGCAGAAAAACGTTGCAACCGTAAAATCTTCAACGTTCTATCGCCCACACTTGCTGAAGTTGCGAAAACCAAGCTAAAGTAGGGAGTGTGGTGAGTCAACGTACAAGATACTTATGTTCTCACCGTAGGGACTACGGGTAGAGCCTGCTAAGATAACCGGTGGATAATCGGTGTTCGCAGGAATCTCCCACTTCAAACAGTCCGTTAGGACGTTAAGTGGTGAGTAGTTCAATCTGAGAGACTAATTCCCACCAATTATTTTGATAAGAGAGTGCCTCCTCTTTTGTGTTAGTGTCAGCTACAATTAAATAATTATCATCTGCTGAAATAACATACCCAGTGAAAGGTATCCGTACTTGTTCTTCCTTAACAGGAGTAGGGTTACTTATAGAATCTGCCGAAGTAGGAGTTAATCCAAAAACTAATCCACATCCTAGTGTCAGAGTGGTTACTATTGTTACTAATTTTTGTTTTTTTGAAAACATAATATAAATCCCCCTTATATTTTATCCGTACACCATCACCTTTCTATTTTTATATATAGAAAGTCTTCTTATATCCCTTAATTTAACAATTATGTCACAATTAATCCATTGTTTTTTCAACTGGGTATTATTTAAAGATAATACATGTTATAATTCACCAAATTAAATATTAATTCTACCTTTATCTTTTAGTGAATATCTATTTTTGAAAAGAATGATAGCATTATTTTTTATGAAATTTTCCTATTTGCATGATTACCTAATTTTTATGTACAATAAAGGAAAGAGAGTTTCTTAGACAGGAAGAGGAAAGTCATGACCAAGTCATTAGTAAATTTACGAATTGATTTTGCTTTTAAGCAATTATTTGGGACAAGTGGTAGTGAGGATATTCTTATCACATTTTTAAATGCCATGCTAAAGGATTCATTAGAATCACCTATTATATCACTACAATTAGAGGATCCACATTTACATCGAGAACACGAGGATGATAAATTATCAATTTTAGATGTCTCAGCCACATTAGACACAGGTACTAAAGTAAACGTAGAAATTCAGTTGAATAATAATCACGACATGATTAAACGAAGTTTGTATTACTGGGGTAAATTATATACTTCACAGTTACAAAAAGGGATGCCTTACAGCTCTCTTAGTAAAACAATTACTATTAATTTGTTAAACTTCGTACTTTTTCCCGAATATGAGGAATTTCATACAACGGGAAAGCTATGGAATGTACAACAGCAAAAGCAGTTTAGTGATGATATAGAGATTCATGTTATAGAGCTTCCTAAATTAATGGAACAATGGCGGGAAGAGAAGGTTAATCCGTGGGAAGATTCATTTGTTCGTTGGCTGTTATTACTTCCGGCAAATGAAGATGAACACTTAACTCAAACATTGGAGGACATTGCGATGAATCAAGATCCGATTTTACAAAAAGCAATGAATAAGTGGGAGCGAATGAGTCAAGATTCGACATTCCGACAAGCCTATGAAGCGAGGGAAAAAACCCTAATGGATGAAGCTGCAAAATTTGCTCACGCAGAGGAGCAAGGAATCAAAAAAGGTATTGAAGAAGGGAAAAAAGCCGAGCGTATACAATTGGTATGTGGTATGTATAAAAACGGAATGTCTGTAGAGGATATTGCGAAATTTACGAAGTTACCTATAGAAGAAATAAGAGAAATTATTCAATTATAAATAAAAAAGAACACCTACAGCATTTGTAGGTGTTCTTTTTTATAATCAATAATGCCCATAATTATTAGTTGATGTATCATCAGGAAAATAAGAATTTACAACATTAAATAT
Organism: Bacillus sp. AR8-1; assembly: GCF_008042345.1. NCBI lineage: Bacteria > Bacillati > Bacillota > Bacilli > Caryophanales > Bacillaceae > Bacillus > Bacillus sp. AR8-1. Next base: position 13,806 of record NZ_QNUB01000024.1, read on the forward strand.
TTTTTAAAGAACTATACATGGATGCTACCTTAAATACATGCTCTATATTCCATCATAATATTGTTAATAATTGTTTTGACGGGCAAAATCTCTTTAACTTCATTTACTCGTGCACCTGCGAAAACAAGACCATTTTCACAATCACCATCCATAGAGGTTATCAAAGAATCTAGCGTGCAGAAACGATAAGAACAGTTTTTTAAGCAATTTATACAATTTTTTATTTTTATCTTTTTATTATCAGCTATTAATTTAGTGAAGTTATTCTTAACCGCACGACCTTGGAGACCGACAGTTGTTTTGACTAATATAGTATCTTCTAATCGAGCATTTATATATTTTTCTTTAAAGGAAAGTGGTGCGTCACACTCATTACTTGCGACGAATCTTGTACCCATTTGTACACCAGATGCACCCAATTTTAAGGCATGAGCAATATCTTTTCCAGTCATAATCCCTCCAGCAGCAATGACGGGAATTTCGACCGCTGCAACTACTTCCGGTAATATATCGAATAAAGGTCGCTCGGTACCCAGATGTCCTCCTGCTTCATGCCCCTCTACTACAACAGCGGCCGCACCCAATCGTTCAGATAATTTAGCGAGTTTGGCTGAGGAAACTATTGAAATAACTGGTATGCCGGCATTTTTCCCCCAAGTATACATATCTCGTGAAATGCCAGCACCAGATATGATGAAATCAACTTTTTCCTCAATGGCTGCTTTCATTTTTTCAGCAAAATCATTCATTGCAAAAAGGACATTTACTCCAATATAACCAGTATTCCGAATCTTTTCTTTCGCCTTCCTAATATGCATTCTCATTTCATCTATGGAAATACCAGTTCCTGATATAATCCCAATTCCTCCAGCATTTGCAACTGCAGATGCAAGTTTACTTAATGAAATGCCTACGCCCATTCCTCCCTGTAGAATTGGGACCTTTGGCATCATATGCCCGATTTTTAATTGTGGAAAGTTCAAGTAAATACCCCATTTCATTAATGTTATTAGAGTAGATCTGTTAAACCCCCTCAGTTTAACACAGTGTTTGGAACAAACACAGGAAATTAATACCTACTACTAGTAGTTTGTGATGTTTTTTGTTGATTTTCACAAAATGTTCGAATAGTACGCTATAAAATTTAGAATTATATCAAATGTATATTTAGGCTTTTGGATAAAAAAACAACGAAATTTGGATTTTCTAATGAAAAAAGTCTTTAAAGAATAGATTTTTTAAAAATGAAGTGGGATGTAATCATTAATTATTTTGAGTGGGAATATGAACAGATCTTAATAGAAATTTATATCTTTTTTAATAAATGCAATTTTTGTATTTTAAGTGTTAAATAATTAATAGTTATAAAGGGAAAAACCTGTGTTTTTAGCAATCTACACGATTGGATTAAAAACAATAGGATGCACAGCACATTCTAGAAGTTTTAAATATCAATATTCCAAAAATCTTGATAATCAATATGTTTATCAGATTTTTTTAGTATTCTAATGATCTTTGTTGCAGATGTTAAAGTGGGAATACGATCCTTTTTATTTGCTAAATCACTTATCAGAGATTTACTTAATCCAGTTTTTTGTACTAGCCATTGTTGTTTAATTCCTCTGTAATCTAAATACTCACCAAATGGAGTTCTTTTTTTGCCTAGGCCAAACATAAAGAATCCCTCCTAATTAAGAATAGCGTATAAATAGCTTGTACAATTTTCCATAAATTTAAACTTTTGTCCATAAATATGGAATTATACTTTAGAACAAAGCATAGAATAATATAAGTAAAATGAAAAAATATGGAATAATTTCGAGGAATCTAGCATTCATAGTAATAGCTACAAGTTGCTGATACACTATCCTAATGGCAACTTGTTGCAAAAGGTATTACTAAAATAAAAAAATCTGAAACTCCTTATGCCAGAAGGGGCTTCAGATTTTTTCTTTTGTAGGTCTTTGATTTGTAGATACGTATTTTATAGATTAGGATGCATAATATGGCGAATGAGTAGAATGAACCATCCACCTATATAGTTTGTTCGACCTTGGCAATAAGCATATAGCTCTGTTTTAGATATGATGAAAGGAAATATTAGTGAAAAATGTGAAATTAACGGATCAAATAAAGGACGTTTAAAAATTTCGCTACCTTTCGGTGATTTTTTATTTGTGCTTACTGTGGGGACTAGATGTATCGGCGGTGATAAATGTGAAGAAGCAGAAAAATGTCCACATTGTTATTCCATGCAAGAGGCTTATTTTCCAGCTATATTTTCTTATTCTGTACTGTGGTTATAAATAGAAGGCGTTATCCCATGTTTGTATTCATTTCTCTAATTAATTAAGTTGGTGACTAAATTTATTCTATTAGTATTTCGTTTGTCCTCATTCACCATTAAATGGACTGACTCCTTAACAATGTTCAAAATAAATTAAGTATTTTAACTTGTGTTCCAGTTTTTCTTACTCATTTTAACGAAACACCACATATACACTCCAGATAAGCCCTAATATCTCTAGATAAACTCCAGATAAGCTCCATATAGACTCTAGATAACCTATATAAAATACAAATTATCAAGGAGGTAAGGAAAAATGAACTTTATGAAACGAGCAATTCTCAGTATGAAAAAAAGAGTCGGGACATCGTTAATTTTGATGGCGGTCTTTCTGATTGTTACAAACTTAGTGCTGGCAGGATTCGCAATCCAAAATGCATCAAAAAAAGCTGCAGATTCAGCAAGAAAAAAACTGGGTGCTGATGTTACTTTAGGTCTTGATTTTGATAAATTAGGAAAACAAGCAAGGGAAACTGGAGAAATGCCTAATCCGCCGCAGCTCAATACAAAAGAAACAGATCAATTAGCGAAGTCCAAGCATGTAAAAGACTATAATTATATAACCAGTAATTTCGGAATCGCAGATGGATTTAAATTAGTAGGAGCTTCAGAAGGAGAAGGAGAAGGAAAAGGAAATGCTAGAATGGCAACGGTGGGAGGATCAGGTTCAGGTTCAGACATAGATATGAATTCTTCTCTTATGATAGAAGGGGTTCGCAAGAGTTTATTACAAGAAAGCTTTAAAAATGGAAAAAGTAAAATCGTTGATGGAAAACCAATTACAGAACAGATGAAAGATCAGAATGTAGTTTTAATGGAAAAACGATTAGCAGAACAAAACAATTTGAAAGTAGGAGATAAGGTTAAAGTTCAATCAGGGGATAAGAAGGAAACTCTTGAAGTTGAAATTATCGGTATTTACGAAACGAATGAGCAACCAATGGGTCAGCAGGCCCCTCCTATGATGAATCCAGCTAATAAACTATATATGCCTTACTCTACTTTAAAAAAATTAGAAGTAGATGAAGGTATGAGTATTATTCAAGTTGTGTACTTATTGAACGATCCACAATACATTGATGCATTTAAAAAAGAAGCAAAAAAATCTGATATTGATTTTAATTATTTTAAGTTAGATGCACATGATTCATTGTACAAACAAATGATTGGTCCTATCGAAAATATTTCTTCTACTTCTCAAATGATTATCTATATGGTATCTATTGCAGGTGCGATTATCTTAGGATTAATCATTATGTTATCGATTAAAGCACGTCGTAAGGAAATGGGGATTTTATTGTCCATTGGAGAAAAAAAATGGAAACTGATGGCGCAGTTCGTAGTAGAAGTAGTATGTATTGCTATTTTAGCATTTGGATTATCCCTAACAACAGGAGCTAAAGTTTCTCAATTCGTAGGAGATAAATTACTTTCGAGTGAAATTGCTACAGCAGACGAAGAAACAGACACCTCTCAAAATGGAACTGTAATGGTGGCTGGACCAGGTGGTACTGTACAGAATCAAAAAGAGGATCCAATTGATAAAATTAATGTAAGTGTAGCAGGAGAAGACGTAGGGAAAATGGGGGGGATTGGACTAGCTATTGCTATATTAGCAACTATTTTGCCAGCATTATCTATTCTACGATTAAATCCAAAACAAATCCTTTTAAAAGATGAATAAGGAGGCTCAATATGGAGACGATTTTACAATTTAAAAACTTAGATTATTATTATGAAAGTAACGGAAAAAAAGTAAAGATACTAGATAATGTTAATTTTTCTTTTCAAAAAGGGCATTTCTACACGATTTTAGGGCCATCTGGATCTGGTAAAACCACCACGCTTAGCTTAGGTTGTGGGCTTGATATACCTAAAAATGGTTATGTACTTTATAATGGCAAGGATATTCGAAAAATTGGTTTGGATCAATACCGTAATCAAAATGTATCCGTAATTTTCCAATCCTATAATTTAATTACCTATATGACTGCCATTCAGAATGTACTAACGGCAATGGAAATTACAGGTGTAAAGGTAAAAAATAAAAAAGCAAGAGCATTAGAATTATTAGAGAAGGTAGGACTCACAGAAGTAGAAGCGAAACGAAATGTCTTACAACTAAGCGGCGGACAACAACAACGTGTAGCAATTGCTCGAGCGCTATCTTGTAATGTCGATTTACTGATTGCTGATGAGCCAACAGGAAATCTTGATGAAGAAACAGCAAATGACATTATTGATTTGTTCCAGGAGCTCGCTCATCAAGAAAATAAATGTGTAATTGTTGTAACGCATTCACAGGAAGTTGCAAAAAAGTCGGATCGAGCTGTTTATTTAAGTCAGAAAAAATTAGCAGTAAAAGATGCACCTAGCATCTAAAAAACAAATACCACGACTAGGAGAGTGTGTAGGGTATGGAAATCGTGAAAATGATAAATAACTAGTTAATTATTTTCCGGAAAAATATATGATTAATTTAAAAAGGAATGGACATAAAAATCTCCATTCCTTTTTAGATAGATAATTTAATCCTTATTTAACAGCCTCTTTTAGAGCTTTTCCAGCTTTAAATGCAGGTACTTTTCCTCCTGGGATATGCATTTCTTCGCCCGATTGGGGATTGCGCCCAGTACGTGCAGAACGCTTACGTACTTCAAATGTACCAAATCCAATTAACTGTACGGATTCCTCTTTTTGAAGGGATTGCGTAATTTGATCTAGGATAGCTTGTACAGATGCGGTAGCCTCTTTTTTAGTAAGTGATGTTTTCTCAGATACTTGGTTAATTAGTTCTGTTTTATTCATTATGAACCTCCATTAAATAATATTTGTTAATTTTATAGTATAGTATGTTTTCAAGAAAGGGCAACTTCTATATAAATATAATATTAAAAAGTTGAAGATACTCTTACAGTTTTGTATGGGGGGATTAGGGAATCTATACTATATAAATAGTTGAATAGGGGAAATTGTATTGTAGAGAAGATAAAGGATACCCATTTGCAAAACTTTAAACTAGAAATAAAAGTTAATTAATTGAAATAGTATCACATAACTATAAATTTAAGGGAAAATAGACCCAGACGAAAAAATTCACACCTTTTCATTAAAAGTGTGTGAATTTCTTGTTTGTAATGCTTAAAATTGTAAAGTTAGTGATTAAACGTCGGAAATTAAGTCATATATTAGACTTCTTAGGAATACTAAAAATATATGGCATAAAGATTAAAAAGAAACCCAATATCACCATCAAAGAATTTAATGAAAATAAAGAAGAGTTGTTAGTCAAAGATGATCCAAAAATAATTACAAAAGTTATACCAGTTCCACGCAAAATAGATTTAAAAGAAACAGAATTTGTCATCATTTCAAATGATTTCACTTGCAAATTTTCAATTGATTTAGCTATTTTGGTTTTCATGTTTAATCCTTCTTTCTAAAAAATAAGCTATATACTATATTCATTGTATTCCTGGGTGTTTTTAAATTCAAATTTTTAAGGAATTCAATTTTGTGTGAAAAATTAGTAGGTATTAGGAAGCAAGTTAAATTGCTTTATATGTAGGAGGGAACCGAAAGATATCTATATCTTCTTTAAGATAATGATTTAGTTTTATAGAAAAAGAAGAACGCTTTCTCTTAAACTGGATCCCTCTAATTTCGGCTTGATAGTAATAGGATTTTCTCTTTAATTTAGTGAAGAAATATAAATTTTCTTGTGTGAAAAGAAGCGAGCTTGATATAATCAATAAAATTAGCCGATTGTGCTTGTAAATAAAAATAGCATGATAGCAATTGATAAAAACAGGTATATTATATAGATTGTCAGCAACATATATCATCCCTTTCTATTGATATATGTATCATACAAACATAATCTGTAGTATATATGGAGTTTATGGGTAGTTATTGTAATGATTATTATAACAATCTTTTAGTTGTGAAAAAGAATGGGAGAATCAACCATTGCTTATTCATTTTACATCGTGATTTCTGGTAAACAGGATGTGTTTTACTATTAGTTTTTCTATGCTATAAGTATCATTAAGATACGATAGTTACTGCTCATTGGTCGTAAGTGGTTATTTGAAATCAAGAATGAACGCCTTTGCTATAAATCAATTATATATACAGAAAGGTGATATAATTATGTACTGATATGAAAGTAACGGGGAACCAGACTAAGAAATGTTATTTTCTATATAAGGTATTTCTATAAATAAAGTTGACATGAATTAATTAACAAAATGAAATGAAATTGTAGTTATAGGCCTTTTATTTTTAGGGCAGTCAGCGGTTTGTTAATTTGTATTCTAACTATTTTTATAAAATATAAACATTTTAATCTAAATATGAATTGTTTCCAGAAATAAAAAAGAATCTAGTGGAATTTCTAGATTCTTTTTTATTTTATAATCCTAAAGATATGTAACATGAAATTTTTGCAAGTTCGCTGGATTCATGTGTTTCCTTTAATATGGCATACTTGGAGAGAATGCTATTTTGATACATAAGGTAATTAAATTTCTTAAGGCGACGGAAGGTTAAAATAAACCTTCAAAAAAATTAATTGGTGATAGCATATATTTTTACTGTAAACGGGTGATTAGCACCACTTGGATTTGCGATATAGTATTTAGAATTTGTATCTGCTGCAGTCCTGGACTCATTTGAAATATTGCTCCAATTAACACGATCTAGACCCAGAGAAACATCGACCATAATATTGAAAGAGATACTGTCAGAAGTCTCTCCCTGGGTAGGTTCAATAATCCATTTTAAGCCCATTGTCCCTGGGGGTAAATTATTTATACTAAAGTTTTGGCTGGATCGGTTCTTTTCTCCAGACAATGGCTTAGGGTCAGAAGAAATTTGGGAGATAAATATTTCTTTTTCATTAACGTTTATCCCATTTAATTTAATGATACTATCTATTAAACCTGGCCCTGGAAAATCAGCTGCAATGATACCAGAATGTTTGATCCCACCTTGTAGTATGAAATCTGTCCCCATTGTATTCATTCCACCATAAAATACTTGGCCATTTGTATCACGAGGGAAGTCTTTCCATTCATTTGTTGTGTTTTTTTGAATTAACTGTGGGTTACTACCAGTATCTCGATTTTCTTTTCCACTTGCAACAAACCAAGGATAATAACTATTCCATAATGCTGTAGCGCCACCCGTACCACTAAAATGGTTGAGATAGATATGACTATTGTTAGTATCTTTATTTGCCTTTAGAAGGTGGTTTTTTACTGCATTCCATTTTTCATACATTCCATCTGGTCCAGCGCTAACTTCAAAATTATCTTGGATATTTAATGATTCATAATTAATACCGTATTCTTGAGATGACGCGAAGTTTTGTAGTATTACAATTTTTCCGCGGATATCTCCTAACTTAGGGTTATTTCTTTCTGAAAATGGAACAGAATTAGGTTCCCAAAAGTAGGACACATTACGGTCTTTATAACTTTTAAATATCTCCTCGAATGACTGTGAGCCGTTCTCTGGATCAGTTTCCTCTTTTAAGCGCATTAAAATTGTTTCATGAGGGTTGTCTCTTAAAAATTGGATTGTTTCTTTTAATACATCTTCAAACATTGCTTTTTGATTTACAATACCATGCTGCATGGCAAAAGAATTTTTCACACGTTTCACACGCATGTCTACATAACGTATCCCTGCATTGAATTGCTGAGACAGGGGCATTGTTTGATTTCTTGTCAAATTCTCATCAATAAAACTTGCTCCATGTAAAGCCATTGAACCATGAGTACCTGGAATAGATAATTCGCTTATTCTTTTTGCATCTTCTAACTTTGACATCCATGTTGGATTTCGATAACCTAAATCAGGCTCATAGGAATAACCTGGGTGTCTATCAGCAAATACTATTGAAGTTGTACATAAACTCGCTAGTGTAAAACAAGTAAGAATCCCGAATTTTAAGTGTTTTTTCATCTTTATTTTTTTCATTATATCTCTCCTGATTTTAAATAGATTAGCCGTATATAATAATTTAGGAATTTTCATCATATTAATAAAGTCTAGCATAGGAATAACAGAGTTTATTAATTGAAAAATTTTATTTGTATAAATAAGGACAAATTTTCAATAGATACCAAAAGGTTTGTAAAGTTAAAAAGAAAGTAAGGCAAATAAGATAATATATTAGCTATCATATGAGTTACTATTGTCATTTACCTTAAAATATTTTGTTAGCTTTAAAATTTAGAGAGGGATATTCTCATTTAGATTTACTCAAAAGCCATCGTGCACTGGGAACATAAGTTTAGAAATGTAATCATACAGGGGTGGGAAGGTCAAAATAATCATGTGCAAGTTTAGTAAAATGAAATAATCCACATGTAAAATGATGAAAAAGTATATTATCATACTTCATGTACTTTATCAGACATACAATTTAAATCTACTTTATACAAAGAAAACAGAAGTCTTAAACTAGACGTCTGTTTTCCGAAGTACAATGAATTGCTGAAATTAGTAAGATCTACATGATTCTTAATTTTAATTAACATAGATTTTTATTTGTTAAGAACTTATGTGGCAAAATTATATGCATTCCATATCTGAGATCAAAAGACTTTTGGGGAGAGTCTCACTTGTATTAATGCATTAAAGTTAGAAATAGATTTGTTACATATAATATCATTTTAGAAAAACTTACGAATAATACTTCTCTGTAATCCTAAATAATGCCTATAAGCTTATTTCTCATTAAAGCTTAAACTAACTGCAGTAGCAATAGATTGTCCTGCATGTTCCCAACTACCATCGATAACTTTTCCAAGTTGTTGACCGAGTGAATTTAAATCATTTGGATTAACGGGAATTCCGTTATATGCAGCAAGAATTGATAAAAGTGGAGCTACAATTGGTGTCCAGCCCCCTCTATCAATATGGAACTCGAACCCCGTTACCTCACCATCTTTTTTTGTGAATTTATAGTAAAGTTGATCATCTGGACGGAAGCTTAAATGATGAGAAATTTGTCCGTATACATCTTTACCAGCTGCACCTCGATCCACAACTTCAATTTCTTTTACATTAAATTCATGCTCAAATACTTTTATTTTTTTTACTTCGGGACCATGTAATGCAGCATGAACAGCCGTTTCTAGATTACTTTGTGCAAACGGTTGAATACTAACTTGTGATTCCTGTTGTTGGATAGGAGCAACTGTCTCAGCAGCAAATACTGATGTTGTAGGTAATGCACCTGTAGCTAATGTTGCAGCCAGAGCAGTTGCTGTAATGATTTTCTTTTTCATAATTTTACTTCCTCCTTTTTAATGTATGATAATAAACTATAAATTACTGACAGATAAATTATTTCTATACATATATAGAAAAACATTATTGTGGGTAATGGAAGTTAGACTGACAGATAATTTATATGATAATAGTATCAATATGCATTTGATTTCTCAATTTTCAGTCAATGTATTCAATACTAACCAATTTTAAGTAAGTTTTAGAAGGTAAATCTCTAATAGCAATCTACAAACATAGCAATATTAGAGTGAAAATGAAATGATAATCATAAAATATTCTATTAATATCAAAAAAATATAAAAAATTTCACATATATTTTTATTTTTTATATTACTTTATTATAAAGTATAGAAATTTAAATGTTTATGTAAATTAAAAATGAAGAATATTAAAATAATCGTTAAAATTAACGAAATGTTCAAGGTTTCAATCTCAAAATATGAATATTAGTTATATAATTATTTTAAGGGGATAATTCACCCTTCCTCTAATGTTGTTGTTTACAAGTTTATAGTTCCAATGTGTTGAAGCTACGATAAAAAGAATTTGTAATTATATATTACAAGTTCTTTTTGTTTCGATTTTTTTGATAGATACCTTAACTAGTTATGTTTTTCATATTTTATTAAGAGACGGTAGAATTCTATCGGAAGTATATATACATTATCGTAAAATAAATAGTAATTTGTATATAACTAAGTGATTCTTAATCGTATTCTAATAACAAAAGGAAAGACCAACTAAAAATATAGTTGGTCTTTCCTTTAAGTTGGTGTAAAAACAAATAAATAAAAGATAGGTGAGAATTAATGCTGCTAAGCAGTATTGATTCTGAATTAACTATAACACACTTCCTAAGAAGTAGTTGTGTCGGTTGATTGAACATTCATCCTTCCTTTTTTATCAAATAAATATATAAAATACATCACTTAATTGATAAGGGATGCATTTTAATCGAGACATAGATCAATGCTCTAGTTTAGAAAGTAAATAACGAAATGTTTGAAGTGACAGATACCTGCTAACATTGATGTATCTACCAGCTTTCTTAGCAGGCTTTGTCAGTAGTTCCTACGCTGAGAACTGAAGTATCTTGTGCGTTGACGTAACTTTGATAAGTGTGGGATGATAAAACATATTTTTTAAAATGTCCCTTAAACTAATTATAAATCTTTTTTTGCATATATCTTCAGTGAAATTATCATTGATATAATGCTAATAACTATTGAAATGAGACAAGGCATCCATGCCATAATAATTGATGGGAATGGAAGAGGGAGTGTAAAATTCAGATGGCTCAACTGAATTTCTTTTATAAGAGTAGGAGCTACAAAAGGTGTCAAAAAGACAACAATAAAAGAAATCATTCTTGTTTTATCAAAACCAAATTTAAATTGGAAAGGGAGTAGTATTCCAAACAAAATACTAACAACTAAGAATGTTATTCCGAGAGCGTTTATACTAAGATTCTCGATACCAGATGGTATAATAATTGAAGTTATCATTCGAATAATTGAGGCACAAAGAAAAACTACCAATAGAAAGAGATATTTTGCTTTTACAAAGGCACTTCTAGTATATGGTGTTGCACAAAGTAGAGTTGCTCCTTTGTATTGGTCTTCGAACTTGGATATTGTACCAAACAAAATATGTTCCATAAAAACTACTGTTAAAAGAAAAGCAATAAGCCCACCATCGTTAAGTTTTAATTGAGTAGAAAGATAGATTGGTGCAATGGCTGCAAAAACGAGTAAAATAGAAAAATATTTTTTGACTAACATTATGTCTTTTACAACAAGATTAATAAGCATATGTATTTCCTCCAATATAAGAAAGCATTATATCTTCTATAGTTGGTCTTTCCATCAAAACACCAGGCATAAGCCGGCACACATCATCTATTTTATGAGTAATCCCTTCAAATCCATATTTAGTTTGACTCAAATTCAAAAAGAGTTTTTCTGTTTGATTATTAATCAATTGATTATCACCTTTTACTAATGCATGTGTTTCCACTAGTGCATCTTTTTCTTCATCAATTAATATTTGACCATCATCTATCAAAATAATCATGTCTGCTATTTTATCTAGATCTGAGGTAATATGAGTAGAAAAAAAGACACTCTTTCCTGGTTCTTTCATAAAATCTAGAAGTATGTCTATTAGTTCACTTCGAACCAATGGATCAAGTCCACTTGTGGGTTCATCCATTATTAATAGATCTGCGTGGTGGGATAAAGCTAGAGCAACTGCAAATTTCATTCGCATTCCTTTGGAGAGGGTAGAAATTTTTTGTCCTAGATTTAAATTAAATCGTTTAATATACTTAAAAAAAACATGCTCATCCCATTCAGTATAGGAAGGGGCGATTACATTCTTCATTTCTTTTAATGTTAATTCATCGTAAAAGTACCCTTCGTCTAACACGACACCAATTTTATTTTTGGATTTTCGTTCATGTTTATCTATATCCTTTTCTAAAAAATTAATTTTACCCGAATCTTTGAGTACGAGCCCGAGGATAGCTTTAATAGTAGTAGTTTTCCCAGAACCATTAGTACCAATAAAACCAGTTATACAGTCCTGGTTAAGTGAAAATGTCACGTCTTTTAATGAAAAATTCTCATAAGCTTTGTTTAGATTCTTCACTTCTAACACTGCATTCATTCTTCATTTTCCTCCTTTAAGATTAAATCTAACATCGAATAGAGTTCCTCATTATGGATTCCAATACTTCGAGCCATTTTGCACACTTCTGTCAATTTTACTTCAACCATATGACGCTTAGATTCCATTAATAATTCCAAGTTTGTAGATGCTACATAAGTACCTTTTCCAACCCTGGTAACGATAAAACCTTCGGATTCTAGTTCCGCATAAACTCTTTTTGTAGTTAACATACTTACATGTAAATCATTAGCCAATACACGGATTGATGGTAATTGTTCACCTTCCGTCAATTCATTATTAAATATAGAATCTTTAATTTGTTCCTTTATTTGTTGATATAAAGGTTGATTTGATGCATTATTTAAAATAATTTTCATTTAAATACCTCTCCATCGACAAGTGTAACTGTCTATGATACACACTATACACACCATACACAGTTAAGATTATAAGTTATTGAAAATGGTTTAACAAGTTATCTTGTTATAAAGTTCACAAAATTTTCATTTTAGAAAAATCTATAACGAAATCCTCATATAAATTTCTTAATATAATGCTAAAATCTTAAGTTTTAGATACTGGGGCAGAGGAGCTTAAATGGTGGAATTATATTAATGACCTGTAAGACATATGAAAAGGAGTAATAAATATGTAAAAATAGGGGGGAAGGATAGATAAAAACAAGCTATTGCTTCATTGCTGAAGTTGATAGCTTGTTTATCAAGTTCATCAAGTTCATCTAGTTCATCTATAAAATTTTGTTTTTTTGCTATTTTTTAAAATAATACTAGTGAATATTCCAAGAATGAAAGGAATTGAGAAATAGAGATAAGAAAATTGATGTGTAAAATAAAAGAGATGAAATAAGATAACTATTGCTAGAATCCTAATCACTTTAAAAATAAATAGAATTTTTTTTGCTTGCATAAATATCCTCCTCTAAAATCTTAAATTCATTTTTAAACCAGTAGCATTTTTTACTGTTTTTCTATTGTTATTAATCGTGCCAATTAGTTATTAGATATTTCTCCCATCAAGAAAATATAGTTTGCTGTTTATCAAGTTAAGCTTTCATTTTAATTAAGTTATTTCTAATAATATTAAGCTTTATTTATATATCCTCTGAATGAACTTTTTATATATTTATTTGGATATAAATCATTAATCATTGCGTATGGGCTTCCATTCCAGTATCTTACTACAGGTGTCCATAGTCTATGACTTTTAAGCCACTGCATTGTGTATAGCTGTAATAATTGATTATCTGTCAGCTTTTCTTTTTCTTCAATTGTCCACCGTAATGCATCTAGCGCTTTTTCTCTCGTCCAAAAACCGTTAGGTGTCATCTTAAATTCCCATTCTTTAAATTGATTTGGATATAAATCATTAATCATTGCATATGGACTATCATTCCAATATAATTGACAGGCTCCACGCAATCCTGATTGGGCTAACCATTTATTTTCGTATATATTCTTCAATTGATCCAGATTTAATTTTTCCTTTTCTTCAATTGACCATTTTAGTGCTTGTAATGTTTTTTCTTTCGTCCAAAACTTATTAGGAGCCTTATTAAATTCCCATTCTTTAAATCGATTTGGATATAAATCATTAATCATCGCATACGGGCTTCCATTCCAAATTAACCTTAGAGGTGCACTTAGTCGATGTTCAATTAACCATTTTTGCCCATAAATTTGTAAGAGTTTTTGTGGTGGTAATTTCTCCTCTTCTTCAATTAACCATTTTAATAATTGTAGGGCCTTTTCTTTCGTCCAAAAATTTAATGGTGTCATTCTAAATTCCCATTCTTTAAATTGATTCGGATATAAATCATTAATCATCGCATATGGACTATTATTATATTTGTGCTTCAATACACCACGTAATCGATACTTTGCAATCAATTTGTTATTCCAATTCTGTTTTATCTCTTCTTCATTCCAATTCAAAATTTTTGTTACTAAATACTTTGTGACTCTTCTGGCCAATTGATTATTTCTATCTAATTTCCAAGTATTTGGTGGAAATTTATTTCTTTTTCCATCTAATATCTCCTGATAGATGTCCTCTATAGTATTGGTGTTCGTCTGCATCTTAAAACCTTCTTTTAATTGTATATATAGTTAAATATATTTTAATGTTAGGACTTTCGTCCGAACTATTAAAAATATAAACCCTGTCTTAACTTAGAAAATATGATGCTTAATCAAATCATAGTAATGTAAAATAAGAATTACCTATAGAAAATATATAGTCTAGGGCAAATGAAAGAATAGATTTGTAAAATATGATTTTCAATTCATAAAAGACATCAATCTGAAAAGAAAGATGTCTTTTATTTAATAGTATTACGGTTTATTTAATTACTTTCCATAAAGCTAATGAGAAAATCCAATTTGGATCACCGTATCCTTGATAACTTTGAACTGCTTCATAAATTTTACCTTGATGTTCTACTCTATCTCCTTTTTTATATGCAGCATACGAATCCCATGCCTTATACTCAGAAGAGGGGGTATCTTTTGTTGTGATTTTGATTTCATTACTCGCAACTGAAACTGTTCCTTGAGTATCTATAGCTTTTACCATATAGCTATATACAGTACTAGCCAGCAAATTTTCATCTGTATAGTAAGTTGAAGGACTTGTAGCTATTTTCGTACCGTTACGATAAATCTCATATTCTTTTATACCAACATTACTTATGGATTCTTCCCATATTAAATGAACACTGTTTGTAGTAGTTTCTGATGCTTGTAATTCTGTTGGAGCTGTCGGAGCTGTTTGTTCTGGATTCTCTTCCTTTGTTGTAACTGAAACTTCATTACTACTTTTTGACTTATTTCCCGCTGCATCAGTAGCTATAATTGTAAAATTATATTTTGTATTGGCTTGTAACCCCGTATCTTCATAACGTGTTGTTTTTGTTGTTCCTACTTTTTTTCCATCACGATAAACTTCATATTCTTTTACACCAATGTTATCTGTGGAAGCTTCCCACTGTAGCTCAACAGTTGTTGCTGTTTGATTAACTGAACGTAGATTAGAAGGAGCTGTTGGAGCTATTATGTCAATTTCAGTATTACTATTAAAAGCAGAAAATAGTTTAGAGAAGGCACCATCTTCTACATCGGGTAATCCGGAAGCATCTCCAGTTGCCTGACCAATTTGCCAACTTTCAGTAGCTTTTTTATCACGATACACTGACCACATACTAATTTCCCCAATACCTTTTTCTTTGGCAAATTGGAACAATTCTTTTGCATTATTTAATGTGAAAGTTTCATTTTGAGTATCGTTTTTTCCGATCATAGGTGTAACAGCAATCATTTTCCAAATGTCAGAATCTTTAATAGTACCTTTATATAAATTAGTTAACTGTCCATGCAAGCTATTAATAGCATCTATTGCAGCTTGTCCCATTTGTTGGTTTTGTTGTCCGTAATCCATAGTCATAATATTAATAGAATTTAAATCTACATCATGTTTTATAGCGCTTTGAATCACATTTATCCCATCATTAGTTAGGCCATAGGGCATTACTGGTAAGGTATAACCAATTTTTACATCTTTACCTTCAGCTTTTAATTCCTTTTGTAATAACGCAATTGCTTTTGATCTTCTTTCAATAGATTCAGGGTGAGCGACTAAGACTCCTTCAATATCAAAATCCATGTGTGTTAAATGTAATGTGTTAATTACACTTTTATAAGCATCTTTTAATTTATTTACATCTGTAATAGCTGCGGCAAGATCTGCACCTAATCCAGGGATATTACCAGCATTTGCTCCACCAAAGGATACTTTAACATCTCCACCTATTTTTCTAATTTGTTTTATTTGATCATCTAAGTTACCATCTCCAATAGGGGTATGACTTCCTCCCCATACTGGATTTCCATTTTTATCAGCCACTATAAACGAAAGCGTAAAGAAACTAGTATTTGTTTCTTGGGCATATTTTAATAGATTTTGAGGATTCATTCCGTTATCTACATATGGTGCAAAAACATGGGTTGGCCAAGTTATTCCTTCACCAAATAAATCATTTGGATCGCTATTGTCAGGTATATATTCTGAACCAGTATATAATTCCCATCCGCTAAATTGTTGGGTAGGTAAGGTACCTGCATTTACCCAATATAAAGAATGATAAACCTTACCTTCATATGTAACATAAGATTCTCCTGGATAATCTTTGTTTTTATTCCAAAATGGTGCTACTTGTTGTTGAGATTTGGTTATATTTTCTTGCGCATACGCAAACGGTTGGCTAATGGCTTGGGATGTAGGAATTATCATAGTTAATGCAACAGCTGTTTTTGCTAGAGTACGAAATGGATGTTTTTTTATAATCATAATAATATCTCCTCACTTCTAATTTATAATTTTTAAAAAATTATATTTGGCAACATAAAAATCCTTTTAAAATATATTCTGAGGAATTATTGTCGTAACCTCCGATACTGATATAAAAATATGAATGTCTTTGATATTTATTGTTAATGCTAATTTTTATATGTGATGATTACCCTCATTTAGTAGGATAACAACTTACAAAAAATGAAACAAATTAGAGGGAAATGTAATGATATTCATTCAAAAATAGTATATTTCTTCTCATAAACTACAGGAAATCCAATTAAAATGTATATATATATACTATTTTTGTAAGGTGAGAATTAATAGTGAGCTAAAAGTAATAGAAATGTACACAAAAGTGTCAATTCTAATAATCTAGTTAGCTAAAAAATTGTTATCTTAAGTAGAAGACTAACAACGATTTTGACTGAATCTAAACAACATGTTGTATTTTTTAGTAATAAAATGAGATTATTCTTTCTAGATCTTCTAAAACTGTCTTAATTTAGCTAAATAGGTAAACTGGAAACAGCATAAATTAAGTCTATTACTTCTCCTACATTTTTTATTAGTTATATCTTTTTAGTATTCTCATAAAAACTATAGGGAGTTTGAAAAATTGACACATAGGCTTTTTGTTTTTATATGTTAAGATGGTGTTGCTAACCTATTGTTTATAATAAAAACAGCTTATTTTATTATCAAAAGTATAGGACTAGAAAAAACCTCATAAAGAGGTTTTTTCTTATTTCTATATTTATCTTTGGTGTAAAAATTCAGTTGCAAAATTAATTTTGAAATAATGCTATGTTTTGTTTAAATATTTTGTGCTTTTATGTGTTGGATGAAGTCTTCAGATTATTTCATGATACGTATAAATTTTAATGTTTATTTAGTTTTTATTATATTGTATTGTTATTTTGCTAAATGCTTAAAGGACATATACAAAATTTCATGATGTGTAATATACATTTAATTAAATTTTTAAAATACGTTTAATTAAAGTTTATTAATTTTTGTATTGTAATTTTAAATTGATTTTTTTAATTTATACTCAGTAGCATAAGCATCAGCAGCAATAATTGCATCAAAAACCATTTCTGGTGAAATTTCAAATGGCATATTATGTATAGTTTCACCATCTTGACAGGCAGCTTCTGCAACTTTCATCAATTCTTCTTTACTTGCATCACCTAAGTTCAAATCTTCAAGTGTAGTAGGTAGACCGAGTTTGATACAGAAATCAATGTAGTTATATAGCTCTTCAGTTGTCCAAGATTCCATTGCCATTTGTACTAATGTGCCAAATGCAACCTTTTCTCCATGCATCAAATCATGAGTCTTATCATGTAAAACAGTAAAACCATTATGGATGGCATGAGCTGCAGCTAACCCGACACTTTCAAATCCAAGTCCACTAAGTAAGGTGTTTGCCTCTATTACGGCTTCAACTGCTGGAGTAACAGTTTTTTGTTTAACTGCTAAAAGCGCAGCTTCTCCATATTCAAATAAGGTATCCCAGCAGAGTTCTGCAATTTTAGCAGCCGCTAAGGTAGATAGTCCACCAGCCATAGCGGGTTTTCGTGATTCTAAATTTGCTTTAGCCTCAATCCATGTAGCCATTCCGTCTCCAATCCCAGCAGCTAAAAATCTGGATGGAGCTTGTGCAATGACTTGGGAATCTACTAAAATAATATCCGGATTTTTTAAATAAAATTTGTATTTCTCAAATACTCCATCATCAGAGTAAATAACAGAAAGAGAACTGGTTGGTGCATCTGTTGAGGCAATAGTGGGAACGCTTACAACTTTGGCCGAAAGAATTTCTCCTACCGCTTTTGCTGTGTCTACTGATTTACCACCACCAATACCAATGATTACATCAGCACCAAATTCTTTTCCTATTTTCTCAATTCTTGCAATTTCATTTTCAGAACTTTCACCATTAAAACCGACTTTTTCAAAGCTTAGATTTTGTTTATGAAAGCTTTCCATAACTTTTTCACCAACAAGATGCCAAACACATTCATCTACAATAACTAATAAATTGGTTCCTAGAGGTTTTACATACTCTCCCATTTTTTTAATTACATTTCTTCCCTGAATATATTTTTGCGGGCTAATTAGGATACGTTCCATGATAATCACTCCTTGATTTTTTTGTAAGTAAGCTGAAAATCTAGCCTTGAATCTAATGTTATCAAAATTCTGAGTACAGAATTATGAATATTTTATGTATATTTTTCGTCTGTTATATGACGGATTAAAAGATAGTGTTATGATTATCAAAAATAAAATACTATTTCTTAAGAAAGGTGAAATGGGAAAAATAGTATTAAAAACCTATATTATCAGGTTTTGTATAAAAAATCTTATTATGTAATAGTTAGAGTTTTAATAATGAAAATAAAAATACATAAAATTCACTGGTTGAATTTTATGTATTTTTATGCATGTATTATTATGAAATAGGTTCTTATGATACAAAGGATTGAAATTAATATTCATACTAAAAATGGTCCACATGCTCGAGCCTTAGCTACACTTATAGCAAAATTGAGCGGAATATTTTTAACGATGAATCTATTCATGAAACACAATCATTATTAGACCAATTGACTCTTGAAAAAAAAGAATAAAGTATTTAGAAAGTGAATTGTCGAAATATAAAAAACTAAACAACTCTTTTCCGGACATTATTATTTATAGTGACACTTTAATGAAGACGCTCTTTGTTGCGAATAAAGTGGCAGAATTAGATTCTACGATTCTTATTACTGGAGAGAGTGAAACAGGAAAAGAATTTATAGGTAAAGGTATCCATAAAGCTGTTTTCAGAAAGGATAAGTCGTTTATTCTAGTAAATTGTGCGGCTATCCCTCCTAATTTAATTGAAAGTGAGCTATTTGAGCATGAAAAAGGAGTATTCACTGGAGCACTTCACATGAGGAAAGGGAAATTTGAGCAAGCAAACATTGGAACAATCTTTTTAGCTGAAATTGGAGACTTATAGTTAGATGTCCAAGTGAAATCATTATAGGTTTTTATAATAAAAGGGAAGTGTAGGAGGGAATAAAAATATAAGATTAAATGTTAGGGTACTAGCGGCGACTAATAGAAAGGAATAGATGCCATGAAAAAATTTATTAATAATCCAGAAAAAGTAGTTAGGGATATGATTGACGGAATGTTGTTTGCACATTCTGATAAACTACAAAATATGTCTGAAACAAATATAATTATTCGAGCTAATAGTCCATTTCAAGGAAAAGTGGCAATTGTCAGTGGAGGCGGGAGTGGTCATGAACCAGCGCATATGGGATTTGTTGGTGAAGGAATGCTTGATGCTGCTGTAATTGGCGAAATTTTTACCTCTCCTACACCAGACCAGATTATGAAAGCGATTCAAAAGGTGGATACTGGAAGTGGGGTTTTGTTAATTGTAAAAAACTACTCAGGGGACATAATGAATTTTGAAATGGCTGCTGAAATGGCTGAAGCACAGGGAATCCCGATTGCTACAGTCATTGTTAATGATGATATTGCTATTGCTAATAGTTCACACACTATGAGAAGAAGAGGAATTTCTGGAACAATATTTGTACATAAAATAGCTGGGGCAATGGCTGAGAAAGGGGCATCGCTTAAAGAAGTTGAAGATGTTGCAAATAAAGTAATTGCAAATATACGTAGTATGGGCATGGCATTAAAAACGTGTACAATACCTGGAGCTGGGACAGTTGGTTATAAAATTGGTGAAAATGAAGTAGAGGTTGGTATAGGTATTCACGGTGAACCTGGAACTCATCGTATTAGTATGATAGCAGCTAATGAAATGGCTGAACTTCTTTTAGAGCATATTTTAAGTGATATGCAATTGAAGATTGGTGACAAAGTTGCAGTAATGGTAAACGGCTTAGGGGGAACGCCGTTAATGGAATTATATGTTTTAAATAAAATGATTAACACAATATTAAACAAAATTGGTATCGATATCTGTAAAACATATGTTGGAGAATACATGACAGCAATTGATATGGCCGGTTTTTCTATTACTTTATTAAAACTAGATGAACAATTAACTGCTTTGCTTAATGATCCAGCAAATACGACTAACTGGCGTGTACAATAGGAGGGGCCAACATGTATATTACACCAAGACATATCATCAATTGGATGCAACTCGCTGCAAAACAACTTGAGTATCAAAAAAAAAACCTAACGCAACTTGATCAATTCATAGGTGATGGAGATCATGGTATTAATATGAATAGAGGGTTTAAAGAGGTTGAAAGAAAGATATCATATACAGCTTATGATGATATTGGAAATGTATTTCATGATATTGGAATGATACTTATTTCAAAGGTTGGAGGTGCATCAGGGCCTTTATATGGAACAGCATTTTTAAGGGCTGGTAGTGTTTTGAAAGGGAAAAATAAAATTACATTCAATGAATTGGGGCTTGCTTTTGAAGAATCTGTAAATGGCATCTGTCTAAGAGGAAACACTCAGATAGGAGATAAAACAATGCTTGATGTTTGGGATCCTGTTTTGAAGTATATCCAAAGAAATGGAGAAAAAATAAAACCTATTGGTCTTATCATTTTTGCAAGAGAACAAATGGAAAAAACTAAGCCATTATTAGCTAAAAAAGGACGTGCTTCTTTTCTAGGAGAAAGGTCTATTGGTCATTTAGATCCAGGAGCAGTCTCATCTTTTATTATCTTTGAAACTCTATGTTTATCTCTTATAGGTGAAAAAGATATTGTTAACGAACTTAGGGAGCAATTGTGATGAGTAATACAAGAATAGCTTTAGTTTCTTATGGTTATCTACTAGTTAAGAGATTTAAAGCTTCACTGGCCCAATTAACTTCCAGTGTTTTAATAGCTTCTGCAGGAGGAGTAGATAACGATGAAGTAGGTAGAAGCGTCAGATAAATTTAAGAGGCTATTTATAATGAAAAAGTTGTAATTGTATTCCTAAATTTGGGAGGCGCTCTAATTAAGAGTGATTAAATCAAAATAGCAAATCCGCCATTAATAGAGGGTCCTACGTAGCAGTTGTTGAATCAGGGATTGGCAAAATATTAGAAGAAATATTCAAGATTTAAGGCTGTACTTGAGGCGAAAACCATTATAAAAATATAAAAGGAGCTAATCTTATGAGAATTGAAAGAAATTTGATTGTAACTCGTAAGGATGGAATTTATGCAAAATCAGCAAGTGAAATTGTAGATGGCTTAAAGGATTATGATTGTTCGGTTCAGTTTATATTTAAAGATAAAAAAGTTAATGCAAAAAGTACTCTTCAACTAATCGATTTAGCAGTAAAAAGAGGAGCAGAAATACATGTAATTCTTGATGGGGAAGATGCTGATGATGCCCTTGTGTTTATACAATGGTTTTTGAAATAACAAAGGGGGTCATAAATATGTCTCCATTTATGGGGGAATTAATTGGAACCTTGGTTCTTATTTTATTAGGGAACGGCGTTGTAGCAGGTACTTTGCTGAAAAAATCCAAAGCACAAAATTCCGGATGGGTTGCAATTACTCTTGGCTGGGGATTAGCAGTTACATTCGCTATATATATAGTAGATAACATAAGTGGTGCGCATTTGAATCCTGCAGTTACAATTGCTTTTGCTTGTATAGGGTTATTTCCTTGGAGTGAAGTTCCTTCCTATATTGGTGCACAGTTGATGGGGGCTTTTTTAGGTTCAATATTTGTCTGGCTCCAGTATTTTCCGCATTGGAAAGAAACTAAAAATCAAGAAATTATATTGTCGGTGTTTTCTACAAGCCCTGCAATAAAAAGTTGGCCGTCCAATTTGTTAAGTGAAATTATTGGCACTGCAGTATTTGTATTTTCAATTTTAGCTATGAGTCATAATAAAGTTATAGATGGACTACTTCCAATAATAATAGGAGCGTTAATAGTATCTATAGGTTTATCTCTTGGTGGAACAACTGGATTTGCTTTAAATCCAGCTCGAGATTTTGGCCCAAGACTAGCACATCAAATCTTACCAATATGTAATAAAGGCTCTTCGGATTGGGGATACGCATGGATTCCCATAATTGGTAGTACCATAGGAGGAATCATAGGAGCTATATGTTTTCAATTGATTTATTAAGCAATTAATATATTAAACTTCAATTAGAAATCG
The DNA here is from genome assembly GCF_008042345.1 of Bacillus sp. AR8-1. Lineage (NCBI taxonomy): Bacteria > Bacillati > Bacillota > Bacilli > Caryophanales > Bacillaceae > Bacillus > Bacillus sp. AR8-1. The sequence continues at coordinate 36,667 of NZ_QNUB01000024.1, forward strand.
ATTAGTTAACCACGTTTACTATCGATCATATAATGCAAAGGGGTATTTAAGTAAAAAAGGTATGCTAAAAAAATCACTATATATTTCTTATAATGTGGAATTGTTTTATTCATAAAATGTTCAATTTATATCCATTGTGAAAAAATTCACAATGGATATAATGAATATATAACCGTTGTAGAGGGTGATAGTGGTTTTATTCTTTTGAGAACTGATAAACGAGCTGCTTTTATATTGTTATATTCATGTGTTTTTTTACAAATATTATTATTATTTGATACATATTCTCTTTAAAGTTGAGCAAATATCCAATCTAAGCAAGATCAAAAATACCAATGCCAAATATTCTTTTGCGACGAATCAACTCTTTTATCAAATTTATGTCTCCAACTACAAACTGTTTTCTAGATAGCTATCTTTAGCAAACTTCTGACTCGTAAGAGGGGGTTATTGTTTTTTTGTTTGTTATTTTGTATGCAGGCGATATAAATCATCTTATCAGATAGAACGGCAATGTTTTTAGTAAGTGGAATCGATTTCATTATACGAATAACAGTGCTTTTCTTTATTTGGGAAAAGGATAAATATGTATAGTCTGTCATTCAATTGAACTTTTGGTGAGTAACATGTGCGTAATTAAAAACTTACATGGTATTTTTATCATTCGAAAGAACTTTAAATTGATTTCTGTCATGTTTGTTTGCAGTGATAATCATGTTTTTCGAGATAAACGCTTTCCTTATCAATGAGGCAATTCGCGAGTGGAGTTTTACTCCTATTTTGGTTTGACGCAACTCAGTCTATTTATAGTTGATTAGGTTTAGAGTAAGTGTATTTGAAACAAAGATTTTCAACGGTATGTTCTTTCTATATTTTGAAAGCGCTTTCTTGTGGTGGGTTATTTTATAAGATTATGAACCTTTTACCTAAGAAATTATGTGTTTTAAGTAATGATTTGAAAAATGATGAATTGGAGATTCACAAACACATTTTTAGTAGTAAACAAAATTTTATAAAAGAAGTGAGATTTAAATAGCCTAGGAGGTGGTTTTCTCAAGGATAGAAAAAGTTGGTTTTTAATAGTTAAAGATTGATGAAATGAAGAAGAAAAGTTGTGTTGGTTGCGTCAATTCAGAAAAAATTAGGATGAAATATTTAGGAGGTAGAGAGATGGTAGGGATTATCCTAGCAAGCCATGGCCAATTTGCTGAAGGCATTTTACAATCTGGCGCAATGATTTTTGGAGAGCAAGAGAATGTTAAGGCTGTTACCTTAATGCCAAACGAAGGGCCAGACGATTTGAGAGCAAAAATGGAAGCAGCAGTTGCATCTTTTGATAATCAAGATGAGGTATTATTTTTAGTCGATCTATGGGGCGGTACTCCATTCAATCAAGCTAATGGCTTGTATGAAGAACACAAAGACAATTGGGCAATCGTTGCTGGTTTAAACTTACCAATGGTGATTGAAGCTTATGCATCCCGTTTATCAATTACGTCTGCTCAAGAGATCGCAGCACATATCATTAAAACAGCCAAGGAAGGGGTCAGAATTAAACCTGAAGAGCTGGAACCCAAAGAAAATACTGATATCGCAGTTGCAAAAGATGGAAAAGCAAATGGCAGACTTGCTCCCGGTACAGTAGTTGGTGATGGGAAAATCAAGTTCGTTTTAGTCCGTGTGGATTCTCGTTTATTGCATGGTCAGGTAGCGACTGCATGGACAAAGTCTACACAACCAAATCGTATTATCGTAGTTTCAGATGCAGTGTCTAAAGACGATCTTCGTAAAAAATTAATCGAACAGGCGGCACCACCAGGGGTTAAGGCCAATGTTATTCCAATCAGCAAAATGATTGAAGTTGAAAAAGATCCCCGTTTTGGTAATACTAATGCACTGGTATTATTTGAAAACCCACTAGATGTCCTGAGAGTTATAGAGGGTGGTGTGGATATTAAAGAAGTTAACGTTGGTTCTATGGCTCATTCAACTGGAAAGGTTGTTGTTAATAAGGTTCTTTCTATGGGAAGAGAAGATGTAGAGGCTTTCGAGAAAATGAAAGCAAAAGGCATTCATTTTGATGTACGTAAAGTACCTAATGATTCTCGTGCAAATATGGATGATATTCTAAAAAAAGCGAAGGTTGAATTATCGTAGTTACATAGTAAATGTAAATGAAATGGGGGATCATAATGTCTACTATAGAAATAATTTTAGTGATACTAATTGCATTTCTAGCCGGTATGGAAGGAATATTAGATGAATTTCAATTCCATCAACCACTAGTGGCATGTACACTAATTGGATTAGTAACAGGTAACCTGGAGGCTGGCATTGTTCTTGGCGGTACACTTCAAATGATTGCACTTGGATGGGCAAATATTGGAGCAGCCGTAGCGCCAGATGCTGCATTGGCATCAGTTGCATCAGCGATCATTTTAGTATTAGGCGGACAAGGTGTTAGCGGTGTTGCATCAGCAATTGCAGTAGCGGTACCACTTGCAGTAGCAGGACTTTTCTTAACAATGATTGTTCGTACACTTGCTGTTCCTATTGTTCACATGATGGATACGGCAGCTGAAGAAGGAAATATAAAAAAAATTGAAGTGTTACACATCGCTGCGGTGTGTTTACAGGGTATCCGAATTGCAATTCCTGCCGGAGCACTTTTATTTATCCCTGCACAAAGCGTTCAAGGATTCTTGGAATCAATGCCTGCATGGTTAACTGATGGAATGGCTATTGGTGGGGGAATGGTTGTTGCTGTTGGTTATGCATTAGTTATTAATATGATGGCAACAAAAGAAGTATGGCCATTCTTCATTATTGGTTTCGTAATAGCTGCGATTTCTCAATTAACACTTATTGCTCTTGGTGCATTGGGTGTGGCTTTAGCTCTTATTTATTTGAGCCTTTCTAAAATGGGTGGTTCTTCAAATGGTGGTGGAGGTAACTCTGGTGACCCGCTTGACGATATCTTAAACGATTATTAATTCAGGAGGAGGAGAAGACAAATGGCAGAAAAAATTCAATTAACAAAAAGAGATCGTTTAGCCGTTGCATGGCGATCTACATTTATTCAGGGTTCTTGGAACTACGAACGTATGCAGAATGGTGGTTGGGCCTTCTCGATGATTCCAGCGATTAAAAAGTTATATAAATCAAAAGAAGATCGAAAAGCAGCATTAAAACGTCACTTGGAATTTTTCAATACACATCCTTATATTGCTTCACCAATTCTAGGAGTTACATTAGCACTTGAAGAAGAACGTGCTAATGGTGCAGAAGTTGATGATGTGGCAATTCAGGGGGTTAAAGTTGGAATGATGGGTCCTTTAGCCGGTGTTGGTGATCCGGTATTCTGGTTTACTTTACGTCCAATGTTAGGTGCTTTAGGAGCATCATTAGCAATGGGGGGGAATATCCTTGGGCCAATCCTTTTCTTCTTAGCTTGGAATCTGGTCCGTTGGGGATTTATGTGGTATACACAAGAATTTGGTTATAAAGCCGGTTCTAAAATCACTGATGATCTTTCAGGTGGATTATTACAAGATATTACAAAAGGTGCATCAATCCTTGGTATGTTTGTACTTGCAGCCTTGGTGGAACGGTGGGTATCAATTAAATTCAAGCCAGTTGTATCTGAAGTTCAGTTAGATAAAGGTGCGTATGTTGAGTGGGACAAACTTCCTGGAAATGGTGAAGGGATTCGTCAATCTTTTGAACAAGTAAACTCAGGAATGGCACTGTCACCTACGAAAGTAACTACCTTACAAGATAACTTAGATCAATTAATTCCTGGTTTAGCTGCATTGCTTCTGACATTCTTCTGCATGTGGTTGCTGAAGAAAAAAGTCAGCCCAATTGTTATTATTCTTTCATTATTCGTAGTTGGGGTAGTTGGTCACGTAATCGGACTTTTATAATTTAAGTTGCTCACGTTTTCAATTCTTAAAATTTATTATTTAGGAATTGTTGAGATTGAAGTATAGGTTAGTAGCCTGTGAATCGATAATAGTTCGTATACAAAAAGTGGCTGGGGATTATCGCTTCAGCCACTTTTTGTATTGACTTAATTGTTTGAAGTTACGAATTATAAATAGGATAAATGAAATGGAGTGGATATGATGGTTCAATCAATTAATACAAAGGTAGATTTAGTAATAGATGCTACCGCTTTTACGGGACTTACAGACTATGGGAAAATTATGATTGGTGATAAAGGGTTTGAATTTTATAATTCTCGTGATACGCGTAAATTTATTCAAATTCCATGGGAGGAAGTAGATTATGTTATAGCTTCTGTAATGTTTAAGGGTAAATGGATTCCACGTTATGCTATTGAAACCAAGAGAAATGGAATCTTCACCTTTTCTTCTAAGGAACCTAAGAAAGTTCTTCGGGCTATACGAGAATATGTAGATCCAGGTCATATGTCACAATCTCTAAGTTTCTATGATGTTATTAAACGTGGCCTTAAATCGCTAGGTAAAAAGAAATATTGAACTACTCACCACTTAACGTCGTTACGGACTTTTTGAAGTGGGAGATTCCTGCGAACACCGTTGTATCCACCGGTTATCTTAGCAGGCTCTACCCGTAGTCCCTACGGTGAGAACATAAGTATCTTGTACGTTAACGCACCACACTCCCTACTTTAGCTTGGTTTTCGCAACTTCGGTAAGCATGGGGCGATAGAACGTTGAAGATTTTACGGCTGCAACGTTTTTCTGCAACCAACCTCATATCTTCAGTTTTCAAAGAGCAATCTGTACAAGTAAATGATAACAAACATGTTGGCTTATGCCAACCGACATTCATCTCCCACCTAAAATTAGTGTTTCACACCTTCACATTTTTGAGGAAGGAGTCTTCTGTCGGAAAACGATAAAATGAAAAGAAGGGGTGTATTTTTTATATAGGAGCTAACATGGTTTTGGTGTAAAAATAGATTAACTGATTATGCTTCTTTTTAGATTCATACTATCAGTATGTTCAAGATTAAGATATTAGCTGTAAGAGCCTTGGGATTTTTGCCCCAGAACCGTTTTATACATTAAAGGTTATTTATGTTATTTAATTATATTTTTGCAATCGTGCTGTGTTATAATTCTGAAATACTGATATATCTAGTAGGACTTATAGATTTCGGTTTATCATATGAAATGAAAAATTAAGGCATTATCTTTGAGGTTCAGGCTATCATTATTAACACTATTATTCAGACTAAAAGAAGTACAAGGAGGAAGGTATATCTATTAAAATGTTAAGATATACCAAATTCAAAATGAATATTAAATTTAATAAAAAAGTAGTAGCATTCACGGCAGGATTAACGGTATTATCTTCACCATTGGTATCGTTTGCAGAGGAACAACAATCAGTAAACAATAAGCAATCTACAAGCCTTCAAGTGCAAGGTAACACAGACCAAATTCAAACAACAGATGAACAGGCTTTAAAAAGTATTGAAGCTAGTTTTGAAGAGGTAGACGGACGTGGTGGAGGTACTGTCGACAATAAGAAAGTAGATAGTCTTCAACGTTCAGAAGGTATTCATGAAGAAACAGGTACATTAACTGTTCCTAACAATTCAAACAGAACAAAACGTAGTCTGTCTCCCATATCACCTAGCACCTCTAGTACAATAAACGGTGTTCCATTCACTGAATGGATTGTTCCAGCAGGTAACGATAATATTCGTCCTCAAAACTACATGAGTCCAAAGTATATTACAATTCATGAGACTGATAATACAAGTGTAGGAGCAGGTGCTAGAAACCACGCTCAATACCTATATAACCAAGCAGTAGGGAACACAGACCGAGCTGCATCGTGGCATTTTACAGTAGACGATAAAGAGATTTATCAACATCTACCATTAAACGAGAACGGATGGCACGCAGGAGACGGTGATGGTCCAGGTAATAGAGAATCTATTGCAATTGAAATCGCAGTTAACAGTGACGGAAACTACAGTAAAGCGGTAGATAACGCTAAGAAACTTGTAGCATATTTAATGAAAGAAACTGGTGTACCGTTAAATAACATTGTAAAACACCAAAAATGGAGCGGTAAAATCTGCCCTGCTAACATGATTAATAATGGGCAATGGGATGTATTCGTAAATAGCGTTGAGGGGTATTATAATAATCTTTATCAACCAAAAGATGACATTACAGGAGGTTGGTATGAAGAAGCTATTCGAGAGTTAAATAGAAGGGGTATTATGATAGGGGAAGGAAACGGAGTTTTCGCACCCAATAGAGCGATAACAAGAGCCGAATTTGCTCAATTAATCTCTAACTCTCTAAACCTGCCAGCTGGAGATGCTTCATTTAAAGACCTAAACGATGCAAATTCAACTTTACGAGATGGTATTAAACGTACTGCAAGTGCAGGTATCATTCAAGGTAGAGGAGATGGTTATTTTGACCCAAACACACCTATCACAAGAGAAGAATCAGCCATTATTGTAAACAAGGCTTTACAGTATAAAGGTATATGGGGACCAGTTGTAAACCTACCATTCGCAGACAAAGACCAAATTATTTATAAAGAAGACGTACAAAGACTGTATGGCCTAGGTATTGTAAGAGGTAAGGGTGACAATCAATACGACCCTAAAGGAACAACAACTCGTGGTGAAACAGCAACATTCATTCTAAATATGCTACAAGTAATTGAAAATGGTAGTGTTGAAAAGGTAATTGGAACGGCTCAAATTAATGGTATTGGGGTAAATGTTCGAAGCGGATCAGGGACAAACTATTCTATTGTTAGAAAGACAAGTAAAGGCGAAAAAGTTACAGTATATGAAGAAAAGAATGGTTGGCTAAGAATTGGAACAGGGCAGTGGATTTACTATGACTCTAGTTATATCGACTATAATAGATTATAAAAGACTAAATAGTTAAAAGAACAGGTCATATTTGGATATATAACATACTCTCAGGTTGTGAAGAAGACTTTCTCCACAACCTGTTTTTGTGCCTAGCCCCTCTTTACCTACCAATACTGATAAAAAGAGGAAAAGGAAAGATTTATTATGATGCTAACATCGGAAAATAATGGTAATTATTGTGTATACAATTAAAGGCTAATGTTTTTCTGATAATTAAGTAGAGGTCACCGTACATACCCATCCAGTTAACATTTTGAAATACTCCAAAACGAAAGAATGAGCTGTATTGTTACTAGCCATAACACCCATCGTGTTAATCATAAATAGCTTGTATCAGTTCTTTTACCTCCGCATTTGGATTAGGATGATTGAGCTGTTTCATCCAATAATAGTACGTACTACGAGTAATATTAACGAGTTGAAGTAACTCCTTGACAGGAAATTCATGCCTTAATCCATAAAAGAATAGTTATTTTACGCAGTATTGCGAAAAGAGGAAGAAGGGCGTATTTCCTTTCAGCAAAGATTTAAATAATTTCTGGTTATGATCGTTAGTTTTGGGATTATTATGTTTCTCATATATGGAGAAATCCTGTTACAATAGTAAAGAATAAATTGGGTACAAATTGATAATGAAATGGGGAAATATGCTGGATGAAAGCAACCGGAGTAACTAGAAAAGTGGATGAATTAGGGCGTATAGTAATTCCAAAGGAACTTAGAAATACGCTTGGGATTAAAGAAAAATCACCATTAGAGATTTTTGTAGAAGGGGAAGACATCATTTTAAAGAAGTATCAGCCTGGTCATGTTTGTGCATTAACAGGAGAAGTGTCAAATCGTAACATGGCATTAGCAAAGGGTAAGATCTCATTGAGTTCAGAAGGTGCAGAACTATTAATAAAAGAAATAGAACAGTACCTTGTCAAATAAGTGCTCCTTTCAAGGGGCTTTTTTTATGGTTAACAAAATAATTTCACGTACCGTAATGATTTAAAAAACTAAAACACTACAATAATAGTCTACATTTAATCTTGTGTAGACTTAATCAGCTAAATAGAGAATGTATTGTATATTTCGGATAGATTTCTTGCGAAATATGTACCTAGAGCAGTATTTCAATTTAAATGTGATACGATAGTGATATATTTGTTTTGCTAGTGAAAGGGGATGAGTGTCGATGAAAAACCACATAAAAGTAAATGGAAAAATTCTTCAAACAAATAAAAAATGGTCACATCTCAAGCAAAGACAAAGACAACATATTTCTAATTGGTTACGTAGAGAATATACACAATTTGTAAAAACACATTATAGAAAACCTAAAAAGTATGAACATGATGAGATCCTTCATGAAGTGATGAATCAAATACAGGAACGTGAAATTTGGATACCTAATGGTGAAGTAAAAAGATATTATCTAAGCAAAATAGGAAAATGGTTTAGAAAAATAGAAAGTGAATGGGAATCAAAAATATCCAACAGTGAAAAGCAGCAGGTATTAGAAGAAAAGTAAATACAAACAAACCAGGGGGGCGCATTTCATGTTTAATTTACAAGAAGATATGTATGAACAATTGAAAGAGAAAAAAGGGACAGTTACAGTATTTTTAAAGAATGGCGTTCCAGTACGTGGGAAGATCCTTGCAATAGATAAATTTACCGTCCTAATGATGGTTAATGGTAAACAACAACTAATCTACAAACAAGCAATCTCTACACTTGCTATGTAATACATACTGAGGTACCGCCAACATTTCGGAAAAAAAACACGCTAAGAGTATGCAAGATTTTATGCGAAAAATAGGGAGACATAGGGAAGCCAAAAGGCACTCCAGAATAGGAATGTATAAAAAGATGCATAGGGTCATAGAAAAAGAAAAAGGCGAATCCCTTGTGAGAGTAAGGGGACGTCTTTTTCTTTGCTATCGATAATAGGACGTTATGTTAACTTAACTTGTATACAATATACAAATCAAATCACAAAACATATTAGTTCTTCTAAATGGTACAATAAGGAAAAAAGGAGGGCTAAATAATGCCTTTAGAAACCACTATTTCTTGCATCATTATTGCAATAATTATTGGTGCACTATTTGGAGGGATTATACGTATAATTCGGCATACCAGCAATCACAAAAAGCAAGAATCAGTTGAGCAAAAGTTAGATAGGGTTATTCAACTGTTAGAAAAACAAAATAAAGATTGACCCTCCAAACAGAGGGAGTTGTTGTTGAGATGAAGAAAAGGAAGGGAACATAAATGGAGTTGTATCGCAGTAAAATTAGAGAATTGCTTGAATTCAATAATCAAAGGAAATATTTCTATAAAGAGAAAGAAGAAGCCATTCAAGAAGTTGAAGAGAAACTTAACGTAACGCTTCCAGACAGTTACCGATGGTTTCTAAAGGAATATGGAGGCGGAGGTAATGGTCTATATGTGAATGATTGCAACGATATTTTGCATTATCATGACAGATTTAAGACCTTCAACATTCCGAAAGGATATATTATTATTGAGCATTGCGATGAGTATTCCTATTGTTTAGATACGGAAAAAATGATGAACAATGAATGTCCTGTTGTAAACTGGAGTGCCCATGAAAAAGGTATCTATCCAGCAGCGGACAATTTTTACAAACACTTATTAGAGAAAATTGAAAATGCAATTGAAAATGAGTGGTGGGAAGAATAATATATAACAAACCACAACACAAGTACTTTCAAGAAATACAAGCAGAATTACTTCCGTTTTCGATAATTATGTAAATAAGCTGTCCATATGGACAGCTTATTGTATTTTTGGCTTAGCGTGTTTTTTTTCCGAAATGCTGGCGGTACGCCAGAAAGATAAACACATTTAAAAACATTGTAGAATTTATGACAATTAACAGTAGATTTCTTAATTTCTATATATCTTTTTATCTTAAATATGACATTAACAAAAAAAATTAACATATTTCTAGATGCATATATGTAATAAAACATAAAAAACTAGTTAATTTTATCCAATAGTGACTGATTAAACGGAATATTGAGTATTTTCCGTCAATTAGATATATTAATAGCATAATGCTAAATCTATTAAGAGAGGTGGAATATTGATGAAATCATATAAAAAAATGGCTGTAATGATGCCATTCGCATGTATGTTAAGTATAGGAGTAGTAAGTATGCCTACTACTTCTTTTGCAGATGCTACAAAAAGTACAATATTAAATGTTAATACAAAGAGTGATAATATTTATAATGAAGATAAGTTTATACAAGATATAAAAGATAGAATGACTCCAGAAGGTACTGCAGCTAATCCAAATACTGCAACTAAATATGTATCTAAGCCCGAATATCATACTGATGTTAATAACTTAGATATAACAGCACATTTTGATAGTTGGGGACCTACACAACAAATAGAACTACTATCATACAAAAATGATGGATTAGTAGACCAAACATGGTATTCTCCTGAAAAAAGTATCAAAACAACAGAGTCTTTTACCTATTCAAACCAAGAAGGGGTTAAATTAGGAGTATCTTCAAAATCAACGTTAGCAGTTAAAATTCCTTTTGTTGCTGAAGGCGGTCAAGAGATTACACTTTCATCTGAATTTAATTATACTCATACAAGTTCTAACACATCTACTCATGAAGAACAAATTATATTTAAATCACAGCCTGTAATTTGTAAGGCTGGTTATACCACAACATATTTTGGTATAGTGAAAGCCGCTAATTTCTCAGGAACATTTAAAACAAAATCAAAAGTTCATGTTCCGAAACTATCCTACTATGATCAAAATGGATATGGATGGACGTGGCAGGAATCACGTCCTAATTTTTACAATTCAAAAGTGTATTATTTACTTACGAATGGTTCAAAACCAACACCATCATATTTAAACTTTGAATCTTATGTACAACCAGATAATAAAAATATACAAATACCAGTAGTAGATATTCAATCTGAGTTTAGCGGTGAAGGTGGTCATTATTCTGAGATATATGTTAAAGCAACTCCAATAGATGCACCAAATAAATCTATTACACTACCCCTTAAAGAATATCAAAATAGAGTAGCCAAAGGATTACCATTATAATAAGAACTAAATTTATATATGCTACAATCGTTTATATTTTGTTATTTCCTGTTGCAGAATCCTTGTTATAAGGATTCTTTTTTTGTATCAAAAATCTACAAAGAAAAAAGATAAGATCGGGAACACAATCTTATCTTTAGCACAAGGAGTAAACAAAGGGAATAACCATCATATTTTTATTATAATTTATTTTTTGTTAATTTTGAATATTATAACTATAATTAGCAATTATATCTATATTGAGAAATTTTTTGCAAAATTAGTTATAAAATGATTCAAAACTCCAAAGTAAACTTTTACCCAAAAGTTTACTTTCAAATTAGAAAAGATTAGGTCCTCAATGGGCTTTACCTCATATAAAATTTTAATCTTGCCTAAGCATTCATTAGGATATACAATTGATCATCTATTTTTCTTTACATAATCTCCAGATACAGTCCATATCAACTATAGATTCTTGCCTTATGCTAAATGTAATCAAAAAGCAAGTAGATAAAGATAATGACTAAAACATTAACTCTAGATACTTTTTTGATGAATATTACAAATAAACAGGAGGTAATGAAAAATGATTAAAACATTATTAGCAGGAGCATTTTTAAGTACAGGATTATTAGCGGGTGGTGCAATTGGTGCAGATGATGCGAAAACGGACAATTTAAAGTCAAATGAAAATTCAAATCAAGTAATTACACAGAGTGCAGATGGAACAACGTTTTCCTCACAAAACTTTGATTTACCTAAAGATGCAGTGCCAGCATCTAAAGGAGATGTAAAAACTGTTGAAAAATCAGAAGGTACAGGTACAGATTCTCAAGAAGGAAAAATGGTAGAAACAAAAGAAGGTACAGAATCACAACCTGGAAAACATGCAAAAACTGTTGAAAGAACAGAAGGTACAGGTACAGATTCTCAAGAAGGAAAAATGGTAGAAACAAATGGAGGTACAGAATCACAACCTGGAGAACATGCAAAAACTGTTGAAAAATCAGAAGGTACAGGTACGGATTCTCAACAAGGAAAAATGGTACCAACAAATGAAGAAAATTAAATAATATATAGTTATAACGAAGAGCATCCAAAAAGGGGTGCTCTTTTTATATTATAGGGATCAACTAGTTTTACACAACATAGAGCTGTAGGAGGAAATGAGGATTAGAACATGGGGTACTGTTTCTTCAAATTATGGTGTTTAGAGCACTAGTTTTGGTGGTAACGTTACAATACAAACATTTTGTTAGAGATTTTTTAAATTTATATAGACTCTAGATAGCCTACATATAAACTTTAGATACTTGTTTTATGATACAAGTAATCAAACAAAAGGAGGGGGTTACAACAGTATTAACAGGGCACTCTTTTAAGTACAGGAGATTATTAGTAGATGGAGAAAATGTTGAAGATGTACAGACAGATAAAAACATATTCCATATAAATAAAATGAATTGCAACAAGCTAAAAGTACGGTTCTAAGAAGTTTGAGTTATAAAAAGAAAATAGATAAGTATAGTGAAAATAGATAAATTGACAAGAGAAAAGCACTTTGTGTATATCACAGGTGCTTTTTATTTTGATCTAGGACTTGAATTAAACTTTTATACTAAAATATATATAGGAAAAGGTGGAAGTTCATTGCACAAAATTATTTATGGAATATTAATTTTAATTTATACTTTGTATTCATTTTTTGTAAGTGATGGAAGTGAAGTAAGGTTTATTATGGTGTTAACTATAGTACTTATCTTTTCTGTGGTTTTAGAAAAAAGGATTGATTAAAGGTCGTTTTTTTAACACTTTTTAAAGATATCTAATGTAAATTATTATCGATTAGTTTACTTTCATTTGCTTTTAAACAGTGACTTTAATCTGTTTTTATTAATATTCTTAAAATAGATAAAAAAGTATACATTCAAATCATTGAAAAAAAGGGATTTAAAAGCAGATGAATAAAAAGAAACATTTAATTGATGTACAACCACTTCGAAGCAAAGAACAGCTCGAAGATATGAAATGGTCTCTTAAACGTCATTGTTCAGATTGTGATTACATTTTTATTTCTAATTGGTATTAATACGGGTTTACGTGTAAATTATTTACTTAAAATGGAAAAGAGTGAAATTTTAAAACTGAAGCGAAAAAAACGAAAAGAATTTAAAGTGAAAGAAGGCAAGACAAAAAAGGAGCGTATTATAAATATTACATCCATTTTTGAGGAAGTGTTGCCATACGCTGAAGATTTAAAAAGTACCTGGTTATTCCCTTCAAGAAAAGGGGATCAACCCATTAGTAAGAGCCAGGCTTATCGACAATTGCAGAAAGCCGGAGATTTTGCCGGTGTAGAATCCATTGGTACTCACACCATGCGCAAAACCTTCGGCTATTGGTTCTATAAACAAACAAAGGATATCGCTATGTTACAAGAAATATTGAATCATAGTACACCGCAAATTACCCTAAGATACATTGGTATTAATAAAGAAGAGAAAAATAATGTACTTGATACATTTCAAATCTAATTTTAATTTTTTCTTATAAAATAACGTGTTTAATATAAGGGGGGGTACTAAGCCTTTTTAAGCCCTTATATTAGATTATTAATTAGACATTATCTTTTATTTAATTACTCTAGTGTCAGTCGAAAGTGTTTTGAACTCAACTGGAACATTTTTCGTCTCTAGTTTTACTGGATTTCTAGAATCAGTAATGTCTGTAAGAGTTCTAGTTAGACGTGTTCCAAACTCAGTGCTAAACTGGCCAATACCTGTAGTCTTAATTCCAAATCTATCGTTTCCTACAGCTGAATCTCTTATGACTTTCTCAAATCCTTGCTTATCAGCTGCAAGTCCTTGTACTGAATATAAAAGTTCTGGTGACATCGGCTGATTATTGTAATAATAAGTAACATCACCGTAGAGATTTACATCAATTTTATTCTTTCCTGAAACCTTAACTTTTTCAAATACATAATCAACTTTGTATTTTTTCCCGGCAGGAACTGGGACTTCTATTGAAGGAACAGTAAATGATCTTTTCTCCTTTTTTTCATGAGTGTCTGAAGTAGACATATTATATTCAACACTAGAAGACCTTATAGTTATTAATTTTTAGAGGAAGCATCCGTAGTGGATGCTTTTTTCTTTGCTATATAAAATTTATATAATAAATGAGAAATTAACAAAGCAGACAATTGAAACCCGAAACTCAACTATCCTCATATCTCACAAATTGATTCATAACTAAAATAATTAAACAAACATTTATTTAATTTTACACAACTGATTTCTTCATCTATAAATTTCTTAGCGTACAAATTTATTAAAATGATATGGTGATCCCAATTAGAATCACGTTCTTTTTAAAGTACTGATATATCCGGGTTTAGGTGATTAGTTATAACTGTCCGGAGGTTTTTGTACCAGAATACAATGTGTTAATATTTCGACATTTTTTTATGTTTTATTCGTTTTTTTATAATAAATATATTAAAATCTTTTTTTTCATACATTTATTTGATTATTCATCTTATTAAGTGAATTGAAATGCATCCACTTTCTTATATAAATGAGCATCTTTATGTTAAATTGTATAAATATGTGTAAATAGATAATATGAATATACAGGTAATATCTATTACTTGTATATTCATATTTTAAGTATCTAAAAATATAGCGGAGGGATATTATGAAAAGGGGACAAAAACAAAAAACAAAAAATTTAGTGATGATAACTGCCACATTATCTATGTTTGCTACTGGAATAACACCCTCATTAGAAGTCTTTGCGGAAGAGCAAGCGAAGCAACAAAAATTATCCGTGTTAAAAAATGAGGGATCAGTGAAAGTGGAAAATCGGGTGTTTACTGTTCAAGGGAAAGGTGACGTTAAAGCACTGTCGCAACAGGATAGAAGAGCTGCTTCGTTTAGTCCTTTTGAACCTACTGGTTTGTATGCGAAACCAAATGAAGAAATTACTATTGATGTAGAAGGAAATAATGAGATTACCGCATATATTGGAGCATTTTCATACAATAGAAATTCACAAGGAGAAGAGTTAGTAAAATCATTTACTCTAAAACCTGGTACAAATACGATTCGATACGATGGCGGAGGAATGATATATTTTTATAACAAACAAGAAAATGGGACAATTCGAACCACTATTCAAAAGGGAGGTACCCCCGTTCCTTACTTTGAACTTGGAAAACATACAAAACAAGATTTAATTGATATGCTTAATCAAAATCCGAATTCATTTGCAGTCGAATTAAAAGGAGAGCGTGTATTGATTACTGCTACTCCTGAACGTGTAAAAAAATACTTGCTAGGTTCTAATACAGACCCGGCCCAATTATTGAAAAAAATGGATGAAGCTACTAGGATTCAAGATCGAATGTCTGGATTAACGGAAGAACAAGTAGATAAACATTATATTCATTACGTAGAAGAAAAGATCAAATCTGGCTATTATGTACGCAACTGAATATAGAACAGCGTATGTAGGAGATGCCATTCAATATGTATTAGATATCAATAAATTTACTAAGGATGGATGGGGACCTTGGCATGAAGCTGGACATTTGAGACAACAGGTTCCTTGGAGATTCTATAATATGGGCGAAGTTCAAAATAATATTTACAGCTTAGCCGTAGAAAAAGCATTTGGGCAACCGTCTCGTTTAGAAGAAGAAGGGGTTTATCCTAAGGTATCTAAATATTTAGCACAAGAAAATAAGGATTATGATGAAATTAATAATGTTTTTGTTAAACTGGCTATGTTATGGCAATTACATCTAGCGTATGGAGGAGACTTTTATCCGAAGTTGCATCAGCTATATAGAGACATGCCTTCAAATGAGATTCCACAAACTGATGAAACGAAAAAACAATTATTTATGATTTCAGCATCAAAGGCAGCAAAACAAAATTTAATTCCGTTTTTTGAGAAATGGGGATTACGTCCAAATAATGATACAATCCAAAAAATAGCGTCACTAGGGTATCCAAATTTAACGGCTGAAATTTGGGAAAGTACAGATTCTAATCCGATTAAACCAGATACACCGAATTCTTCGAATGCTTTAGAAGGAAGCCAGTTTGCATGGTCGTTGAAAGGGATTGGAGATTTTGAATTTGCGAAAGTAAATTTAAATAAATCAACAGAAGAAATGCAAATTGATTTAAAAGCAGGTGTACCACACAACTACTTTGATAGTACATATGTAAGCATTAAAGTGCAAAATACATCAGGTAAAGTGGTATATAACAAAGAGGTGTATGGAAATAAGCAACAAAATGCTGAGCAAGCAAAATTCCCGGTAAAAGTAGGGGATTTTATTGAGTTTACACATTTAGAAGGTGCGGGTAGAGCTATTATTACAAATATGGAAAAAAACATTCAGGAAAGTTTTGGATTTAAGGTGGTGTATGAGATTACAAAAGAAGGGTTGAAGAAGGTAGATAAAATTGTTAATCCGAAACCAGATACAGAAGCTCCCACACAACCACAAGGATTATATGCAAGCAACGTTGCTTCTAACAGTGTAGAGCTAAAATGGAACCCTTCTACAGATAATGTAGGTGTAAAAGAATATCAGGTACTACGCGATGGACAATTGATTCAAACAGTACAAGGAACGACATTTACTGATCAAAACTTAACAGCTAATAAGGAATATAAATATGCAGTGAAGGCTGTAGATGCAGCTGGAAATACATCAATTCAAAGTAACATTCTTCCGGTAAAAACAAAAGATCAAAATGTATCTTATGAAAAATGGGATCCGAGGAAGGCATATACAAAGGGAGATAAAGTAGAACATCAAGGGAAAGTGTATGAAGCGGTTCAAAATCATCAAGGAAATGGTGACCCAAATTGGATATTCGCTTTGGCATTATGGAATCCATTGACATAGCTGTCTGATGGCATGTCCCATAACTTAAGAATTCAGAATTACTCCAAAACGAAAAAATGAGCTGACTTCTCTGAGTAACTATCTGTAGAGAAAGAAGATTTTCATCTAGGAGTCTATTCAAACCTTAGCTTGATGATGGTGTGGAGGTACCCCAATGAAAACTATAATATAAGTAATTCTTTTTACGGTTTATATTTTGTTATTTCCTGTTGCAGAATCCTTATTATAAGGGTTCTTCTTTTTATATTGTGAATCAACAAATAAAAAAGTTAAAAACTATATTATTATTCATTTGAATATAGACAAGTTTTGTATTGTTTTATTATTCAGTTAATTAAAAGAGCCTAAAACGGTAGGTGTTACCACCAATACAACTGTTCTGGATATTCCGATGCGTGAAGTGAGGGGAATACATTTGTTAGCTAAAAACTAGCATCAAAAAAGCCTGTACAGAAGCACAGGCTAGTTGTTACACATATCGGTAACTGAATTTTAACAGCTTTTCAGAAAGTTAGCTATTGAAAAGTAAAAAAACGCTCGATGGCAAGGAGCGCTGTAGAGAAAATATTCCCTAAAATTAGCTAATTTTATTATATCATAAATTTTCTCTCGGTAAATAAGGAGTGAAATCCTATTTAGATAAAAACTAATCAAAAATCGTCCTTCCGACGTGGATATGGAAGAACGTAAGAAACGAAAAAGAAGCAAAATTGAAGGCGACATAGCGGTATGCGAAAGAGAAATGAATTAATGACATTAGTAGATAGATGAAGACGTGTTGCTACTCCTGTAAAGATAGTAGAGGGTACTACAATGAGAGATTCTCTAGTATCTCATTGGGGTACCAAGCATAACTTGCCAAGCAAATAATAAATTATGCCTGTTTTATATAATTTTCGCAAAATCACTTTGACTCATTAATTATTATCATTATAGAATAATAAAAGGAAATATTTTACTAGCAGTTAAATGTTTAGGTATATCCTTTTTGTAATTATAAGGAAGAAATTCAAGTTAAGACTGAAACAGTAAGTTAGGAAAACAAAACTGACGCAGCAGAGAATGCAAACAATGAAGAAACTTATGAAGGTCTGTCTATTATTGAAGAAAAATATTTAGTTGAAAAGTGTATTGAAAGGGTAAACTCCTCGATAAGTTTCATCCCAGCAATAAACCTCATGCTCAAAAACAAAAGGTAACTCAATTATCAAACTCATATAAAGTTTCAATCTTGTCTAAATACCCATTAGGATATACAACTGATTATCTATTTTTCTTTACATAATCTCCAGATACAGTTCATATCAACTATGGATTCCTGTCTTATGCTGAATGTATTCCAAAACAAGGAGGCCCACTCCGAGATTACACGATTTACGGATTTATCGTTAAAAATTGGTCTGAAACAAGTGTGATTTCTACAAAGCTTTCAAAGTTCATTGGTACGAGTCAAGAGGATTATTATGCCTTTTCATCTTTAAATTTAAAATGGCTTGAGCTGAAACAACAAAACAGATTACTTTCTATTTCAAGTGTAATGGTGGGGATTGTATTTTTCGTATTTACGCTAAGCTTTTTATATTTCCGTTTATTTACTGATTTAGAACGTGATCAAGAGCAATATCAGATGCTTTCAAAATTAGATTTAAGACAAAAAGAGTTAAAGCAAATTGTGACAAGACAAATGATAATTCTATTTTTCTTACCGATAGTAGTAGCAATGGTTCACAGCAGTTTTGCATACCTGACTTTTCATCAATTAGGACAAACAGTGAGTAAGGAAATGTCTGTTCTACAAAGCTCAATTGTTGTATTAATAATCTTTATTTGTATACAAATGATTTATTTCCTTATTATTAGACATCATTATTTAAAAAGCATATGTACAAAAATGTATTCATAAAAAAGATAAACAAAAAATTCAAGGTGTATACTCAATCATTAATTATGCTTGCATATGCACCTTGAAAGCAAGGTTGATCCAAGTGCAGTTGGAGATCAGGGCAAGTCTCTTGGACTGTTTCAAATCGGTCGAGGTGGATTAGCACCCAGAGATTGAACGAAGATTTGAACAATGCAGAAACCAATACTCGAATTGTAATATCTAATATAACAAGTGCATATAACCGTGGTTTACAGAAAAGTTTAAAAGGAACATATATGTTGTTAATAGATTAAGTTGGACTGGAGATAAGGGTGTTCAATGGACAGAGAAACAGACAAACTATAACAAGGGTTTAGAAAACAGTTTTAAAGTGCTTTCTAAAAGACAATACAAATTTTTAACGATTATTATTTTATAATTTATGCTTAATTAAATACGAAAATTCTCTTCAAAAGATACACAGATTGACTATGTACTGTTTATATCAGGAATGTAACGAAACATAAGCACAATATGTACAATTCTCCAACTGCGCTAGTATGGTGATTTTTATTAACGGCAAAATAACTTTTAAAATACGTAAATATGTTTATGTGAGTCAATAAATTTAATAAAATCTTAAAAAATTTTTTAGATAAAATTTCTTTTTTCTTTCTATATTTATTCTATAATTTATGCATAAATATGAAAAATGCTTTTAAAAGATCCACAATTTTCTGTAGTGTTTATATCGGAAGTTTAAAGAAAAGTAAACAAAATATATTTACTTCACTCACTACACTAGTATAGTCATCTATATTAATAACAAAAGCTATAATTTACAAGGAAAACACCTTATGAGTAAGAGAATAAACGAATTAGAATCATATGAGGACTAGCGGCTATAACAGTTGTATTTGGACATTTTTGTTTAATGATACCATAATTTGGAGATGTAAATTTTCTTATTTTGGGTATTTTCTTTTCTTGGCTTGATTGTGATGGGATCTTACCCCTTTTTAGTAGACAAAAAGAAAAAGACTAAGTTATCAGTGTGTTTTGATATTCAATTGGGGCACACTGGTTTAATTTTTTTGTAACTGTGGAACAAATTTATTACTTAGATTGTCTATTAATTGTAATCCTAAAAATATAGGCGAACAGTAATAATGGGGTGATTTCTGCTAAAAGTAATGTGATAAGAACAATATTTAAAGTTAGATTACCTAAAAAAAAGAGTTCAAAAATTTAAAGTTTACCCTACTTTTTATTTTAATAGTTCCTTCTACCCTATACGTATATATGTACAATTCTCCCACTACACTAGTATAGTGGCCTTTATTAACAGTAAAATCTACAATTTACAAGGAGAAGACTTTATGAGTAAGAGAATAAAAGAGTTAGATTCTATACGGGGTTTAGCAGCTATTACAGTGGTAATCGGACATTTTTGTTTGATGCTACCATCATTGCCTAATTCTATAAAACTATCGCCTCTTAGGTTTTTATGGGCTGGTGGAGAAGCTGTAATCATTTTTTATGTACTCAGTGGTTTTGTGCTATCTATGGCACTCTATCATTCAAAAACAAATTATTGGGGATATTTAATTAAGAGATTTGTACGAATCTATATCCCTTATTATTTCTGGATATTTATCACCTTTGCTTTATTTATTTTATTTTCATCATATGAAGTTACAGGACTTCGAGATTGGTTCTATGATAAGTGGCAAGGGCCAATAACAAAATTAGATATTATCAATCACTTTGTACTTCTTAATAACTTTTTTACGGATAATTATAATCCGGTTATCTGGTCATTAGCTCAAGAAATGCGTATATCTATCGTGTTTCCCTTGTTATTCCTTCTATTTTATAAACAGAGTTGGAAGAAAACGATACTGTTTGCTATGAGCTTTTCTTTAATTAGTATTTTTCTTAATATGTTGCATATTGGGAAAGCTGAGGGATTTTATAATGGTTATGCCGATACACTGCATTTCACATCTATGTTTATGGTCGGAATGTTACTTTTTAAGCATCAGGAAAAACTTACCCACTTATATAGAAATATGAAAAATTTAAAAAGAAATCTTCTTATCACACTAGGAATCTTTTTATATGTATACTCTACTGGAATTTTGCTGATTTCTCGTAGTGATACTGCTTTCCTATTAAAGGATTGGGGTGTCGTAATTGGTGTTAGTATACTGATTATAATGGCCATGAATAATCTAAAGGTAAAAGAAATTTTAAATAAGAGTGTATTTGTATACTTAGGAGAAATTTCATATAGTATCTATTTATGTCATTTTCCAATCATGATGGTACTATTTAAACTTTTGTATACAAAAATACCTATCCTTTTCCTTCTTATCTTATGTATTACAATGACAATACTTTGTTCTATAGTATCGTATCATTTAATTGAAAAGAAATGTATCAATTGGGCAAAACAAAGAACAAAAAATTTCAAAAAAAAAGTGTAATACTTGTAGGAGGAAGGAAACGATTCAAAAAATAAGCCGCCTTGAAAAATCCACAATTCAGGTGGTTGTTTTTTCTTTAAATTCCTATATTAAACTTTACACCTAAAAAAATAATTTTGAGTCCAAAAAGGTACGGATTTTTTATAGGAGGAGGAGTAATGTATGAAGCATACGATTAAAACACGATTTATTATATTATTCTTTATTAGTATTTTAGGTTTAGGAACCATGTCTGTAATATTTTATGTTAAGCATAAAACCAATATTCAAAGAAATAAAGCGATTGCTACCGAACAACGTTTATTGCAATATGAGCTAACCGTGAAAAGAGAATTAGAAAAATATAATTTAGAAGGTAAAACAGCAGTTTTATTAGGAATTATGTACCAAGAGAGTAGAGGTGAGGGAAACGACCCTATGCAGTCTTCTGAATCACTGGGATTAAAGCCAAATGAAATTCAAGAGACAAGCTTGAGCATTAGACAAGGGGTCAAACACTTTGCTCAAATGTACAAATATGGAACGGAAAAAGATGTTAGCATGGAGACAATTATTCAAAGCTATAATATGGGACCAGGGTATATTGATTTTATTGCTAGTCAAGAAGTTAAACAACACTCGGAAGATTCGGCCAAAAATTTTTCTAAGATGAAAGTTGATCAAAATCCAGAGATGTACACTTGTGGTGGAAATAAAAAAAATTTTAGGTATCCATATTGTTATGGTGATTTCACATATGCAACAAGGGTGAATGAAAAAGCAAAGCTTATTGAAGAACTTCTCCGAAAAAATTCAAAGAGTAATTCAGAAAAATTATAATGTAAGAATTTTAAGATTCGTGTGAGGTATTTATTAAACCAGGTCATAGTGATACCCGTATTCTAAAAATGGTCTGACTACATTCCTGGTTCAGATGAGTTTGGAGTGACTCATGCAAAGTAGGCAAGACTTAAAAAGCACTCCACCAAGTCACGAGAATTTAGGTTTTACCGTAGGTACCATTTCACGTTCAACAAAATAATATTAGGCTCATAATGTCTCCATTTAAATAAACTTTCCTTATCCACACTAATCAGTCACCTTTTAAAGTAGCCTCATAAGTATGGATAATTTTGAGAATGTTCAATATCTCCTTATTATTGTAAAATTATATTAATAAATGTTAATGTACACATAAAAAACAGGATAGTTCCTATAAAAAGTGAATACCACAATGTCTAGGGGGTTGAAATGGTGGGGAAAATAGTTTTTTTAAAAAAATTAGATAAGAAACTAATATTCATTTTATTCATATTATGTATCACCAGTATTGTTGCAATATACAGCAGTCAGCAAACCGGGCAATATGGTAACCAAAATTTTGCTATGAAACAAATGGTAAATTACGCCATAGGTTTTGTTCTATTATTAATTGTTGCCAATATCGATTTAGATCAATTACAAAAATTAGCTTGGCCGATTTATATTGTGGGGTTCATCTCAATTATCATTTTAAAGGTATTACCAGTGTCAAGTTTTACACCTGAAATATTAGGGGCAAAAAGATGGTTTAGATTTCCAATTATTGGTGCTATTCAACCAGCTGAATTTTTTAAGCTTGCCTTAATTCTTCTGGCCGCAAGTTTAGTCGTAAAACATAATGCACAGTATATGGCACGGACATTTCAAACTGATTTACTTTTGATTGGTAAAATATGTTTGATAACTATTCCACCTGCGTTACTTGTATATAGTCAACCCGATACGGGAATGGTGTTCCTATATATAGCAGCCATTGCATGTATTATATTTATGTCAGGAATTCAAAAAAAGTTAATCGTACTATGTGCAGGAATTCCAATGGCTGTAATGTCTGCTTTAATATTTATATACGTAAAATATCCAGATATTTTCTTCAATAAGTTAGTTACTTTATTAAAGCCTCACCAACAATCGCGAATTTTAGGCTGGTTAGATCCATTTCAGCATACAGATCAGGGATATCAAACTCAACAATCACTTTTAGCTGTAGGTAGTGGAGGGACAGAAGGAAAAGGCTTCGGTTCTGGAAATGTTTATATTCCAGAAAAACATACTGATTTCATTTTTGCCACAATTGCCGAAGAAGGCGGTTTTATAGTTGCCACTTTGATAATATGTATATTCTTCTTAATGCTTTCCCGAATACTTATAATTGGTAATTCCGCAGATAATTTATTCGGCACCTTACTATGCGCAGGAATTGTAGGCGTTCTAATGTTACAATTTTTTCAAAATATCGGTATGATTGTGGGATTAATGCCTGTCAAAGGTATTGCACTTCCATTTTTATCATATGGCGGAAGCTCTTTATTTTCGAACATGCTAATGATGGGGCTTATTCTATCCACACGAAAAACATACAAAGAATATATGTTTTCAGTGAATCAGCACTAAATATCAAATAAGAAGTACTTATACCTTAAACTATTCGTAGAATAATACGAGATGAATAAAAAAGGTTACAGAGCTATAATCAAGTATTGTTAATAGACAGAGGGAGGAGAATAATAAACATTCTTCTCCCTCTGTCTGTAATTAGGGTTTGCATTATAAATATACGTTGTAAGGAATTGCTGGAATGAGTTTTAAGGTTACAAAGGAGGAGCACGCACATTTTAACGTTTTTATACGCTAAGGGATTCTCAAAACTCCATAACACGAGTTAAATTAAGAATCAAATTACATCTAATTTGATTCTTAACAGATTGGCGTCATAGATTACTGAATAAAAACAGAGGGTTTTATCTCTGTGTTTCTTCAAATTTTCATTTTTGAATATATGCTTGAGCATGAATAATTTCTTCCTGAAGTTCTTTTAATTCTTTCATAGATTCTGATTCAATAGTCATGTAGGTAGTAACTAAACTAATCATCATATCCATCTTCTCTACTATATTTTGAATGACCTGTTCAGATTGCTCTTTTTTAGGGTGTTGTATTGCTGTTAATACATCTTCCATATAATTGTTCTTTCTTTGCTGGATATCATAAATAAACTGTTTTGTGTTTGAGTTCAGTTGTTTTTCCTACTCTTTATATATATTTCTATTCCATCACATTTAAATGGAAAACATTAGGTTTAAATTTACACCAGCCTAATTGCTTAACGGAATCTATATACTTCTAAAGGGATGATAAATATATTTTTTTATCAAACTTGGAACTTTATCATGATTACTGTCCAATATATAGTGAAATCAATTTTAAGGAGGATGCCTATTTGGCTAGTAATGACAACATAAGCAACTGGATAGATCGTCTGTTATCCGGTGACGAAGAAGATTTTGAATATATATTTGATTTAACAATTCAGTGAATATATGACACCGTATTTGCTATAGTTAAAAATGGTTATGAAACAAATGAATTTGTAAATGAGGTTTACTTTCAACTATGGAAATCAATCTTAAAATATGATCAATCTAGGCCTTTTTATTTTGTTTGAATGGCATTGTCTATAAACAAATTAGTCAATGGTGTTTACATAAATAACTTTAGAGAGAAAAATTTTGTTATGGGGATGTATAAAATATTAAGTTGATAGGCAAGTGATGTTACCCTATTCCTATCAAGCTAATACTTTGATTGTTATTTTACCTATAAATTAGCCGTAAGTTAATTATTAACCCATAAACTTGCCGAAATTTTAATAAGAACCATAAAGGCAACTAGAGTTAAGGTGTTTTTAGCTAAAAAAACTAGAATATCAATAAAGCCTTCACTGAAAGATAGCACCAACAATAACCGAATTTCTTTCGCTGATCCTATAACTAAAAAGTCGATTTCCTGTACGCTAAGAAATCGACTTTTTAGTGAGTAACTTAATGTCTTTATTAGTAAGAAACTTGATTAAATTAAATCCAAAATATCTTTTGGGGAATTTAATATATAATCAGCTTTTTCAAAACCTTCTTTTGTCTTTGAACCCCATAAAGCGAGTGCGAATTTAACACCAGCACTTTTCGCACATTTCATATCGTATATTGAGTCTCCTATGTATACTGACTCATCATTAGGAACATCTAATTGTTTCAAACAAGCTAATAATGGTTCAGGGTGTGGTTTGTGCTTATCCGTATCACACGCACAAATTATATGTTCAAAATGATCGCTTAGGCCAAATGGCTCGAACTCGTCTATTAATTCTTGCTTAGTTTTTGATGTAACAATCCCTAGCTTTAATTTACTAAGGGATAACTCTTTAATAACGTCCTCTAATTCTTCAAACACCGAAACTTCATGGGAAAAATCTAGTACAGATTTGCACCATTTCGGATGGACAACGTCTATATTTTGTACATCTAATTTTTTTAAGGTTACTTTTCCAGGAATTCCTAATGCAAATCGTAAATCCTGTAACGTATAATCTTCCTTTAGTTCGTCTTTTAAAACTTTTTGTAAGGATTTTAATATTGCTTTTTCTGTGTCTAAAATTGTGCCGTCTACATCAAAAACAAGAGATGTAACCAAAATAAATCCTCCCTATTTTTTAATCTTCACTTGTAATTACTACTTCAACACCGTTTTCTTTCAAAGTATTATATAAATCATTAGATATAACTTGATTTGTAATGAATGTGTCTATAGATTCAAGAGTTAAACCCTTATAATTTCGTCGCTGATTCCATTTAGTATGATCTGCCACTAAAATAACTTGATCAGCATGTTTTATTAATTCACGCTTGAAATAAATATCTTCTTCAAAACCATAGTATATCCCGTCTTCTGTAATACCTGCAGTTCCAATGAATACCTTGTCAAAGTGATAATCTTTGAGTTTTTCAGTGGTCGAAGTCCCCGTAGTATGTCGAGAAACCTTATTTAAAGTTCCTCCCAAAAGGTGAATAGTCGTATCTTCAGATTGAGCTAACATATAAGCAGTATCAATAGAGTTCGTCACAATAGTTACGTTCTTTGATTGTAAATGTTGCGCTACAAAGTTGACAGTTGTTGAAACGTCTAAATAAATCATGTCATTGTTTGCAATTATATTTGCAGCTTTCATTCCAATCGATTTTTTCGTTTCTAATTCAGTTTGTGACCGTACTTGATAAGTATTAATTTTCTTATGAAAAGTAGCTAAAGCCACTCCGCCATAAGTTCTAACTATTGCTTTGTTTTTTGAAAGTTTTACTATATCTCTTCTTGCAGTATCTCTTGAGATATGAAACATTTCACACATTTTTTTTATATTCATAGTTTTATTTGTTTCTAAATAATTAAGAACTCGTATCAATCGCTCTTCTTGATTCATAAGTAACCTCCATAAGAATATATTAAGTTAAAGTAAGTTATTATGCAAGTTAGTTTAAGTTATAATGTACGATAACGCTCCTATAATTAAGTGTTATTAAGTGGATTTGGTAAAACCTTATTTTTAATGCCTTTATAATATTAAGCGATTTTATAATGGATTTAAAATTTTATCGTTGTAAGCATAAATTTGCCAAAGTGGCAAGGTTATGGTCTAAATCACAGTTTATATGTCCAAATTTAAAAGGTTACTTGCAATTATCTTGAAGTTTTTGCACCAGAAACTCATATAAACTCCACATATCTCTAGACAATCCTCATATAAACTCCAGATTAATACAATACTATGGCATCAAGGAGGTTAGAGAACATGAATTTTATCAAACGATCATTTTTGAGTTTACAATCAAGAAAGGGAAAGTCACTTATATTACTTGCTATTTTTCTAGTTGTTATTAATTTGGTATTCGCTGGTTTTACGATTCAAAGTGCATCCAGTAAAGCAACAGATTTGGCTAGGCAACAATTAGGAGCTGATATCAACTTAAGAATCGATATAAATAAGTATTTGGAAGAACAAAACAATAATCAAAATGCTAATGAAGCGAGAAAGGTACCAAGTATCGAAAAAAAAGAAGCTGATAAATTAAAGAACTCTAAGTATTTAGATCACTATAATTATCTAAAAAGTGCTATTGCTGAGCTGAAAGAGCTTCATAATGTCGAACCATCTGGAGGAGCTCAATCATTTGGTCCAAATAATAATTTAAATTTCACTTTACAGGGTGTTAGAGACTTTTTTTCATTAGAAGCTGCTCAAGACAAAAAATTAAAACTTATTGAAGGAGAGGGAATTACGTCAAAAACAATAGGAAAAAACGTTGCTATGATTGAAAAAAAACTAGCTGAAAAAAACAATTTAAAAGTGGGTGATAAATTACAGATAGGTGAAGTAATGGATGAGGAACTTACCACGAAAGAGCTAGAAATTATAGGTATATATGAGTCTAAAGAAGAGGTTCCATCTTTTGGAGGACAATCTTTTGCTTTATTAGAGCCTGCTAATCAAATATATGTACCGTATTCTGTTATGAATTCACTGGAAAATGCAATCTATTCATTAAAGGATCCTAAGGATATTGATGCATTTAAAGAAGAAGCAAAAAAATTGGGGTTACCAGCGTACTATGAATTAGATGCACAAGATAACGTTTATAAACAGATGATTGGTCCAATCGAAAATATTGCATCTTTTTCGAAAACGATTGTAATTATGGTGTCTATTGCAGGTGCAACGATTTTAGGATTAATAATTATGCTCTCTATTAAGGAACGTAGAAAAGAAATTGGAATTTTGTTATCTATAGGCGAGAAAAAGTGGAAGTTAATGGGTCAATTACTAGTTGAGGTATTATGTATTGCTGTATTAGCTTTTGGTTTATCTTTAGCAACAGGAGAGAAAGTTTCTCAAAAAGTGGGTGATAATCTTTTATCTAGTGAAATAGCAAAGAATGAAGATAAACCGGAAGATCCTATAGCAAAATTAAGTGGTAACCCTGCTGCAGACGTAGATCCGGTTGATAATATCGATGTAAGTATTTCAACTGAAGATCTAGGAAAAGTAGGGGGGATTGGATTAGGAATCGCTATGCTAGGAACGATTCTTCCGGCATTATCCATTCTTCGTTTAAATCCAAAACAAATTCTTTTAAAAGATGAATAAGGAGGCTCGATATGGAGACAATTTTACAGTTTAAAAATATCAATTATCATTATGAAAGTAATAATAAGAGAACTACAATCTTAAAAAATGTAAATTTTTCTTTTCAAACTGGAAGTTTTTATACTATCTTAGGGCCATCTGGTTCAGGAAAAACAACAACTCTTAGTTTAGCCAGTGGATTAGACGTTCCAAAAAGTGGATATGTCTTATATAAAGGAACGGATATACGTAAAATTGGTCTCGACTCCTATCGAAATCAGTATGTATCAATTATTTTTCAATCTTATAATCTCATTACTTATATGACCGCACTTCAAAATGTTATAACAGCAATGGAAATAACAGGAGTCGATGTAAAAGATAAAAAGATAAGAGCATTGGAGCTACTAAAAAAAGTAGGATTGACAGAAATAGAAGCAAAAAGGAATGTGTTACAGCTTAGCGGTGGTCAACAACAACGTGTCGCAATCGCTCGTGCATTATCTTGTAATGTAGATTTGTTAATTGCAGATGAACCGACTGGAAACCTAGATCAAGAAACGTCTATGGAAATTATTGAGTTGTTTAAAGAGTTAGCACATAAAGAAAATAAATGTATTATTGTTGTGACTCATTCACAAGACGTAGCCAAACAGTCAGATAAAGCTGTTTATCTACAAAAACAGAATTTAGTTGTACAAGATGTTTCTTGAAAAATGAATGTGTTTACTTTAGAGAAAACAAAGAATGAAATAACTTCAAAGTAACTGCAAGTTCAATTTATACATTTTTTGTAAATAATAGATGCTACACCTAAGAGAGGAATGAAGAGAACATGGATTAAGGTAGTTGTTTGCAGTGTCCTGGTTATAATTGGTATTTCAATAGGATATGTAACACATGTTTTTATTCAAGAAGACATAAGTGAGTCTAGCCAAAATCAAGTAAATACTTTTCAAGATGAGATAGGATCGAATCAAAGACAACCCTCATTTATTGAAGGTGGGAATTCAGGATTCGGTACTACTAAAGAATATAATGAAGGAGAAGTGGAATCTAAAGACCCAGAAAGTAATTAATAAAATATAACTTTTTCTAATAAGTCAACAACCGGTTCCTTAACATATAAGGAACCGGTTAATTTATATACAAAATATGTATAAATGTCTAATTTTATTTATTTACACTTGCGTACTTATTTGAGTAAGGTGATGAATTTAATTTTTGTTTTTTTACATGTATGTGACTATTATCCCGATGATGAGCAATCCACAGTTGTACATCTAATAAAGAAAGAATAATGTTTGTTTCAAGTGACATCTTGATTAGCTCTTTCTAGTGTTATTATGTATATATACTATCGCATGCACCTGAAGCTGATATGAAGTAAAGATAATTTTCCTATGAATTTTTTATGTCTCTACATAAGCTCCAGATAGCAAGGCTATAATGACTACCAAAGAAAAGCTTCCTTTGTACAAAAAATTTCACCGTATTTTTTGTACAAAAACCTCATATATTTAAGCATAATTTATTGGGAGGTTGATTATGAGCATGTATTTAAAAATACAAGAAAGTGCGAAGCGTATAAATGAATTGACTAAGCATCAAAAGAAACTAGAGCGCGAAAAAAATATATTAAAAAGTGAGTTTTATAGATTGTTGAAAGAAAATAAAAAATACAAAGATACTCCCGAAGAGATAAGAACATTGGATAATTAGTCTCAATTTAAAGTTTCATTTAAATTTTAGTCAACTGCAGAAGTATGAAAATAGTATAACTTCAGTACTTGGTTAGCTATAAGTATTTTGATACTATATTTATTCGTAAATTTGACACAGCCTTTTATGATATATACATGCTATACTTAATTGCATAGTAAATAAATTGTATCCCAGTACATTACTTACTATTACTAGTACCCGAAAAACCTTAATATGATACGGTAAAAGGCCTCTTTTCAACGAGAAAAGAGGCCTTTTTTCATTAATATTTAGTTAAGTATATGCTATGAATTAAAAAGGAAACTTTATATTAATTTACATTTCTTTCATAGAGTTAAGATAAGGATCATATATTATAACAACATGTTACATTGAAGGGGTGAATATATGATTTCATCGTATTCGGTAAGTTATATTTTAGTCACGGGTAATACTGCTATAAAAAAGGTAGCTAAAGTTCATGCATCCTCAGAAGTTTTTGCTGTTAATAAGATTAAAAGAGAATTAGAACGTAGGTTTTCAAAGCCAACAAAAATTGAAGTTTTTCCGGTTTAATAAAACGGTATAAAAAGAGGAATCACTCTTTGTTTTCTTATTAATTAATTTGTAATTATTATGGATTAAACCTCATATTTTTTAATTAAATTTCCAACTACATTTAAAAAGAGTTCTTTTATTTTATTTCCATCAAGCTAACACTTTGATTATCAGTTTACCTATAAATTAGCCGTAGGTTAATTATTAACCCATAAACTTTGCCAGGAATTTTAATAAGAAGCATAAAGTTAACTAGAATTAAGGTGTTTGATGCTAATAAAATTAGAATATCAATAAAACCTTCACTGAAAGATAGCGCCAACAATAACCAAATTTCTTTATTAGACACGAGCTTGGTTAAAGTAAATTCAAAATATCTTTTGGTTTATTTAATACAAAATCAGCTTTTTCAAAACCTTCTCACCTGAAATTGATTTTACATAATCTTAGCTTGATAGCTATGTGGCGCTACCCCATGCCCATCAACTTAAGGTATATTTTTATACAAAATGCGGTCTTTCCATATAGCTTTTTATTATCTTTTATAGATTTTATAAAAGTGGGCATATCAAATAAACCCTGACAGGCTTCAATTTTTTACTATGCTACATGATGAGTAGAAGTGGTATAATCATACACAACACCCAAAATATCAAAGACTGTCTTTTTCTCATATCGATGAGATTTTCGTCCGTTGTGCTGTAGGAGGTTAAACAGACGAAGGAGAACCTTTGATAATTCTTGGGTGTTTTTGTGTAATGCTTGGTAAAAAAATGAAAAATAATCCTTAATTATGTACATCGCTTTATATTCACTTAGCTCTTTCTGTTTCTTCCGTAACAGGAGTTCTCGCATTTTAAACATGGTAGAAGAACATAATAGAATACTAATGAGTTGCCCATAAAGGTGACATTCTAATCGTTCTTGTTTAATAGATTTACAACGATGAATTTGAAACCAAGATTTCCATATTTTAAATAACAGTTCAATTTGCCAACGTAGTGAATATAAATCATAGATTTTCTCTTTTGGTACCCATTCCGTAGGAATGTTTGTCATATATACCGTAATACCTTGTAAAAGCTTCGTACGCTCTGTATAAGTAATTCCTTTTTTCTTTTCGCGAATAGCTCGGTCACGTAGGCGTTTCTGTTTTTGCTCCTCGGTACATCTATAAACCACAATGCGAGTAGGTAGTTTGTCTTTACTCCCTACATAAACATCATGTAATTCATACACTTGGCCAGGTTGTAATTGTGTCATGATGTCTTCCAAATGAATTTGTATATATACCGGTCTCAATTGAGTGGGCTTTGTTTTAAATACAACTGTTTCGAACTTTTTTCTGTATATTTTAGTTGGTAACTTAAGACGTGATAAATAATATCCTTGCTTGTCTTGAATAGACTTAAAGTCTTGTAAACGAAAATATCCTAAGTCACGAATATATAGTTCATTCTTTTGTGCCATACCTGTTCGAGTCGCACTATATGCCTGATCACTTCGTTTTCCTGGTTCAATTTCCACATCAGAAAATTCCCCACTCAACAAGTCATACTCTAGTTGAATTTTCACACCAGCTTTATGACTGCATCCTCCGGCACCAGGATAAGTAGCTGCGAATCGATCTGGAACTTGGAAGGTTGTAGAATCAAGGATGCGAATGCGCTCAAAGTAAGCTGAAAGAGAATGAGAAATCTTAGATAAACCTCCAATTTTAGCTTGTAGAAGTGTAGTAAATGCAGTTCGAAAGAAAGCTACAGAGACTGAGTTAAAGCGTCGATTAAGTCCCTCCGGACTTAATAAAATTCCTGTTGAGGTTTCTAACTGACTACAAAGTTGAGTAAGAGAGGTAGTAGCGACTTGTTGATTTAACCATACACACAAAGATAAGAAATGGTGCCCATGGCACTTACGTTTTCGTTTCATCCCGCCTGCTTCTATAGCTAATTGATTAAGTGTAGCGGGAGACATATATCGATATAACTCTTCGGCAAATAAAGATAACTCTTGTTTTTGGTGGATATTCATAAAAAGTACGTCACCCTTTCTCATTAATATAAGAGAATAGTAACGTGCTTTTAACTCCAAAAATAGTCTATATACGGATTTGGAATAAAGTCACGAAGTTTAAAAAAGACGTGTTGTTTTAATAAGGTGCAACGCTTTTGCTCGAGATTACTTATCTAGAGCTTGTTTTATTGAACTAACAGGGCAGGTTACTTCAATAAAAAGAGGGGTTTTAGTGACAAAAGCTAATTCTTATTGCTATAAACAATTATATAGGGGAGTATTTACATTGATAAATTTTTTTAAATATAACTGGCAAGTAAGAGACGAATGGTTTGAATGGTGTAATCAACTATCAAATGAAGAGTTGATAAAAGAGCGAACTGGAGGAGTAGGAAGTATTTTATATACCCTTTTTCACATTATTGATGTTGAATATAGTTGGGTTCGTGGTATTCAAGGCAAAGAAGACATAGTAGTTGAATTTGCTGATTATGATACACTTGAAAGGGTTAAATCTCTTTCAGATAGATTCCGGAATGAAATAGCTGAATTTCTCAAAAAAAATTTAGATGAATTAAAAGAGAAAGCTGTATGTGTTGCTTGGGATGAAGATAAATATACTGTTGAGGAAATATTACATCATATAATTGCTCATGAGATTCACCACATTGGTCAACTCTCTGTTTGGTCAAGAGAAATAGAACTCAACCCTGTACCTGCTAACTTTATTGGAAGAAAGTTTAAATCCATTCATTCTTATTAAACTAAATGGTGCGTTAGTGGTATAAGGAAAATTAAATTAATCAGACTTTTTTATGAAAAACAGTTCTGGAAAATAAAAGAGAGCCATCGTTTTGTTCAATTACTGTTTAAAACAATGGCTTTTTATATGCATTGAAATTATGGGTTTAGAATGATTTTTTAACCAAACTTTATTTTAAACCAGCACAAAATCCTTAAGTTGATGGATGTGTGGCGCTACCCCTATATAAAGTGCTTCACTACGTTACGTTTGAAAAATTCATATTTGATTACCAAACACACTAAATGCTTAAATGGGTCTACGTCCGCTCGCTAATAAAAAAACATAGAGTTACATCACTTTGTTAAATAAAGTTAGTACCCTTATTTAGAAAACTCTTCAATACTTTCGTAAGCAATTAATACCCCTTTACTTTTTGCCACTCAAAATCATTGCATTTCCTAATACTTTTTTATTTAATAAAAGCTTTGGTAATTTCATTTCTTCAGCAAGCTTGTAGCTATTCAATTTAGATATATCGAGTTTCTCTAGGTTATTTAAGAACTCTTCTGTATCCCCAAATATTTTTTCATCCATAAATAAATCTAAGAAGATAAATTCACCACCAGGTTTTAATACTCTTATAGCCTCTTTAATTAATTCTATTTTATTGTTTGTATCTTTCACTTCATGAAATGTTAGGCAACTTACAACTATATCAAATGCATCATCCTGCAAAGGGAGCCCAGCGGCACTTGCTTTTAAAAAATTAACCCTATCAGATACACCTTCTATTTTAGCATTCTGTTGACATTGCTCTTGTGAGTATTCCCAATTCTTCCCCCAATAATCAATTCCAGTTAAAAAGGATTTAGGGAAAGTCATTGCAAGTTTAATAATCAATGACCCACTACCTGTTCCAATATCTAATATTTTTCCTTCTCCATCCCAATTCACTTTTTTAACAATTAAATCATGTATTTTTGATTGGTAATCCTCTCCGAATGCTGCGAATTGGTAAGTAGAATAAGAAAGTATAAACGTTATATAAATAAAAGGCATCGCTAAAACCCCTGATAGGATTCGCAGATAGAAAGTAATAGGCAATAATGTTATCAATAGAAGAATTATTGAGCTTATCAAAAATACAATCAGTTTTTTCATTCGAATCCAAGTCTGATATTTAGTTTTTTTTCTCATTAGCACCATTCCTGTATATTTTTCACATATGGTTTATTCGTTATAAGATACTTTTATCTATCCCCTCCTATAAGATTATTTTTTAGCTATTAACAAATAATTGGTTATAGGTTTTAAGCAATGCTAAAGCCACTTCAACTCATTTTCATAGCTCTATACGTTGTCTGGACTTGAGCTCTGCTGAATTTATTTATATTTTCATAGCATTTAATATTATGAATAATATCATCATAATTTAGATTAGCCGAAAACTCAACTCAAAAAAATTTGCAAATTTGCCCTAGGTTGTAACTAAATCTAAAAATCTTTGTACTAGTATTACCTATTTACACAATGGCTGAGTGAATATATATGAAATTGGCTGGTTTCTATTCTAAATATATACTCTATTATATAGATAAATACAAATAGATTAGGGAGTTACTAGTAATATGAAAGAAATAGAAATTATAAAATCAATCGAAAAAATAGCCATTACATGGCAAGGCGCAACAATTAATATTCCATTAAAAGATATAATTGAGGTTAATAAAAATAATACGTTAAAAAATACTGACAAAGCAGTAGAAATTGGTAATAAATTTAAAAATTCAGAAGCAATCTTTATTAGAACAAAAAAATTAAATTATATATTATTTACAACTAATAAATTAACACTTCTAAATGAAATCAAGTTTTAAATTATGAAAGGGTATACTAAATTACCTAAAATACAACCTATTTATAGGGATACTTGGCGAATTACTAATGAACATTTATGTGAATAAATAAAAATAAACAGACAATAAAACGATTCTAATTATATAAAAAATACATAACTATAAGTGGTGTTATTGAATCGCTTTAATATTTATTTAATAGAGGTTCAATTTAAAATTCATCTTCCAAAATTAAATTACCGGCATCATTATCTTTCGTCAATCGCTGATTCAAATAATTTTCTTTCGTAGTACGATCATTTTTATGACCTACTGCAGCTGCGATAATATGAGGTGGTAATCCTTTGTAATCATATAAATACTGTACATAAAAATGTCTAAAGAAGTGGGGAGTAATTCCGATATTCTCTGTAAAGGGTAGCTGAGTATCCTTAATGATTTTAGAAATATATTGTGATAAATAATTCTCTCTATAAGCAGTATGGTTTTTAGTTTGAAATACTGTTCCACCATTTCTATTCCCAATGTCTATAGGTAATCTTCTCCGCATTCGAAATGCAGCAATCCGATTAAAAATCTCCTTATTAATAGAAACAATCCGCTCATTATCTCCCTTTGTATCAACCTTTAAATAATATCGTCCTCGTATAGCGTCATACTCAAGATCATCCCACTTTGCATGTGCGACTTCTGCAACACGTAATCCTGTAGTAGCTAGGACTGACAATAAGGCGTAATTAATTTCATTATCCTTGTAGTAATGAAGCAATTGTTTTACTTCCTCATATGATAACTCCCGTTTAGGTTTATGTTGTTTATTTACAGCTGTACTTAGTATCTCAACATGTAGAGGATCCTGAATATATTGGATTTCATATAGCCATTTCAAATATGAACGAATAATACCAAGCTTTCTACTAACTGTAGATGGCTTGTATTTATCTTTTGACTGATAGGAGATTGCCTCTTGAGATAACCATTTTTGATAATTACGGATATGCCGTTTCCTAAGGTTTCTCCATACTTGACCAAATTTATAATCCTTTACATCTTTCTGTAGAAATTCCTCACTTTGTTTAATAAAGAAATAAAACTGACTTAAATCACGTGCATATAGGATTCTTGATGCATCCTTGATTCGTTTTTCTTGGTCAAAATGTGTTTGTCGATTCAAGTAGTAGTACAGTATTTCTTCATCTGAAAATCCTTCATATGTATATGAATCTTCTCTTTCGTTATTTTCCTTTTTTACTTCCGCTTCATTTATATAATCAGGGTTCCATAATGCAATTAGATTTGTGAAATTTTGTTTTTGTTTCTCTATGTTATTTAAAGAAGTCTCACTATGAACAATATCTAATTCAAATTTCAATGTTATTCAACTCCTTAAAAATTCCTTTTATATTAAATATTATAACGCAAGCAATTATAAATTAAATTACATATTAAAATTAAATTTTATCAAGTAATAAGTATATAGTAACTATAGAAAATCTCCCATTTTCTATAGTTATTATTTAATTTTAAAAATACTATTTTGCTAATATAGTTTAATCTTTAGTAAGATTGAATTTTAAAAGAAAATTAAATTAAAATTTATTATAATTTGTAATCTAATCTGCATATCGTTGTATGTTATAATTTATTTAAAATGTAAATACTATAAATTTTAATTTACATAATATTATTATGTAAATCCCAAAGTGTGAGGAGGATTTAGAATGATTAGCGTATATGAAATGACTATGACTACAAATGAAGTGAAAGATTATTTAGATATTAGTCACTTTATTTTTAATAATTTAATGAAGCAAGGAAAGCTAACACCAATTAATAAGGATACATGGCGTTTAGATGGTAGTTTTTTATTTAGTAGAGAAGAAGTAGAGAAAGTAAAAGAAGAACGTAAAATTGAGGGTATTACTTTATACCAAGCAAGTAAAGAGTACCATATTAGTATAAATCAGCTTGAAAAATGGATAGAAGAAGGAAAGTTAGTTTATTCTTTAATAGATCATCGTAATCGACAAACGAAATTTGTGAAGGAGGAGGATGTTCGTGAACTTGTTCAGCAAGTAGAACAAGCTAATCATATATATACATTTTCGCAGAAATATAATGTAGTATTATTTCAAAAGTTTGTAAAAGGCAATACATTGGCACGTGTTATTTCTATTCCAAAACGTGGTGATATTATAATTCTTGATGAATTTGGAACTAATATGACACTTAGTGAGGCATTAAAAGCAGGATATGAGTCCGCTTATGAACTGTCGGATAAACCTAGAAGTCATCATCAAAGGTTTGTTAAGTTTCGTTTTCCTAAATCTGCGCAATTACGAAACAACATTTTTCACATAATCGATAATATATTACAGTATGTATCTCCAAGAAATATAAAGATTTTAGAAGAAGAGACATTTTGGTATTTTGAGATTCGTCAATCTTTAATTACATTACCACCAGGAATTCAAATGGAATGGATTGAGGAGTTAATGCCTTATATAATAGAAGGGAAAATTGTTCCAAGAATGAATCATAGCGTATATTTGGATAGTAATACAGTAACGAAGTCTGTCATACTTACAAGTAAGGAATACAAATACTTAAAAGAAATTACAAATGAAACAAATAGCTCTATTGAAGAATTTATAGCTATTGCTATTAGAGACAAGATTAATCAGCACTTACTTAAGTGAAACGGAATAAATGTTAAACGTTCCTATTACTAAAATAATAGTGGGGATATAAAATCTGAATGTCTAGTTTGTATATCTTAAATACTTCCTATAAAGTCTGTTATCAGACTTTCGGAAGTATAGAGAAAAAATACAAAAATAGTTGTATGAATAATGTAGCGACAAATTCTCTCTATATGTATTATGTACAAATATCTATTGTGTATGTGAAATAAATTTATATGTATGTTTTAATCATTAATGTTAGAAAATTACCCTATATTTTTTTGATATTATTTATATTTTTGTTTTAGTCCAAACTGCATTACGGCCTTTTGATATTAGTTTAATTAATTTTTCTTCTTGTAAACAAGCAAATGCCTTATTGATTGTGCTTGGTGAAACATCTGAAAATACCATTCGTATTGCTTCTTTTGTAAAAGGTAGTTCTTGTTTTAATATATACTCTTTAATTTTATAGGTTTTGTTCCCTTTTAGTTGGTAACTTGTAATATGTACGTCTAGTTCTTTATATGCTTCTAGAATAATATGTAATAGACATTTTAATATAAAGGATACATTGTGTTCTTGAAAATGCCAATTTGCTGAAGATTTATATAAGGCATCATAATAATCTCTCTCGTATTTTTTTATTATTTTATCTAGTGAAATATATTTCACTAGTGAATGTTTACTTTGTAATAGTAATAAAGATATAAGTAGACGTACCATTCTTCCATTTCCAGATTCAAAAGGAAAAATACATATAAAATTAAGCACAAAATTACAAATTAAAATTAGTGGATCAATATCTTTTTGATTTAATAAATAATTATATTCTTCACATAAATTTTTTACTGCTTCTGGGATTTCTTTAATCGTTAAAGGGCGATAGCAATAAAATGAGAAATTAAGTTGCTCATGTTCTTCAAGTAAGATGTCCTGTTTTCTCCACGTTCCACTATCCGAAGTAGCATATTTAAAAAGTTGAAAATGTATTTCTAAGATTGTGTTTGGATCAATAGTAAGCCTTTCATAGTTATTATGAATGAGTGATAGCGCATCAACGTAACAAGATATTTCATCTTCAATCATTGTTTTTGGCGACAGATCATATGTAATTAATTCTTTTAACCTTTTATTTGTTATTTTTAAGTTTTTATACATTGCGACAAAATCTTTGGTATGTTGAAGTTGAGTAGATATTTGCAACTTTTCTAATGTACATGGAAATTCCTTCTCATAGACCTCCAATCTCCCTTGGTATTGCTTTATTTTTCCAATTAGGCTTGCTACATCTAAATTTACCAATAAATTTGTGAATTTTTCGCCAAAAAACGACATATTTTTCCCCTCCTATAATATAAAACTATACAATACTTAACTGGATTTAAAGTGTTTTTTTGAATAATTTTCTAAAAAAAATTAAAAATATAGTTTTTTATGTGTGAAAATTACAATAATTAGGGTTTTTTTGCCTTATTTTGTGACAAGATTTAACATCAGATTAAATAGTTTCATGTTAAAAAGCAGAGTTTTATATTGTGTAATTGCTTTTTATCAATAAGTGAGTCATTGCATATGGGGAAGGGGGAAGTCCTTACTAATGAAGACTATTGCTTTTTACTTACCACAATTTCATGAAATACCTGAAAACGATTTATGGTGGGGAAAGGGTTTTACAGAATGGACCAATGTAAAAAAAGCAAAACCACGTTTTCTTGGACACTATCAGCCTAGGGCTCCATTAAGGGATTATTATTACAATTTGTTAGATTTAGATGTACATAAGTGGCAGATAAATTTAGCAAAACAGTATGGTTTAGATGGTTTTTGCTATTATCACTATTGGTTCAAAGGGAAAAAATTACTAGAAAAACCAATAGAACTTAGAAATCAATGTAAGGAAATTGATTTCCCATATTGCTTATGTTGGGCAAATGAATCTTGGACAAGATCTTGGGATGGGAAAGACCAAGAAGTATTGATGCGACAAGAATATGGGGATGAGTCTGATTGGAAAGAACACTTTAATTATCTTTTGCCATTCTTTAAAAACAAAAACTATTTAAATATTAAAGATAAACCGATATTTGTAATTTACCGACCAGCTTCTATACCAAACCTAAATAAAATGTTGAGTCTATGGAATGAATGGGCTCAATCTGAAGGGCTTCTAGGGATACACTTTGTAGAAATGTTAACAATTTTTGAAGATAAATCAGATTTTCCTTTTGATGCTGCTATAGAGTTTGAACCTATGTACACTTTAAAAAAACTAATAGGTAATACAAATTCACTACACCAAGAAAAAAAAGATTTTCACTTAAGTTATGATTTTGTATGGAAAAGAATATTAAACCGTCAAATTAAAGAACGTGAAAACATATATAAAGGGGCATTTGTAGATTGGGATAACTCTCCAAGGAAAAAAGAAAGCGCTTTAATTATGAAAGGGGCTAATCCCGATAAGTTTAAGAAGTATCTTTTACAACATAGTAAGGACACTGACTTTTTATTTATTAATGCTTGGAATGAGTGGGCAGAAGGCACATACCTAGAACCAGATGAAAAGTATGGATATAAATACCTTGAAGCTTTAATGGAGATAAAGAAGAGTCACTTCTAATAAATTGTAACAGCAAGAAGAAGGGGGAAACATTATGACTGATATAAATACTATGATTTCCATTCGAAACATTAAGAAATCATATGGAGATTATACAGTTATTAAGAATTTAAGCATAGATATCCGTAAAGGTGAAATTATAGGATTACTAGGACCGAATGGAGCTGGGAAGACAACACTTATATCGATTTTATCTACTCTTACTCTGCCAGATGAAGGGTATGGTACAGTATGTAACTACGACTTGTATACTGAACGGAATAAGATTAAAAAAAATGTGAGTGTAGTACCTCAAGATTTAGCGCTATACCCGACTTTAACTGCATACGATAACTTATCTTTTTATGCCGATTTGTATGGATTAAAGGGAAATAGGAAAAAAAGCCGCATAAAAGAAGCTTTGCAATTCGCACAGCTTGAGGATTGGGCACATAAGAGAATTGATACATTTTCAGGTGGTATGAAAAGAAGAATTAATTTAGTGATTGGTTTGTTAAATAAGCCAAAAGTTATTTTCTTAGACGAACCAACAGTGGGAATTGATCCACAATCAAGAAACCATATTTTTAATTGTATTCGCCATCTCGTAGAAGAACTAGGAATCACTGTCATATATACAACTCATCATATGGAAGAAGCTGAGATGTTATGTCATCGTGTAGCAATTTATGATAAGGGTGAAATATTAGATATTGATACCCCAAAAAATTTAATAACAAAGTATGGGGAAAATTATTTAGAGATTGCAATATCAAATATTCCGGAAGAATTTATACATAAAACAAAAATGATTGCTGATGTGAAGTCCTGCACTTTGGTAGATAAAAAAGTTATCATTCAATGCGTAGATAGTTTTAATGTTACAAGAGAAGTTATGAAATTGATTCAAAAGTATAATTTAAAAATCGAATTATTTAATGTTAAAAATTCTAATTTAGAAAATGTATTTTTACATTTAACGGGCAAAAATTTAAGGTCTTAAATGAAAGGAGATGTTAAAAATGAAAGCTTGGTATATAGCTAAGAAAGATTTACTTATTCTTTTAAAGGACATTCCTGGTCTAATCTATTTATTTATTACACCTATTATAGTTATTGCAGTTGCTAGTTTTGCATTATCAAATGTATTTGATAGTAAGACAGAAAAATTCAAGATTCCTATAGTAGTAAATGATAATGGAGAACTTTCTAAAAGGGTTATTGAGGAATTGAAAAAAATCCCTGCCCTTGAGATAGAAGAAACTTATGAACTAAATGGTAAAAAGAAAGCATATACAGAAGAACAGGTAAAAAAGGAAGTTCAAACTAAAAAAGCGGCAATCGTCATCCCTAAGGATTTCACACAAAATGTATATTCAGGGACAGAGGCCAAAGTCATCATCATAGAAGATGAAGTTGATCGCATTATTCCAAGTGTTGTTTCAAATGCTGTAACTCAAATTGTGTCAGAAATACAAAGAGATATGACTAAAGAGATTGTAAAACAAGCCTCTGCCCAAATGGAAGTAAATGTGAAAGTAGAGTTTAAAGAATTAGCATCAGATAATGAACATAAACCTACTCCATTTGAATCTAATGTGCCGGGATATGCCGTAATGTTTGTACTTTTAGGTACTGCTGCAGCTGCAGGTGCATTAGTAGAAGAGAGAGAGAATGGAACGTTAAGAAAAATTCTTACTTTACCTATTAATACATTATCAATCATTTTTGGAAAGATGCTCTCATGCTTTATAACAGCTATTGTTCAATGTGCAATCCTTTTTAGCGTAGGACATTTTGTATTTGGAATGTGGCTAGGGAAAAGTGTATTAGGAATTATATTGCTAGTGATATGTACTGCATTTGCAGCTTCAAGCCTAGCAATTTTATTAGCCTCTATATGTCAAACAAGATCCCAAGCAAATGGTATTTCAATTTTAATCGTGTTAACTATGTCTGCTTTAGGTGGATCTTGGTGGCCACTTTATATAGAGCCTGAATGGATGCAAAACCTAGCGCATATTACGATTACAGCTTGGGCAATGGGAGGCTTTAACGATTTATTAGTATATAACAAAGAATTCTCCTCTGTCCTTATTCCATCAGCTGCATTAATTGGTATGGGAATTTTATTTTTAACAATCTCCATACAAAAATTTCGACGTTCTTATGAAAAGTAGGTGAAATAAGTGTACTTAGTAAAAAATGAGGTGAATGTTCGTTTTGGGGAATGCGATCCTATGGGAATAGCTCACCATTCTCATTATTTTCATTGGTTTGAGCTGGGTAGGTTTCAAATGCTAGATATGACTGGTATAAACCAGTATTTAAAACAGGAAAAATTGTATTTTCCAATTATTGATATAAGATGTACCTACAAAAAATCAGCTCGTTTTCAAGACGATTTAATTGTAGAAACCTATCTTAAGAATGAAAGTAAAGTTTATATAGAATTTGTTTATAAATTATTCCGCAAGAGATGCCGAGTTTTGTTAGCGGAGGGATTTTCAAAACACGTTTTAACACGGTCGAATGATCAATTAATCAGTAGATTACCAGAAGAAATTTTAGAAAAGCTTCAATTTGAAAATAGCGGGGGTGTCATATGATTACATTTATTTTTCCAGGACAAGGGTCTCAATCCGTAGGGATGTGTAAAGGGTATTTAGATAAATACCCAAACATATTTGTCCCATTATTTGAAGAAGCAAATGATACGCTAGGATTTGATTTAAAGCAACTATGTTTATATGGGCCAGGTGAAAAATTAATAGAAACCAGTGTTACACAACCAGCTATTCTTACGGTAAGCACAGGGATATCAAGAATTTTACATTTGTACGGTATAAGGCCATCTAAAGTAGCGGGGCATAGCTTAGGACAATTCTCTGCACTGGTAGAAGCAGGATCTTTACAATTTCAGGATGCACTATCCATTGTACGGAAGCGTGGTCAGCTGATGAGTAATGTAAAGCAAGAGGGGTGTATGTTAGGACTTGTGTCGAACACATATCAAACATTATTTGAGGTTGTAGAGGAATCTAAACAATATGAAATTGATATTGCTGCCTATAATTCCCCTACACAGGTTGTATTTTCTGGTGAGAGTAAGAGCATTCTTAGGTTTCAAAAGGTATTAGATCAAAAAAACGGTATAAAAACTAAAATACTCTCAACTAGTCATGCATTTCATTCGCGTTTAATGGAAGAAATGGTTCTTGAGTTTAAGGAGTATTTAAATTTATATTCGTTAAAAAGTGCCCAAATACCAATTGTTTTAAACTGTTCAGGAAAACCAACTACAGATAGAATCAATATTTTACAAGATATAAAAAGACAATGCGTAGATCCAGTTATGTGGCAAGACACTATCTACACTTTATTGAATAATGGTACAAAACACTTTATAGAAGTAGGTCCCGGAAATACGTTAACCAAGTTATGTCGCTCCTTTAAGCAGAACATATCTGTATCCTCTACAGAA
This sequence comes from Bacillus sp. AR8-1, assembly GCF_008042345.1. Taxonomy (NCBI): domain Bacteria; kingdom Bacillati; phylum Bacillota; class Bacilli; order Caryophanales; family Bacillaceae; genus Bacillus; species Bacillus sp. AR8-1. Next base: position 80,556 of record NZ_QNUB01000024.1, read on the forward strand.
ACACCGATGTATTTAAAAAGAAGCCTTACTACAATAGAGAAAGAATTTAAGGGGGAACGGGTCTATGTTTAATGGAAACGAAGTGGCATTAGTTATCGGAGGATCACGAGGCATTGGTAAATCAATAACAATGGACCTAGCCAAACAGGGCTTAACTGTTTACTTTACGTTTCAAAGTAATCAAAAATTAGCAAATGAAATAGCAAATACTATAGGAGAAAAAGGTGGAAAAGCGTTTCCTATGCATGTAGATATTACAAATGAAACCTCTATTCATAAATTGTTTCAACACATACGCTCAAAGGAAAAAAGAATAGATATTTTAGTAAATAATGCAGGAGTTATAAATGATGGATTTGCTGCAATGATGAGCGAGGAAAAGTGGGATCATGTGGTTGATTTAAATTTAAAAGGAACATTTCTTTGTTGCCGACAAGCATTAAGAATAATGATGAGACAGAAAAGAGGTTCTATAGTAAATATCACGTCGACAAGTGGAATAACGGGTGCAAGGGGGCAATGTAATTACTCTGCTTCAAAGGGTGGGGTTATTTCTTTAACCAAGACCTTAGCATTAGAAGGTGGGGAATTCGGCATTAGGGTTAATGCAGTTGCACCTGGTTTTATACAAACAGATATGACAAAAGGAATGGATCAACAAACATTAAAAAGGATGTTAGAACTAGTGCCCCTTGGCAGAATTGGGGATCCTAAAGAGGTAGCACATCTAACAACATTTTTATCCTCTAATTATGCAAGTTATATCACAGGGAAAGTTTTTACAGTGGATGGTGGATTAGTTAATGGCTAAACAATAGATGATTAAATGACGAATTTTGAGTTAAATAAGGAAATGGGGAAAACAGATGTTTACGTATGTAGAAACAAAAATTATTGCTGAAAAAAGAAAACAATTAACTACTAGAATTAAAGAAATTATTACTGAGAGATTAGATTTAGAAATCGAACCGCATTTCATTACTGATGATCAGCCATTATTCGGAAGAGGCTTAGGAGTGGACTCCTTGGATGCATTAGAGCTATTTCTGGCAATTGAAGAGGAATTTGGAGTTGCAGTGTATGACGAGAATATGGCAGTACTGGGTTCCATTAATAAAATTGCTGATTTTATTGAAGAAAATAGGGAGGATGATGTGAAGTGAGACCGGTATTAAATGCTGATCAAATCCGAAATATTTTACCACATAAATGGCCATTCCTTTTCTTAGATAAAGTTATTCAACTTGAGCCAGGAAAGAGTGGAATTGGTATTAAAAATGTAACTGTAAGTGAACCCTTTTTTGAAGGGCACTTTCCAAATGAATCAATTATGCCTGGAGTATTAATTATTGAGGCTTTGGCACAAATGACGGCTGTTGTTTATGTTACAGGAGAACTAGCAAAAATAGATGCACATGGTGCATGTTCACCTAAAATAGATCCGAGTTCATATGTGGGTTATTTAGTTTCTGTACGTAATATGAAATTTTTAAAACCTGTAGTACCAGGAGACCAGCTAGAATTACATGTCCAAATTGGAAGATCACTTGGGGTAATCTCACAAGTAGAAATCACGGCTTATGTAGATAAAAAGAAAGTTGCTACTGGTAGTATTCAAGTTTCTAAAAGAGTTGAGGAAATATGATCCATGGTATGGATGTTCAAGTTCGTGAGTGTACAGAGGCAGATAGTGAAAAGTTAGCTCACTTTTATAATAAATATCAATATGGACCCATTAAATATGGGTATCCCTTAAATAAGCAAGACATCAAGCAATTATTTCGAGAGCGGAAGATACAGTTATATTTAATTGCTGAATATGAAAATGAAATTATAGCCACCTTATTATTTTCTAGTTTGTCAGGTCAAAGAGCAGCAGTTTCAGATGGAACCTGGGCAGGATTCTTTTTAATCCATCCAGAATTTCGTTCGGGAAATATACCAGATAAATTATTTGCTTATGCAATTAAAAATCTTATTCAACAAGATATTAAGTATATTGATACAGAAGTGAATCCGGAAGATAAAGTAGCCATGGCACTCTATAAAAGAGTGGGGTTATATCAAACAAGTAGGTCGTATATAGACTATGATGGCTACTTGAATTTAAGGAGCTATTTACCTTATGTTATTAGTTATCTGTTAGATGCATTTAAACCGATTATTTCAAAAAGTGACCAAGATATATGGTTATCTAGAGGTTGGAAAACAGTTAGGGGATTGAAATCCTTACGTTCTATTCAGAGTAACGCCATAACAAAAAATGGAATTGAAGTTGTAAAATATGCTATTAATCTTGGAGCAAAAGATGTGAATTGTTGGGTCGATATAAAAAGTGAAAAGATTACTGAGGTAGAAACAGAACAAGTACGATTCACTAGTTATATTTTAGAAGGAAACAATTTAATCGTTGGAGAGAAGATTCACATCTGTTATGTATATGAACACCATTTTCCGAATCCTCTTGAAGCCAGTATTTCATCGAAGATAGGGAAAGATTACTTAATTGATTTAAAGAAAACTTTTTATCCAAATAAAAAGTACGAGTGGGAAGAAGTTATAACAGTAAATAAGGAAATAGAGGGAGAGCTTGTTACTAAGTTAAAAGCAAAAGAACTAGAATTATCTGTTCATTTTGGAGTAACCATAGCAAATCCGTTAGAAGTAAATGTTGCTAATTATCCTAAGTTAATTAATGGAAAAAAATCTGCATGTATCGTTAATGTAAAAAATAATTCTTTAGATAGATTAATTTACAAACTACTTATTCAACAAGAAAACTCGAAAATACTAGATTTCAAACCGCTAGAAAAACACCAAATCTGTATCATAGAGCCGGGTGAAATAAAGGATCATATTATTGTATTGAATCCTAAAAAAATTGGTATCACTAATATGACATTTTCGACTGTTAGTCATCAAAATAAAAATATTGGGGAATTAAAGGCAATAATTCCGATTCATGCGCATGGGAAAAATCATGTTTATGAAACAAAAGAATACTTAGTTCTAGAAAATATGTATATAACCGTACAAATAAGTAAAAGTACTGGTTGTTTATATATATATGACCTTAGAAAGCAGCAATTATTGGCAAAAGAAGCATGGCCAGATCTAGATTATCCATTTTTAAATGCAGTAAAAGAACCGAAAGTAAATGAGCTGTCATGGGAAATAACATCTGATTCATGTTTTGAAATTATTCATGAGGCCACAAGATTAAAGAGAAGTATTTGTTTTTTGTCAGATAAAATAGTTCAAATAAATGATTTCGCACAGGAAGGAAAATATATAAAAATATATCCTTGGTGCATGTTATTTGATGCGAAAATGACGGTACCACTAAAGAGTGGGCTAGTTTCTAAACCTATGGTATATGGTGAGTATCCATATGCACTACATGACTATGAATTTGTAAATCAATTTGATCTACCTAGTCACCCAAACATGTATGAGCGAAATTATACATTGTTTGAATCGCAAAATATTAATATTGGATTTATATGGAAAGGGAATATAGAGCGTATCCTATTTGGATTAAGATGGATGCCAGCGGTAATATTTAAACGGAATGATAAAGAAAAATGTATAACAAAAACGCACTATTATACTTTATGTTCCCATGATAGCAAAGATGAAGTGGAAGAAATCTATAACGATATTACTAGTCATACATCCAAATTCATATCTAATAAGATTCCGTACTCAATTGAGACTGACCAATTTCATATTATAAATGAAAACGGGGAATTTCATATTCATGGAAGTCTAAAAAACTTATTTTCTTCCATATTAAAGGGGAAATTAACATTGTTTTTCCCTCAGACATCTTACGAACAACAATTGTTTATACAAGACATAGAATCTATAAGCAATTTTAATTTTGAATTTAGTGGAAAGGTTAATTTGTCAAAAGCACATTATGCCGTACTTACGTATCAAGATGAATTAAATAGAAATGCGATAACTAAAAAAATATATCTTTTCCTTAAAGGAAGAAATAAATTAACATATAGCGAAAAAAAACAAGAATATCTAGTTCAAAATAATGTACTAAATTTAAAGATTAAAGTAAACCAAAGTAGTAAAATAATAGAATTTATGTATAAAGATAAAGAGATTTTAAAAGAAAACTCAGTATTAGGTTCTTATAATTTTTTACCCGGTGTAATGATACCAACAGCTAACTCTTATACTCCAGATTGTAGGAAAGATTTGAGCATTAATTCAATATATCTCAATAAAAGTAATCATTCAGTAGTAGCAACGGAAAATACATATAATGAATTTATTAATCAGATTTTCTGTCAATCTGATGAGTGGAAAGTTAAATATACAACTGTATATCATCTACCTGTTTTACAAATACAATTGAAAAGCCTACAGAAAGATAAAATAAAAACTAGTGTCTTTCACTTATTCTGGGAGAAAAAAGGAAAAATAAAAATTAAAAAGATGTATTATTGGCAGAATGGAGAGCAAAACACGTTAATACCAAATGGCAAACAAAGAAAGATTTATTTAGATAATAAGGTAATTCTCGAATTATCTAATGGGTTATTTGTATCTATTTTAGCATTATCACATAGTACAAAATGTTTTATATACGAATGGCCCAAAAAAGGGATACAAATCGGAATATATGGTAATCAGAATGAATTTAATGATGGAGATATTCGCTTTAATATTGCAGTTGGAGAAACTTTACTTGATAGTGAATACTTTTCGCAAATTTTATTAGAGGGGAATATGACATGAAAGTATTGTTTATTGCACCTAGTCACTTTAGCATTGGTGAGTTGCACAATGCCTTATGTCTAGCGAAACAAATTGAAGAGGATGGAGAAGTATATTTTTTAACAAGTGAAAAATTCTTATGGTATGCCAGTAAATCTGTAGCAAATGTTAGATCACTAACAAAGGGGCTAAAACAAAAAGAGGTTATAAAACAAATCAATAATTCATTTCAACCTGATGCTATTGTTTTAGCTGATTACCATAATTTATTTTTAGAGTCTCCAATTATTGATCTTGATTATCTATTAAACCTACACATACCTTGTTTTTCTATTGATTCTTTAGCTTGGGGTAGTGAGGATCGATTATTAGAAAATAAACTTTTTAAAAATGCAAATTACAATAGCTTAAAGAAAAGGTCATTGATAGAACTACCTAAAATCCCCTCTCAATTTAAGCTAATTAGAACTTGTCCAGTTAATAGTTATAAACAAGATAGTGAGAATATTACTTCTGTCAAATTATATAAAGAGGCTTTACAAATAGATGAAGAAATAAGAATGAAAATAAGAACACAACTAGGTTGTAGGGAACAAGATAAATTAATTATGATTGCGAAATCATCATGGGCCAACCTATTAGTAAAAATGAGGCTCATGGAGAAGAAACAGTACAATGATGCAAGGTTTAGTTATGAATATATATTACAAGAACTATTAAGCCTATACCTTCAGGACTTTCCAAGCGATACATGTATTAAATTAATTGGGGTTTCAGATGAGACCAAATTTATTTCTATGAAAAATGGAGGAAAAATAGAATTTGTTTCACTACCATTTCTTCATTTGGAAGAATATGAGCAACTAATATTATCATGTGATTTATTTATCACTGATAATATTACATCCTGCTCAATGGGAAAAGCGGTATTTGGAAAAATACCTGTAATTAGTCTGGTAAACCATATGGAATATGAAGAATTAAAGACTCAAAGAGATAGCCATAATCCTACCTTAAGAAGCATTATAGAAAAATGGAATTATATAATACCTAATGGACTTTATCCATTTCTTGTATTTCCAAATGGATGGCATAAAGAATTAGCACCATTGATGGAGCAAAATGATTATTTTAAATGTGTGCATACTTGTGAAATGTTTGATTTAAAAGAAACTAGTCAAACCATATTTAATATGCTGTATAGCAAAACGGAGATTGATAAATTAAAGAAAATGCAACAACTGTATATAAATAATGTATGTAATCTACCGACAATTAAAGATGTGATAAAGAGAGAATTGGGGGCGCTTAATCATGAGTAATCAAATTAATGTACAAGAAGAAACTAATGAAGCATATGATGCAGTACGTAACGGAATTGGTGTAATAGATTTATCAGCAACAGGAAGAATTGTGGTGAAAGGTGAGGACCATGTAGAGTTCCTAGATCGTCTAGTTACGAAGGATATTATATTTATGGAAGAAGAAACAACACTCTTTACTTTGTTATTACAAGAAGATGGGACTGTAATTGATATTATTAATCTGTTTAAAAATGAGGATTCTCTTACAGTTATTACTACACCGCATAAAAAAGAAATGGTACTAGCCTGGTTGCAAAACCAAAAACCAAGCGGTGTTGAGATTATAGATATAAGTCAAACACATTCTCAACTTGGATTTGAAGGTCCGTATGCATGGAAATTAGCTCAAAAGTTTTTAGACTTCGAAATATCATCACTGCCATTTCAATCATTTGTGTTAAATCAATTATTTGGGAAAGAATTTCTATTAGCAAGAACAGGTGTAACAGCAGAGTATGGTTATCAATTATTGTTTGAAAAATGCCTAGAGCCAATAGTATTAGAAACTGTAAATTCTTTTAAAGAAGAAGATATTAAATTGAAGAAAGTAGATTGGGAAACATTAGAGACGCTAATGTTAGAAATTCGACATCCATATTTTGAATTCAAACATTTAGAAGAACTAAATATTTTTGAAGCTGGTTTAGAATGGTTTATTGATTTTTATAAAGACGAATTTTATGGAAGAGAATCCTTAGAACAGCAATCGGAAGCTGGAGTAAATAAAAGAATTGTAGGATTCACGACAGGAATAGAGAGCAAAATTACAGTTAATGATGAAATTTTTATAGAGGAACAATTAATTGGTAAAGTTATTGAACTTAAAGAAAGTCCGGTCTTAAACAGGAGACTCGGAATTGCTTTATTAGAGGAACCATTTGCTGTTTCAGGAATTGGATTTTATGTGAAAAATAAAGAAAATGCTTTGTATGAGGCACATACTCAGTCCTCACCATATATTCTACCTAAATCATGGTCAATCAAAATACTGTAAAGGTGATGGCATATGAACATGAATAATCAACGAATCGTCGTAACTGGCATGGGAATTATTTGTTCAAACGGAAATAGTGTAAAAGAATTTTGGGATAATATTAAATCTGGGAAATCTGGTATTAAAGTAATCCAAAATATCGATATGGCTGAAATGGTAACAGATTATGGTGGAGAGATTGAAAACCTTCAGGTAGATGATTACTTCTTTAAGGATGAAATAAAAGATATGGATCGCTGTGGAAAATTAGGTGTCATGGCGGCAAGAGAAGCGGTAGAAAACGCAAAATTAAAAATAGAAAACTTTAATCCATACCGAATTGGAATATCATTAGGCACATCTTTAGGAGGCATGTTGAGCGGGGAAGAATTTCATAATCAGTGGATTAAAGATGGAATTGAAAAAGCAGATGAAACGTTACTTTTTAAGTATCCAATCCATACTCCCTGTGACAATATTACGCGAGACTTAAAAATAAAAGGGCCAAAAATGATTATTTCGAATGCATGTGCCGCTGGTACAAATTCAATTGGACTTGCGCTGGATACAATTCGAAATAACAAAGCAGATATCATGATAACCGGTGGTGTAGATCCCTTATCTAAATTGTCAATGAGTGGTTTTAATAGTTTACAAGCACTAGCACCAACGCTACCATCGCCATATAGCAAGAGTAATGGCGTGGTAATCGGAGAAGGTGCAGCTATTCTTGTTTTGGAATCCTTAGATCATGCGGTTAAAAGAGGTGCAAATATCCTAGCTGAAGTAGTGGATTACGATTTATCTTCAGATGCATATCATCAGACGGCACCAGATCCGGGCGGGGAAGGTGCTTTGAGATCCATGCGAGGTGCTTTAAAGAAAGCCAATATAGATGCTAAGGAAGTAAGCTATATCAATGGACATGGTACAGGTACACCAGCAAATGATGTATCAGAGCCAAAAGCAATTCGTACATTAATTACTGAAAATAAGACACCAGTTTCTTCAACTAAATCAATGATAGGACATATGTTAGGAGCCGCAGGGGCGGCGGAAGCAGTAACAAGTATTCTTGCTATTCAACATGGATATTTACCTCCAACTATAAACTTTGAAGTTGAAAGTCAAAAGTTTAATCTAGATTTTGTACCTAACATAGGTAGGGTAAGTGATTTGAGTTATGTACTATCAAATTCATTTGCTTTCGGTGGAAACAATGCAAGTATCTTATTCTGTAAGTACAATGAGAACCTTGAGTTATCAGCGGCAAAGGAAAAGCTAATTAAAGAAAAAAAAGTCGTAATTACTGGTGTAGGGGGACTTGCTGGGAATTCTTCAAACCTTCAAGAAATTAAAGATTGTATGTTTAAGGGAAAGAGTGGTATCTCAAAGATTAAACATTGGAACGACAATCCTAAGTGCATACAAGCCGGGAAAATACCAGAACAAAACTATCGAAGGCTAATACATCCTAATTTATTAAGGAAGATGGATTCAATTAGCAAACATGCAGTATTGTCAGTGAAAATGGCTATAGAAAACGGGAACTTAAAGATAGATAAAAATAATAGGGACAAGATAGGAATTATTTTTGCAACTGGTACAGGACCAGTTGGAACGGTAGAATCATTTAACCGAATTATTATCCAAGAGGGTGTTAAGGCCGCCAATGCTAAATTATTTCCAAACACAGTTATGAACGCAGCAGCTGGACATATTTCATTAAACTTTAAAATAAAAGGGCCTACTTCAACTATTTCATGTGGTGGGGTTTCTGGTATTAGTGCACTATACTATGCCCATGCCATGATTCAATCTAGTGATTATGACACATTTATTGTGGTAACGGCAGATGAAGTAAATAATCCAATAATAGAGGGACACTCAAAAATAAAAAGATACTTAACAACTGAGAATATAAGGCCTTTTGATTGTAATAGTAGTGGTACCATACTTGGTGAAGGGAGCGTTGCTTTTATTGTAGAAAGTGAGGAGGCAGCGTTAAAAAGAAATGGTAATATTTTAGCTGAAATTAAAGGTTTTGGATTAACATCTGATGACAGTAAAATAGGGGACTTAAATCATCTAGGAAAGGCATGGGAGGAATCCATGCGTTTAGCAATGAAAGAAGCAATGATTTCTCCAGAAGAGATAGAATATATTTGTGCAGCAGCCAATGGTCATACATATTTTGACCGTATTGAAGAGAGAGTTATAGAACGTACCTTCGGAAATGGAGCTCCTGTTAGTGCCACAAAATCTATCTTTGGGGAAACTCATGCAACTGCAGGCCTTCTTTCTCTCATTAGTGTAATATGTGCATTTGATGGTGAAATACCAGCTACGCAAAATGTAAAGAGTCATAGAGGCAGAATAGATCTCGTCACAGAAAATCCTCGTAAGGCTCTAGTGAGCAATGCTTTAATTAGTACATATTCTTATGGTGGTAATTATAATTCTGTTGTAATAGGAAAATATTTAAATTAATTATTTATGTAGGAGGCCACTTTTATTAAGTATGTATCGGTCTCCTGCAAAATAAGCTATATAGTTTTTAAAGCTTAAGCTCTTATTTGAGCATATTAGAAAAACTATGAAGGAGCACAATGCCATGAAAGGTATCATTCTTGCAGGTGGGAGCGGTACTAGATTGTACCCCCTTACCCAAATTGTATCGAAGCAATTATTACCAATCTATGATAAACCCATGATTTATTATCCTTTATCAGTACTAATGTTGGCGGGTATAAGAGAGATACTAATTATTTCAACGCCACAAGATATTAATAAATTTGAGCAAATGTTAGGTGATGGTTCAAAATATGGAATTACCCTTTCATATACTGTTCAGCCTTATCCAGAAGGTATAGCACAAGCATTTATTATAGCTGAGGAATTTATTGGAAATGATAATGTAGCTTTAATTCTTGGCGATAATATCTTTTATGGTCATGGACTAACAGAATTACTAGAAAAGGCTGTTAAGAAGACTAGGGGAGCTACAGTTTTTGGTTATTATGTCAATGATCCAGAGCGCTTTGGGGTAGTAGAGTTTGATTCTAAAAAGCATGTAATTGATATCATGGAAAAGCCAAAGGAACCAAAATCAAACTATGCAGTAACTGGCCTGTATTTTTATGATAAACGTGTAATAGAAATAGCAAAAAACATTAAACCATCTAATCGTGGGGAATTAGAGATAACAGATATAAACAAAGAATATCTTGAAATGGGAGAATTAGAAGTTGAATTATTGGGAAGAGGCTATGCATGGCTGGATACAGGTACACACGAATCATTATTAGAAGCAGCACAATTTATAGAAACAATTGAGAAAAGACAGAGTTTAAAAGTAGCTTGTTTAGAAGAAATTGCATTTAAAAAGAAATATATAACTAAGCAACAACTATTAAAAATAGCAAATTCGGTAAAGGAAAATCAATACAGCCGATATTTACTAAGTGTTGCCCATCAATAGCATTTAAATGAATGGAGAGAGAAGAATGCGTAAAATTCATACAGCATTAGATGGTGTTTTTATTATAGAGCTTGATAAATGCAGTGACAAACGTGGTTACTTCATAGAAACATGTAACAAGAAAAAATTTGAACTTTTAGATTTACAGGGAGACTTTGTACAAGATAATCAATCATTATCTGTTCACACAGGCACGATACGTGGTCTGCATTATCAGTTGAATCCTAAAGCCCAAATGAAGGTAGTGAGCTGCATTTCTGGTTCTATTTACGATGTAGTGGTAGATATCCGAAAAGGCTCTCCAACGTATGGGCAATGGTTCGGAACAATTTTAAGTGAGTATAATAACCGTCTACTTACCGTTCCTAAAGGGTTTGCACATGGTTTTTGTACTACAGAACCTAATACTATTGTCCAGTATAAAGTAGATGAGTATTATTCACCTAACCATGAAGGCGGAATTCTATGGAATGATGAAACGATAGGGATTTTTTGGCCAACTAATCAACCAATTTTATCAGAGAAAGATAAAAAACTACCTAGATTAAAAGATACTAATGTCAACTTTGTTTATGGAGATGATTTTAATTGAAATTATTAATAACGGGTGGGGCAGGATTTATTGGTAGTAATTTCATTCGGTATATGTTAAAGAAATATCCTCAATACCAAATTTTAAATGTAGATTTATTAACATATGCAGGAAATTTATCTAATTTAAAGGAAATATCACTAAATCAAAATTATAAATTCATCAAAGGGGATATTTCAAATGAAATATTCATAGATAAGCTATTTAAAAAAGAGAAATTTGATTATGTATTAAATTTCGCAGCAGAATCTCACGTTGATAGAAGTATTAAAACTCCCCATATATTTGTCCAAACTAACATATTAGGTACACAAGCCTTATTACACTCAGCATATAAAACAAAAGTGAAAAAGTTTGTACAAATTTCTACAGATGAAGTATATGGGACATTATCTCAAACGGGTGCGTTTACAGAGCATACACTAATAGCTCCTAATAGTCCTTATAGTGCAAGTAAAGCTAGTGCAGACTTAATGGTACGAGCGTATCATGAGACATTCGGTTTACCTATGAATATAACTCGTTGTTCCAATAATTATGGTTCCTATCAGTTCACGGAAAAATTAATACCATTAACAATAACTCATGCGTTAAATAATAAAAATATTCCTCTATACGGTGATGGATTACATATAAGAGATTGGCTTCATGTAGAGGATCACTGTGTAGCTATTGATTTAGTTCTGCATGGTGGAGCAGATGGGCACATCTATAATATCGGAGGAAATAATGAATATACTAATCTAGATATTGTACAAAAAATACTCAAATTCCTAAATAAAGATCAATCGCAAATTACATTTATCTCAGATCGCTTAGGACATGATCGACGTTATGCCATGGATGCTACTAAGTTGAAAGAAGAATTAGGTTGGACACCACACTATCTATTTGATGATGGGCTCACTCAAACAATTAAGTGGTATATAGATAACCGTACGTGGTGGGAATGAATTCTATTAACTAAAAATTACATAAGTTAAACGAGGAATTTTAAAATGAAGATACTGATAACGGGAGTAGATGGACAACTAGGACAAACTTTAATGCAAGTACTCAGCAGAACACATCATGAGCTATATGGTGTGAATCGAACCACGTTAGATATTACAAATAAAATAAGGGTTTGCACTTATATTGACAGAGTAAAGCCAGATGTAATTGTACACTGTGCAGCATTTACAAATGTAGATGGGGCAGAGAAAGATAAAGGTTTGGCATATGAAGTAAATGTATTAGGTACAAAATATATTGCTCAAGCCGCAGGAAGAATAAAATGTAAATTTGTATATATTAGTACGGATTATGTGTTTGATGGGGAAAAACATACACCATACAATCTTGTGGATCGTCCTAATCCATTAAATATATATGGAGAAACAAAATTGGCTGGAGAACATTTAGTAACAACATACACGAATAACCCTTTTATTATTAGAACTTCGTGGATATTTGGAAAGGGAGACGGTCACTTTATCGCTAATATAAGAAAAATAGCAAATCTATACGGTGAAGTCCGCGTGGTATCTGACCAGTTTGGTTCACCTACCTATGTACTAGATTTAGCAAATTTTATTACAGAGTTAATAGAGACGGATCAATACGGATTATATCATGTGACAAACGAAGGAATATGTTCATGGCATGAGTTTGCAGTTGAATTTTTTAAAGACTTCAATAAAGACATCAATATAATTCCCTTAACGACGGAAGACCTCCCGCAAATAGCCAATAGACCTAAATATTCAGTGCTAAGCAAAGATTGCATTATCCTGAATGGATTAAAACCATTAAGACATTGGAAAGAAGCATTAAAAGAGTATAAGGAACAATTTAATAGTAGATAATCATTTTAATTTATATAAATTTAGCCAGTAAATATAGCTTTATTTTTTGGTAAGTTGCAGTTGAATTTTTTAGAAATTTGTCGTTTATAAAGTATGAACTGTAAAATAAAAAACCACTATAGTGGTTTTTTATTTTACAACTATACATTAAATCGTAACAAAAGCCATTATACATTCGCTGAAAAAATATAGCTTTATTTTTTGGTAAGTTGCAGTTGAATTTTTTAGAAATTTGTCGTTTATAAAGTATGAACTGTAAAATAAAAAACCACTACTTTAAGTAGTGGTTTTTTATTTTACAACTATACATTAAATCGTAACAAAAGCCATTATACATTCGCTGAAAGATTAACGGTACATTTACTATTTTAGCATAGTTGCATTCAAATAAATGTTCCAATCTAGTGAACTTTCAAGCTTGAATAGATTTAGATAATACCTATTAGGGGTCACCATACATCGCCACCTAGCTAGTATTTTGAAGTACCCCCAAAACGAAAATTTTATATCTTTGCAGATATTTATGAGAATTATTCACGTTTTTCTGTTTCAGGAATCAGCAGTTTCCTTAACTTGATAAGCATGCGTCAGGATTCCTTATAAAGAAAAATAGTAACCCATCAAATTCTTGAAATTCCACATCTAAGTTTTGAACTTTATATTTAAATTGAAACCCAAGTTTTTCTAATATGTGGATAGAGGCCAAATTTTCTGGAAATACAGTAGTAACAATGTTTTCAATCCGAAAAACTGAGAAAGCATATTTTAAAAGAGCTTTCGTAGCTTCTGTAGCAAATCCCTTTCCCCACTTATCATGTGATAATGCATAATATACTTCTGTTAATGATGGAGCAAAATCTAACGGTCCTAACCCACAATAACCAATTACTTTTTGAGAAGTTTTTTCTATTATGGCAAGATTGAATTTTACAATGCTATCTACTGTATTTTTTTTATTCGAATCAATGCTCCACTGAATAATATTTTTCATTTCTTCCAGAGAATAAATTGGATCTGAAATATATCGATGTACCTCAGGATTCTTTTGTATTTCATATAAATAGTCTAAATCATCGATTTGATAGGGTCTAATTAATAATCTCTCAGTTTCAATACAAGCATTAGTAAACATAACATACCTCTCTTATCTTAATTTTCAAACAAATTTATATTCAAACTCCTTTCCATATTTAGTATAGGGGTATTACAAAGTGCTTAGTCGAAAAATTGTAAATACACCTCGTTTTGCAAAACCTTTCATAATCAATCCTAAGGTAGATAAGCTTAGGTTAGCTACTTCAAATATTATCCGATAATGTAAATAGTTATCGTGTTAATTATTTCTCATCTCTTTAATCATTTCCGTACTCCTAAACTCAATTATATCACCGTAAACACATGCTATAACTAGATCTTACGAGCTTAATGTTTTGTAAATTATGTGAAATTTAATTTAAAATCTTAAGCTGATGGATGTGTGGGGCTGTCCCCCTAATCAGCCCAAGAGTCATACATAAAAATTTTATACGTCGTGCAAGACATTAAATCCAATCTGCCGGGCCGTGACTTTGAAATATAGAAACAAATAAGGGATCTTAGTATCCCTTATTTGTTAATTAATAAATTCAAAAAGTTTTGAGCCGTTTGTTCCTCCGGGCAAGTTTTATTTATAAAATTGATTGATAGAATTGATAACACTAGTATCAAAAATGTGAGATCTTTCTGCTCCATAGTAGCTAATAGGATAATACCCCACAAATGTTTTAAAAGCATCTACATATTGTTGATAGCGTTGTTGAAAAACAACCGCACTTAAATTATTGGCAGAGTCGCCCCAATTAACCTTACCATCAACTTCCATTTGAACTCCAATACGTGTTTTAATACCACTTAATTTAATTGCTGCAGGCTTTCCATCACGGAAAGTTACTTGCTGTTGATCTATGCTGTGTTTTACGCCTTGTAAATTCGCAAGAGGTGCTTTATTGTCAGTTCCTGTTCCATTGAAATAGTAGTTAGGTTGTAACAGAACCTCATCAAAAATATTTGTCCTATTTGTTATATAACCTACACGTTTAATTGTATCAGCTGCAATGCCTTCAGCATTAGAATAGATTGGTACCCATATGAAATTATAAGGTTTTGATAAGGAGTTTTTAACATACTGTGATAAATCTGAAGCTAATTTAACTGACGAATTGTTCGTGAGATTATTATAGTCAAATGACGAGCCTGGGTTGTTATACATATACTCGCAGTTATAATAAAATCCTTTTACGGATTTCCCAAGTTCTTTGTCTACCTGGTTAATAAAGCTTTGAAGCTTCGGATATAGGGTCTTAAAAGGAGCACTTGCATGATTCATACCTGGTAACCCAACAATAACAGGTTTAGGGTTTTTAGAATTATTAATAGTGTTCACAGTATCTTTTATATATGATAAGGCCCTAGAATAAGAATTATTAGACCCATCAGTATATATTTCCCAGTGCGGGGTAGGTAAGATGACAAATTCATCAACATTTGTAAATTTTTCAATATCTTGAGTGGTAAATTGAGAATATTTTTTCCCGTTTTTTGTCTCACCTACATAAAGGAATACACGTTTTGAATTCGAAGCTGCTTGTACATCTGTAGAACCCAAAAAGGTGAAACTAGTAATGCTTAATACAAGCATCATAATTAACGATAAAATCTTTTTAATTGGTTTCATAGAAACCCCTCCTTTAATTTTGATAATATGTTTTAATATTGAAATTCAAGATTATTGCATCAGAGAAAAAAATAGCTTTGTCATAATTTGTAAAGCAAAAAAAAATTTGTCGATTTGTAAAAAGTAGGAGTATTGATATTGCAATATTAAGAGTTGGTTTTATTGCTATACTGTCCCCATCACCATCAAGCTAAAATTTTATGGTATCCCCAAAACGAGATTTTTTGCTAATTTGTAATAAAAAAGCTTATTTTTTTGTTTTGGGGTATTTCTTAATTTTTAGGTTGATGGGCATGCGGCTGTACCCCAATAAAACCTTGTATTATTTTTCTTAAGCAGTGATTCTACATAAATTTCAAACTATATATTTTTCATTTATATACCTCCTAATACACAACTAATCTTTAGTTCATACTTATATATTAGACTATTATTCTTTCATCTCACTTTCATATATCTTACAATAACCTTAAATATCTTTTTGTAGATATTGGATATTTTGCAAGGAAGGTGGTAAGGGATATGAAAAAAACTATATTAATAGTTGATGACGACACCGATATTATCGAACTATTAAAACTTTTTTTAGAAATAGAAGGTTTTCTTGTTTTAGAGGCTTCGGATGGTGAATCAGCTTTAAAATATGTGAAGGAAAATCATATTGATTTAGCTATTGTTGATATTATGATGCCTAAAATGGATGGCTATCAATTAATTAAAAAGGTTCGTGAAACGTTGAAATTCCCAATTCTTATATTATCAGCCAAAACACAAGAAATAGATAAAATTATGGGATTAGGACTTGGAGCGGATGATTTTATTGTTAAGCCTTTTAGCCCTTTAGAAATTATAGCAAGGGTTCAAGCACATCTTAGAAGATCTTATGAATTTAATAAGAATACTTTAGAAAGTACGGTTAATCAGATACATATTGGTAATTTAATATTAGATCATCATTCTTGCATGCTCTATAAATATAATAAGTCAATTACTCTCAGTGCCATAGAATATAAACTGTTGACACTTTTTATGGAAAATCCCGGGAGAATATTTACCAAAAAACAAATTTTTGAAAGAGTATGGTCTGATCATTATTATTCAGATGACAATGCTATTATGGTGCATATTAGTAGACTACGCGAAAAATTAGAGGACTCCCCCAGAAATCCAGTATATATAAAAACTATACGAGGACTAGGATATCGCTTTGCTAGAAGGGATGAACTTTATGAAGGATAAGGTTCTATATATTCTAATTAAAAATTACGTTATATTTGCATTGATAATTGGATGCACCGTGATAATTTTATTTTTACTTTTGAACTATCAGTTGGAAAAACAATTGGGAACACTACAAAACTTAAAAGCAAGTGAAGTAGTACGTGAAGACTTTAAAGCTATAAACTCCAAAACAATAGAATCCTTTGGAGGCTGGGTAGAAATTCTTAATGAGAATCTGCAAATTATCTACACTAAAGGGGGAAAAAATGATGATGTTTCATTCTATTCATCCAAAGAATTTACTGCTTTATTTTTTGATGATTCTAAGCTTCCTTATTATTCTTCTGTATCATCATTTTTAACGAAAAAAGGGGATACATATTATTGTCTTGTCAAAATTCCTAAACAAAAATTACAGTATAAGTATGCTTTTTCTGATGAAAATGAGGAATATTTATATATTTTTTTTAAGATATTAGTTCTTATTGCAGTTTTATTTTTCATTCTTTTTTTTATCAATGTATATATGTTTAGTAGGCGAATTGCTATGAAAATAACAAAGCCTTTGGGTCAATTAGTAAAGGGATTTGAGCAAATTGCTAGTGGGAAATATGATAAAAGATTGAACTATAAAGCAAATTTTGAATTAATGCAAATACAGGATTCTTTTAATCTCATGTCGGAAAGACTCGATAAAATAGAAAAAGAAAAGAAGAAATTAGAAGAAAACAAACAGAGAATGCTTGTAGATTTATCTCATGATTTAAGGACGCCGATTACAACAGTTCAAGGATATATTGAGGCGTTACAACTAGGAATAATTACAGAAGAAAGTAAAAAAGAAAAAACATTAAATATTATATACAATAAAATTCGAATCATTGCATTATTAACTGAAGATATTTTTGAGCTGTCTAAATTAGAACGTTCCGATTATCCTTTTGAAGTAGCTCCTACAGATATGTCTGAATTTATTCGTGAATTAATAGTAGAATATTATGACCTATTTCAAAATAAACAATTCATATTTCAATATCAAATTCCTTCAAAAAATGTAGTTATTCCAGTTAACAAAAAACTATTATATCGTGCTGTATCTAACCTAATATCTAATACTTTAAAATATAACATGGCAGGTACAACTGTTTTTGTATCGTTAATTGAAGATAAAAATAATGTATATATAGACATTATAGATAATGGTATTGGGATTCCCAAAGATATGGTGAAAAGTATTTTTGATGCATTTGTCCGAGTAGATAGTTCTCGAACAAATGATGGGGGTTCTGGCCTTGGACTGACCATTGCAAAACACATAGTAGAAAAACATGGGGGAGATATATGTTTAGATAGCAAAAAAGGAAAAACGCATTTTCGTATTTCTTTGCCTAAACCAAATGAAGTATGAGATTGCACAAGAATTTGGTGTATAACTTGGCGGTAGATTTATTCATTAATTTTACCCGAGACATAAAAACAACATGAAGTAATAATATATGTTTTTTCCTGTATTGATTTTATGAATACATTTACACTTATATAAAAATTGCATAATAAATGATGAAATAAAAAAGATACTTAAGATTAGTGTAAGATAAATGAAAGTGAGATGAAAGAATAATAGTTTAATATATAAGTATGAGTTACTGTTAGGAGGGATAAAAAAGTATACCTTTACGAATGAAAAGAATTCTTATATTTTAGGGATTTCAAGACAAACAATCTCCATTAATTTATATATATATTATACGGTGAGGTTGTTATACAAAAAAATATTAAAGGGGATAAAGAACATGTTAAAAAATGCTGGTCTAGGGTTACTTTCTACAGCAATTGTATTAACTTCCGGTTTAGGATTATCCAGTACAGCTTCAGCTGATACCACTAAAGTTTCTTTTTTAGTAGAATCTAAAGGGGAATTTACACGAAGTATAGATTTAATTGGGTACAAAGATAAAGAACCTAACAACACTTTGGAAAATGCAAGTATATTCGGTTTAAATGGTGTAGTTTATGGTAACCTTAATTTAACAGATAAAGAAGGTGTTGATATATTTGAATTTACACCAAATAAAACAAATTTGGCTTACTTTAAATTAACTGGTTTTTATAATGATAATAATTTTGATTTATATTTATTAGATAGCAGTGGGAATGAATTAGCCCGATCTCAAACTAATGTAACAGAAAATATTTATTACAAAGTACAAGCAGGAAAAACTTATTATCTTAAAATACAAGCATCCGCTCGTCATAATCCAGATGGTGACTTTGATTATACTTTAAAATCCTTTGCAGAAGGTAATTATTAAAATGATTATAAAATGACCAATAAATCATATTAAAACTCCCTAGCGGTTGTTAGGGAGTTTTAAAGGTTCTGTTGCAAATTAACTCTATAGTTTTCAAAGTATTAGCTTCAAAACAAAAAAGCCGCTTACCTTAGTAATGGCCTTTTTGTGGGTAATGAAGATCAAATACTAAATTGAAACACAATCCGTTACGCATTCACTGAAAGGTTGACCGCTTACATTAATTATTTTAGCATAGTTGGATTCGATTGAATGTTCCAATTTAGTGAACTTTCAAATCCCAATTCGATCAGCACATGCTAATAGAGCTGGAGGTTCATGGATATGGATAAAAATTACTTATTAATATTGGAACTATATTATCTTCTAAATGTCGTTAGATTTATTATTACAGTTATTAAAGGGGCATCCTTAAATTGGCACCAATCTTCTTTTTCTATAGGATATATCTAAAATGAAATGAGAACAAAAAAATTAAAAGAATTGTTCTCCTATATCCGGGAATACTCCTTAAGGAAGGCTGACAAAAATGCTAAGGAGTTATACACGATATGGAAAATGCAATTGGAATTGTATATGATGGGCAATTTTATCAACTTTTACTTCATAAAAGCCCAACTGTTTTTAAAGAAAATATCAGACCAATGGAAGCGCGCTTACCACTACCTTTGATTTTCTCAGATGATCAAAATGGACAGATTGTAAATGTAGCCTATGTTTCTAATAAGCCTAAGGTAGTAAGGAATACCGTGGCATTATCAAGTGAAATGTTAGAGGTTTTACTTGGTAACAATACAGAAGAGCCATGCTCCTTCTTACCAGGTACTGTGGGCGGGTCAACTAACGTTCGTTCTTAATATAGAGAACTATTGATTGAATTAAACTGCACGAGAAGGAAGCGAAATCTACATGAAAACATTATGATTAAGCAGATGTTTTTTTAGTAACGTATAATGAATTAACCAATACTATTAAATTAAGGCTGCTTTTGTACATTTAGTTGAAATCTCAAAAATCTATATGATAACAGCCTTAATTTAATATTGTTCCATTTTTTGTTTGATTAAGTAGAGTGCGTTGTAAATTCGATTCAAGAGTTTATTTTTTCTCAATTAATATGAGATAGAATAGTTTCTAAATCAATCATTAAAATTGTATTATCCGTATATAATAAAAACATTATAAAAGAGATAAAGAATGACAATTAGTATTAAGCAAACTGGGCCTACTTGTGGAATTTATGCAATGTTAAATGGCTTATACAACTTAAACAAGATTAAGGATGTTTCTAAGAAACAGACGGATGATGTAGTTTGTAATTTATTAAGTAAAAATGTAATAACAAAAAGAGGTATTGCTATTAATGGTAATACATTTTTAGGAGAATTTTTCGATTTAAATTTGTATAGAATGTTTCTAGATAATAATTTGGAGATATTCAATCAAGCAACTGGATGTGAAGATATAAAATATGATGTAAGTATAAAGAACATAAAACATCTAAATTCTAAGGAGTTAATTATGAAGTTACAACAGAATAAGTGTTTTGTGCTTTTTAGTTTATGTACATATAAACGTCTTACAAAGAATCATATAATTTCTCATTGGGTTTCTATAGTTGGTTATGACAAAAAAACTAGTAAATATATTGTAGTAGATAGTCTAAAAGGGAAAATCAAGAAATACTCTTTGGAGCGATTATATCAAGGGAATAACCGGCTGCAAGATGCTCAGTTTCAATGGGGAAATTTTAAACTCGGTAAATTCCATTATTGGGACCACCCTTGGGGATTGCCCCCTGTTAAGAAGCAGGTAAAAGAACAATATGACAAGAAAAAGGCTTATTTAAAAGAGGGGATTATTAAGCATGAAGTACCTCATACATCAGGGAAAATGATAGTAATTGAAAAGTTATAAGCGCTAAGAGATTATTCTGGGTTATACAGAAATTGCAACTTCCCCTAGTTGCACACTTACGATATTATAAAACTTTTCCTCTTAAAAACTAGGGTCTTAGTTAAAAAGATTACTTTTAACAAGTAGTATTTAGTCGCAACCACTCACCTTGTGGTAGTAGTTACTGGAAGAGATGTTAGCGCATCTCTTCCTTTATTATATACTTACAGAATCTTTGAAATACCTTTAAAGAAATTATAACAATTCTTAAAACAAAAAAAGACGCCCGGATTTTGAGCGCCTTTTTTTTGTTGAAATTCGATAAGATGTTAGGTTTCCAATCTAACATTGATAAGAGTGACAGTTTTGATTTAATTACATATTAGAATATTTTTTGCATTGAGAAAATGAGTTCCTAATATTCATAATAATTAAATAAAATTTTCTGTATATTATAAATATTTACAATAATGTAAAACGTGTTACAGTTAAGATGTTAGTTATAAAACTATTAAAGGAGGAATTTTTATGTTCAAGAAATTAATAGTGGGAGCATTAGCAACTGGTTTTGTATTAACAGGAGGTATGGGAGCCTCAGCTGCAACATCTACAGTTGATAATACTAATAAAAAACTTAATTCGCCACAGTCTTCATCTTATAACATCTATGAATATCATTCTAGTTGTCCTAAGATTAATAGTAATGCTCCCTATAGAATGTCAATGATAAATGAAAATGGGATTTTCGCTAACTCTTTTACTGATTCAGGAATCACTTGGTACTTTAAAGGTTATGGGTATAATAAGACCATTGGATGCTACGAGGGAAGGTAATAATCAAAGAAAAGACACCCAATTGAGTGATAAAAAAAGGAGAGTGAGATTTCACTCTTCTTTTTGTTGTACGCCTTCTACTTCCATGTAGTCAAAAACAAGTGCATGAATATCCTTATCAAAATGTTTACATTCTTATAAGGACTCAATGTTTATATCTTTATAATGTGACGCTAACCAGTCTGCAGCGAACTTAGGTTGGCTATATATACAGATGTGATTTCCATTTTGAAGGAATATACTTCCTTTAAACCACGTTTCAAATGATGGTTTAGAAACATTTTTTGTATGTTGAATAGTGTCTAGTACCTTCATCCAAATATCTTTTTCAGGATGGGGTTCTACTATTTATATTAATAATATTATCAAATTTAATATCTCACCAAAAAATGAAGAATAATACCAATGAATTCTATTCAAATTGTCTTTTTTCTAATCGATCAATCGCTTCTCGTTTCTTTTCATTATTTATATTTGTATAGATACTAGTAACCTCAACAGAAGTGTGACCGAGTTGATCTCGTAGCAACACTAAGTCCTTGTTTTCCTTATAATGATTTGTAGCATACGTATGACGTAGCTTATGTGGACTACGCTTTTCATCGAATGCACTTGAATACTTCTCTACTAAGTTCTGTATAGCGCGTACAGAAAGCTGTGTGTATTTTCCCTGGTACCTAGTTACAAATAGAATATCTTCTTCAGGTGGACACATATATTTCTCTAAACGTACTTTCATGTATTCTTGTACGTCGTCTAAACACGATTTCGTTGCGAGTATTGAAGATTTTTTATTACCTTTACGAGTCACCTTAATGGTTCCCTGGCGAAAGTTAATACTTGAGAGGGTAAGACTAGCTAATTCTGATACTCGAAGCCCAGTGCCTAAAATAAGGCTTATTAATGCTATATCACGTTCTTTGTCACGTAAAAAATAATTGTATTTACGTGTAGAGGTCTCTTTTAGGATTGTTGCGTAATCATTTGTCAAAAATCGTAAGAATGCCACATCTTCATTATCGTTAAAGATAATATTTGCTACTTCATCAGCTCTTGCTGCAGCATCAACTTTTTCTTTATGTAGTTCGATTTTCTCCATCACGTTACGTGAGAGATAGCTTTTTCCATGCTCATCTTCTGAATTCTGCGCTAAATATTTAAAGAGAGATTTTAAGGCAGAAAAGGTTCTATTTATAGCTCTAGTTTCAATTCCTTCACCTTGTAAGTACATGTGAAAGCGATTTACATCATTTAAGGGTAATGTTTGTAATGTCTCAATAGGTATATCAGTTATATTAGTAACCACGTTACCATTTACGACAGCTAATCGCTTAAGAATAATCCATTTAAAGAATTTTTCAAATTCAGTTATATATGCGTATAGAGTAGCAGGGGAGAGAGCAGTCTTCATTTCTAGGTATTCTATGACATACCAGGGCATATTATTTTTATGCTTTTCTACAAGAGCCTTAAAACGTTCTTTTTCTCTATTACTCATGGTGTACACCTCAAATCTTTTAATTAAATGATAATATATACTATTAAAATGCTTCATAAATATGTATTAGAAAACAAGAAAGGTATCAATTTTATATTGATACCTTTACTATACATAATTCTATTATAATCGACAATCTTCACGTTAAATACATTTTTAACGAACAGTTTACTATAATCTAATTATCGTTTACTATTTACACGCGAGGGAGAGTGACAATCCAATTTTCCCTTTACTATTTTAATCTATAATTTTTGAATTAAATGGAAATCATATTAAAGTATTGGATTTGATATAATTTCCATTTAACTAATTGTATACGAAAAACTTTATTATTCAATTGCTCTAATCGTTTTACTACACAATGTAAATACATATTTCATTAACCAAATTAATGAAATCGCTGATCCAAACAGTATAATAGCATCAAATATCATTTTTGATATTAAGCCTTTTTGATAGCTAAATGAAAGAAAGATAAAATTCATAAATATAAACATTATTAATGCATTTAGTGTGCCTAAGAATTCTTTTTTAATAGAATCATCATGCTCAAAAACTTTAGTATTTAATGCTGCAACACCTACCATCAAAGCTGCCACTCCTAATGAGACTGATAAGTTTGTAGATACCAACGTTTTTACGAAGTCTTGTATTTCTTTTATTCCATCTGCTTTAAGGTATAATTTTTCAGTGCACCAATATACATACACGAGTATTGTAGTTAGTTCATAAGCGCCAGCTGTAGAATACAGCAGAAATTTACTCGGTATTTTTTCTAATAATTCCTTGGTTTTTTCTAAAAATTTCTTGATTTTTTGCATTTAATTCCGCTCCTAACTAAATAGCTAAAATTTTGTCATTAGACAGGTAATAATAATTATATCCTAACATCACTATATTACACTAGTCAAGTGTTCGTTAAATAAGAATTTAACGTGAAGATGAAATTGGTATTTAACCGCCCTCTTCCCTTGTTGTACAAATTGTAGAAAGACATAAAAATGGATATTTTTTAGACAAGAAAGTGGATACTGCGATTTCTATAATTATTTTTGGACAAAAAAATGAAACCACCTTATTGATGGTCTCATTTTATATACCTAATTATTAACGTAAAACTAAGTTAATAATGTACGTACCATTTTTTCAAAGTGGTACTAAAATACTGATCATGTATTAGCTGAGCAAACTGTAATACAGTTATTAATTTCTGTAGATAATACCTTTAAATTAAAATATCCTGTTTTACATCTTCTGCAGTGTACATTGCTTTAGATAACGACTTTATATAACTTGAACGAATGAGGAAGAAATATATAACTTGCATACATAAAAAGCTTATCAAAACTATAGTAGAACTGCCTAGAACGGAAATATTTCTACCAATGCTTGTAGATTTGGATATATGCTGTAATGCCATAAATGCCACACTACTATGAAGCATTGCTATTATAATGGGTAGGAAAAACAAGATGACCATCTGTCTTGTGACAATTCTTTTTAATTCAATTTTACTTAATCCTATTTTACCAAGCATGTTGAAATATTGATAATCTCGATCTAAATCTGTAAATAAGCGGAAGTATAAAAAACTTGTAGCAAAAACAAAAAACACGATACCTACCAGTATACTCATAATTGACAATAGCCCATTTTGTTGCTTCATTTCATTCCATATTAAGCTAAGAGAATCAAAATAAAAAGATGGCTTTCCATTATTTTCATCTGCTTCTATTACATGATTTAGTTTTTTAGCAATATCAGTTGTGTGAATCCAGTCTTTGATTATAAAACCATATAAGGTTGATTCTATTGGTGTTTTATATGTCCCTAAAAAGTACTCATTCGCGACTTGATTATAGATTGAATCTTTTACTACTAATATAGAATCATAATCCTGCCTTAGTTCTTCAATTTCTACATTCTTTTGAATAGGAAGATTTATATGTAAGTTACCTTGTTTAATTTGCATATTTTTCTGCTTTTCAATTTCTTCATTTTTACCCTTCTTTGCTTTCTTAGATGTTATTATCAAACTTTCTTTATTATTTTTTAAGCTTTCCACTGGATACCCCAGCTTTTGAACATATTCATTATAATCCGTTAATCTGATTAAGGTCCTTCCATTTTCTGTTGTTATAAACTTTGGAGAAACTAAGATATATTGAAAATGGGCCTTTTCTAGTTGTTTTTTTATTTCAGCTACATGTTTTTCTTCATATACATTTCCTTGAAATGATACATATTTAAATGCATATGGACTTTTTCCTTCAGCCAATCTAGAATTACCTATCGCAGCGCAAATCCCTATTGCAGTAAATGCCATAGCTGAAACAATTGAGACAATAAAGAATGTTTTTGCATTGTCTTGTAAACGATATATTAAATCTGAGAATGTTAACAAATTTGTTTTTTTATAAAACAAATTTGATCTTTTCTTAAGTAAACGCATTACATAGACACTTAATTGTGTAAAGAAGAAATATGTGCCGATTACAACAAGGGCGACGCCTAATCCAGTCAATATAAGTAATTGATATTCATTCATATAATCTTTTCCGATTGATATATAAAATGTTGCGAAGTACCCTAGCCCAATCAAAATAATCGATAGCACTGTCAATGCAATAGAACTTCTAGGCTCTGGTTTAGGCTTTTCTTCGGATTTTAATAGTTCCACCACTAAGTTTACTTTTACCAACCTAGAAGTAACTATGGAAATTAAAACAAACAAAATAATGAAGGCTGCACTAGTAATAGTAATTGCTTTAATTGGAAAATAAAATGGCAGTCCATCTTTTAAAGATAAAATAGAGGCACTAATTAATAAGATTAATTTAGAAAAAGCAAGCCCAATTCCAATCCCAACTATAATGGACAGAAAAGCAATTAACATATTTTCAATTAATATTAGCTTGTTTAGTTGTCGATAGGACATACCTTGAATCATTAAAATTCCAAATTCTTTTTTTCTCGTTTTCAAAAAAGTACTGACAGAATATAAAATAAATAAAAATGAGAAGAACCATGTTAGATACTGTGAAACCTGAAGACCTATATTCCCCAGCGTGTTCATAGTTATACTCACATTAGTAAGTTCTCCTTGTAAGTTTGGATGATAAATTAATAATCCATAGATGAAAAAGACCATAACGGCAAATGTACTACTAAAGAAATGTCCAAGATAAATACGTTTATTACGTAGGATATTATTAAACGCGAATTGCTGAAACGTCATACGTTTTTCCCTCCTATGAAAGACAAGGTATTCATGATCTTTTGATAAAAGATTTCGCGATTATCTCCACAATATATCTCATTATAGAATTTTCCATCCTTAATAAAGATAACACGATTACAATAACTGGCTGCCTTAGGATCATGTGTTACAAGTAATATTGTTTCCTTTTCTTCCATATTTACCTTCATTAATAATTCCAACACATCCTGAGCAGATGTTGAATCCAAATTCCCAGTTGGTTCATCTGCGAGCACCAATTTTGGTTTATGAATAAGAGCTCTTGCAATAGCCACTCTCTGTGCTTGTCCGCCTGAAATTTCATAGGTGCGGTTATTTAAAATTTCTTTAATACATAGTTTTTCTGCTAATTGTATAACTAACTTATCCATTTCTTCTATTTCAGCACCCTCTAGGGTTAAAGGTAAAATAATATTTTCTTTAACTGTCAGTGTGTTAAGTAGGTTAAAAGATTGGAATATAAATCCTAAATTCTTACGTCGAAATAATGATAAATCATTCATATTTAAATGAAATGGGTTTTCTCCATTGATAAGTATTTCCCCTGTTGTAGGAGAATCTATGGTTGATATCATGTTTAAAAGAGTTGTTTTACCGCTTCCTGATGGTCCCATAATTCCAACAAATTCTCCTTCATGGATGGTTAAGTCGATATTAGACAAAGCTTCATATGCCATTTTCCCGGTGTAAATTTTACAAATATCTTTTACTTTCAAAATTTCCATAAATATACCTCTTTCAATTTGCTATATTATCTAGTGTATTTTAATCAGATATTCGCTCATATTGATTTATCTTTCATTTGGGTTACAAATATGTAAGATAGATCAACTAAGGGACTTTTACTATATGAAATCGTGCTTAATATTCGGGAAAACGATAGTTACAATGGTTCCTGAGCCAAATTCAGATTGTAATTCAATCGATACATTTAATTTATCTGATACTTCTTTTGCAAGATACAACCCCATTCCCGTTGATTCTTTAAATAAACGACCGTTTTCTCCTGTATAGAAAGGCTGGAAGACTCTTGGTAAATCAGATTTAGGGATACCGATACCCCGATCTTGAACTCGTAATATAATTCCCTTTTCCGTTTTACAAGCAGAGATTGTAACTTTTTCTCGTTTACCGCTAGAATATTTAATAGCATTAATGATAACTTGATTTAGTATAAACTGTATCCACTTAGTATCTGTTTCCACTATGAGATTGGAAGGGATATTAATTTCAGGATATACATAATTGTGTAAAAATGATCTCTTATTTTCATGTATCACTTTATTTACAATTTCACGTAACAAAACTTTGTCTACCTGAAAATCTTGCTCAAATGTTTCTAGCCGCGCCATGTTTAATACCATCTCTAATCCTTGTCTCATCTGATCTGCTTCTTCCGCTATACTTTCAAACCGTTCATCATACGCGTCTTGCGTAATAAGTCTAATCACGGATAAAGGTGTCTTCATTTGATGTACCCATTGATTCATAAAAGTTACATGTTCTTCCCTTTTTCGCTCCCATAACTTTATTTCACTTTGATAATAATGATATTGTGCTTTTAATAGTTTATTAATTGAAATAGAGAGTGGTGTAGAATCTAGTTCTTCTATAGATTCGTGTAATGTTTTTAGTGGGGTGGATAACTTTTTATACATTTTTTGATGACTAAAGTATCGGTATAATAAGTATCCTGTCATCAAAAAAAGGCCTAAAAAAACAGCGTATAATGCTGTTAACAAGTTATTATAGCCGTCATACCAATATACAAGTAATACAACGAATAATTGTATTATTGTATACAATATAAGAGGAATATGCTCACGCATAAATAACTTCATTCTTTACACCTCATTTTCCCAAATCACATTGAGTCTATACCCTGAACCTCTTACAGTTTCTAAGGCATCTTCTATACCTAGTTCTGCTAACTTTTTTCTTGTTCGTGTTATATGTACACTTAGTGTATTATCATCAACGTAATTATAATCTTCCCAAATTTTATCCAAAATGGCCTCTCTGCTCACAACACGTGATGGGCGAAGTAATAATAATTCAATTATTTCTGTTTCTTTTTTAGTTAAGGTTGTCAGTTTCCCATTCAATCTTAATTCCATTCTTTCTGGATACAATACTAATCCAGTTTGTTCTACTGTACGTTCTCCTAATTTAGGTGCATAACTACCATACGCCCGACGAAGCTGACTTTGAACCTTTGCAATTACAACCTCGTAATAAAAAGGTTTGGTAATATAATCGTCTGCTCCATTTTGTAAGGCCATAACTTGGTCCATTTCGCCATTGCGTGCAGATATAAAAATAATTGGACATGTAGATACTGAACGAATTTGCCGACACCAATAATAGCCATCAAATCTTGGTAAATTGACATCTAATAACACTAAATGTGGTTGTATGAATAAGAAGTTATCTAAAATGGTTTCAAAATCAGTTGCGATTATGCCCTGGTACCCATATTTCATTAAATGTGATTGAAGTAAACTTGCAATCTTCTTGTCATCCTCAACAATCATAATTTTTTGCATAATATTTCTTTCCCTCATTTCTACTCAGTTATCTTTGTGATTTATGTAAAACCTACAATATTACAATTTTTCATCTTTTTTTATAAGTTCAGAACAACTTTCTAAAGGCGAATTCTAATACCTTATATATTTTCATATATTTAATTGTTAATCATTAAACATATTAATATACACAGCACTATAAAAAGCATAAATTGAATAAACCATTCAATTTATGCTTTTACATCATGTTTTAATTTTATTTACTTCACTACATTAGAGGCTGTATATAATTTACTACCATAACATTCCTTCATTTAATTCCAGGTAAATATCTGCTTGCTCAAAAGTAAAACGGTTCTTTTCTGCTTTACTAGAATGAAATCGAATCATAGTAGCTAATCCCAAAGAATCACTTCGAAAAGGTTTATCTTTTGTACCTCCAATGACATTTGTGTTCTTTATATGGTTCCAACCACCAAGAGAATAGAAATGAACTAATGATGGTTCACAAGTAAATATACTAATATCTGGTGTATTTCTCTCAATAAACAAAGCTGCTTCCTTTATTAATTTTAAGCCGTATCCCTGTTTACGGTAAGCTGGGTTAGTCATGACTTCACTAAGACCAAAGGCTTTATAATTTTCACCGTGATGTTTTATATATTTACTTGGAATTCCAACATGACTAATTACTACATTATTTTCTACTAGAACTAAAGAAATTGAATTCGTGTCTTGAGTATCTGGCCATTGTTTATGCTCATTATTTTGATAATATTCCGGCCAAGTTTGATGCATGACAAGGCTAATCTGTTCTTTCAAATCAGGAGGACAATGTTTTTGAGAAATGCTTAATAGCTTCATGTCCAGCTCAACTCCTCATATATTTAAACATTAATTTCCTACTAAAAAGTTATTTCTAATTAAGCTTTTCTTTTATTTTCTTTGGAATATCGTCTTTTTCAATTTTTTTATAGCTATTAATTAAACTAATTTTATTAGGAACTTTCTTGTTAGCATCCTTATCTTCATCTGCATCAATCTCTAAATAAGTACCCTCAGTAATAGATTTCTTATCCTGTGTTGCAAATGAAATTTCTTTTTCCGTTCCATCATCTTTAAATCCTTTTAGAGTATAACTAGATGTCGTAGGATCAAGTTCTCCTTGTACTTTTACATAGTACGTTTCTGAGGATAATTTCCCAATCATACTGCAGCCTGTCAATACACTATTGAACAGGATTCCAGTTGTACAAATAGCTAATATACGTTTTTTCATGTTTATTCTCCTTTTGTTTTGATGTCTTAAACAACAGATTACAGGAGAAATATACAATTACATATTGGTTTATCTTACGTTTATCTTACATTTTTGTCACCTTTAAAATAGAAAGAATCTGGCCTATTCTTATACACATACAGTCACTATTAAAACAGTAAAAATTTGATTCCTAGTGGATATTTTTGCGCGTATAAAATAGAAACGATTGTCGCTCTTCTTATAATTATTGTACTTACATCTATGGGCTATATAAAAGAAAAGTTAATAAATGACTCTAAATGTGAAGAGAGTATACAGGGGCAAAAAAAATTTCCGAATCTACTTCTCAAACAACAATCGTTCTTTTCTAAAAAATGATGAACGGGTTGTTGTGCTTGGTGAAAGTACTTATGATATCTTAGGAGTTAAAAAATTTCGATATTTTTTACATCTAATTTATAGACCGAAAAGGATATGCCCTTCTAGTTATGAGAATGGACTTATTCTCGTATTAAGTGGTTCAAAAACATGTAAAGAAAAAAGGCACCTTTTCAGGTGTCTTTTTTTCTTTACTATTCTAACTGTGAATTTGAAGTCTATTCAGAGAGTCCCCACTTTGGTGTCTCCATTTTAAAAAGTATCCAATTTCTTGTCTTGTTATGCGGACAAGAAATTGGATACTAAATAAACTACTTTTGTTGATAATTCCACATTTCATACTATAAAATTAGTACCAACTTTCATGTCTTTATACACTTGTTGTACACTGTACAAAGACATGAAGCTCCAAACTATTTTAGACAAGAAAATCTAAACTTTTAATTTAATTAAACTAGAATGAAGTCAATGCCTCAAAATAACAAAGACCCAAAACATTAACAATTTGTTTTAGGTCTTTGTAAAAGATTTCTCATACTAATTCTTCAATATTAAATGTTTTATAGTTAGCAAATATATTCTTATTGCTTTTATTTCGGAAGAACAATTCTTTTATATAATTGAACGGTAATAAAATAATAGATTGAATAGATAATTAGGAAAATCAAGATTGGTAACCAAATACGGAAATATGGATCAATTAAGATTAAACCAAAAATCTTCATACCCAATAACACATGAATCATACCTATTATCCCTGGGAATAAAAACACTAAAAATATCTCTTTATAAATGGATTTTGCTAATAATTCATGACGTACTCCAATTTTACTAAGCATTTCATAGCGTACAATATCTTTTGATGAACCAGAAAGAATCTTAAACATTAAGCAGCTTGCCATCATCGCAAGGAAAGCAATACCTAAGAAGAACCCCATAAATACTGTTC
Organism: Bacillus sp. AR8-1; assembly: GCF_008042345.1. Classification (NCBI taxonomy): domain Bacteria; kingdom Bacillati; phylum Bacillota; class Bacilli; order Caryophanales; family Bacillaceae; genus Bacillus; species Bacillus sp. AR8-1. The sequence continues at coordinate 112,402 of NZ_QNUB01000024.1, forward strand.
CACTGGCACTGGCGTAAATACTAGTATAAATTCGATATTTACTAAAGATATTTTCAACTGTAATATCTTTATATTTTACTAGCTGCAACTCTTCAATTTTTTTCCATTTGTCTAAATATGTTATAAAATTATTAGTTTTTCCAATTACAACTGTGTTTTCTTTTCCTGGAATTTTATCGTACATTTTTTGATCTACTATTTTTTTTACTTTATCAATGTAATTTAAATATGTCGGTTGAAGAGAGATCAAAGCTCTATGCCATTCAGTTGGGATAGTATGTGCATTCTCCTCAACTTTTACTGAAGTTGCTCCTAAAGGAAGATTTTCAGACACTCTTTTTACTTTCCCTTTATCCTCTGCTTGCACAAGCGGACGTTTTTTCTCTAAATCTTCTTTCAAGTAGTAAACATATTTATCGTCTACTTTATAGTGATATATATTCTTTTCTTTAAATTGAATACCATCTAAAATATTCATTTCTTCTGCTGTTGGATTATGAATGACTGTATCGTATATTTCAAGAGCCTCCGTCGATTTTATTACGTTATTCTTGAAAGCCATTCCACCTGAAATTGCCCCCGCACCAAGTGCTACTAACATTGCTACTGTTGCGAGTACCCTTGATAAACTATTAATACGAAAGTTTAATTGTGCAAAGGTAAAAGCATTAAGGCCTTTCTCACTATACCTTTTATTATTTTTCAATTTTTTTATAATAAGCGGAAGGAAAGAAGTAAATAACATATAGGTTCCTGCCGTAGTTGTGAGCATCGCAATCAAAGGCCCCTGCTCTTTTAATTTGTTCATATAAATCATGGAAGCATAGCCACTTCCTAATAAAATAATAGCTAAAATTGAAACGATGCCAGTCCACTTACCTTTAATCATTGTACGTTCTGCTGAAGCGTCTGCATGTACAAGTTGCAGAACGGAGATATGTGATAATTTCACACTATTCATAATGGCAGATAACATAAATAATACCAAGAAGAACATACAAGTAACTAACATCGATGGTACATAAAAAGCTTGATAGCCACTCGCGGTAAAATCGAGTTGCTTCATAAGAAGTTTACCAATTCCTTGTGAAAGCCCTATTCCTATTGTAATTCCAACTACTAAAGATACTGCCCCAATAATAATTGTTTCTACAAACATAAGAAATGTAATCTTTTGTTTTTTTGCGCCTAACATCATGTACATCCCAAATTCTTTTTGGCGGAGGGACATTAAGAAAGAATTGGCATATAGAACATAGAAGAATGTAATAATCCCAAGTAGATACGATCCAACTTGAAAAATCATACCAGTTGAGCGAATGGGACCATTATTATTAACAAATGCTTCATTTAATGCTAATGTTTGAAACATATAAAAAATTGAAATTGACATAACAAGGCCAACTAGTAAGACAATATAATCGTTCAGCTTACTTTTTAGTCCTGACATAGAAAGTTTAAAAATCATGATGGTGGTCCTTTCTCTTATCCTTTTTGTGTACCTAAATCTGCAAGTACATCTAAAATGTCTTTATAGAATGCTTCACGTGTACCATCGCGGTGAATTTCTTTAAACAACTCACCATCTTGAATGAATAAAATACGTTTACAATAACTCGCACTATATGGATCATGCGTAACCATCATAATAGAAACACCTTGTTCTTCATTTAAGTTTTTCATTGCTTCTAAAAGACTTGTAGCATTTTTCGAATCTAATGCCCCTGTTGGCTCGTCCCCTAAAATAATTGCAGGTTCATGTACAAGTGCACGTGCTGCTGCAGAACGTTGTTTTTGTCCACCAGATACTTCAGAAGGATATTTTGAAAGAATTTCTGAAATCCCTAACATTTCTGCCACCCTTTTGACTTTCGGGTCAATTTGTTTTGACGGAACACCTTGCAGCAAAAGCGGCAATGCAATATTTTCGTAAACTAATAAATTTTCAAGTAAATTAAAATCCTGAAAAATAAACCCTAATTTTTGAGAACGGAAGTCAGAAAGTTCTTCTTGTTTCATTTTTGTGATATCGATACCATCAATTTCAACAATGCCATCAGTTGCCGCATCTAATGTTGAAATTACATTTAATAATGTTGTTTTTCCTGAACCTGAAGGTCCCATGATCCCAACAAACTCTCCCTCTTGAATCGAGAACGACACATCTCTTAAAGCATGTGACTGATTCCCCCCTTTTTTACCGTATATTTTTTGAATGCTTTTTACATTTACAACTGAATTGTTCATAATATTCTCCTTAGCTCGGTACAATTATTAATTATTTTTTAGTTTCTCTTTTATTTTTTCAGGAACTTCATTCTCTTGTACAGCCTCAAATTGATAAACATATCTCCCTTTTATATGGACCTTTAAATAAGAATTTATATATTCATCTTTACCAGCAGCTCCTACTTTAATGGTGTTTTCATTACCGGATTCATCTACTCCATTTAACATGTAGAAATATCTCTTACCATCGTGTACAGGATCAGGTTTTGCTGCTTCTTTTGGAAGAGCATACATATCTTTTTCTTTTACTAACGGATTAAATCGGTCTATTGTGTCTCCTCCCACATAAGTTAATAAACCGCCACCCACAACAACTAATCCTGTTATTGCAATCCATGCTTTTTTCATCTTTCTTTTCCACCTTTCTTTTTCCGTGCGATTATATGTGAACTTATTCATTCCTTTAGATTTCAATAAGAACGGACATCTCTCTAACACATGTTTAAATATAAATAGAATTTCTTAATAAAATGTGAGAAAGCTTCTTAATTTTTTCTTAAGAAAAATATTTACATTGTAAAAAAGAACCCTTATCAACAAGAGTTCTTTTTTGCTATAAAGGTATATATTCAATTTGTATCTAGAAATGAATGTCGCATGTTATACTCCCTATAACGCAGACTGATTAGGGGATGCTCTGATTTATTTTCAATATGTTTTTACAATAGTGCATACTTTTAAAACCAATATATTTTATGAAACATGTATTATTATTGGTTAAGTAGTTTAGAGTTTCTTGTCTCAAATTCGAAAAATTTAGACTTTCATGTCTTTCTACATGTACAAATGTACAAGGATAAGCAACTCTAAACAAGATTTTTATAGATTTAAAGAATTATATTCATTTAATCTTGTGTAAGAAGACATAAAAATGGATACTTTTTCATAAAGAAATTGCTTTATTTATATATATATTAATAATGATTTGTAATAGCAAATCTATTAATTTAAAAAGAACTTTATTTCTGTAG
>NZ_QNUB01000025.1:0-66180 GCF_008042345.1 Bacillus sp. AR8-1
ACTGCGCCTTTAGTTAAGCTATTCGTAGCAGTAACAGAGGCGATTTTTTCTTGGCCTTTTTTAACTGTGAACTTAATAGGTGTTTTGTTTAAGTCATAGTGTTCAGGAGCTTTTGTTTCGATAAACTCATAGTCTCCTGGCGGTAATTCATCCACAACTAAACGGCCGTTTTTATCAGTAGTTAAATCGGTACGAACATCGTGTCCATCCTTATTAACAATTTTAAATACTGCACCTTCAAGTGTTGTGTTTTGCTTGGCATCATCAACTTTAATTAACTCAACACTACCTTTCGTTAAGCTATTAATAGCTGTAACGAAGACATGCTTTGTTTGACTTCTTTCGATTGTGAACTTAATTGGTTTTTCATTTAAGTCGTAATGTTTAGGAGCTTTTGTTTCAATAAATTGATAGTCTCCTGGTTGTAAGTCTTTAGCGATGATTTTTCCGTCTTTATTGGTAACTAAATTCGTACGAATGTCGTTACCGTTCAGATCAGTAATTTTAAATACCGCACCTTCTAGCATTTCTTTCTTATCTATAGAGTCAACTTTCGTTAATTCCACGCCACCTTTTGTTAGGCCATTCTTAGCAGTAACAGAAGCGTGAGTTAGTTGACTTCTTTCGATAGTGAAGCTAATAGGTGTTTTATTTAAATCGTAATGCTTAGGAGCTTTCGTTTCAATGAATTGATAGTCTCCTGGGCGTAAGTTCGTAGCAGTAATCTTACCATCTTTATCAGTAGTTAAATCAGTGCGAACAATTTTACCTTTCGCATCGATGATGTTAAACACTGCATCAGAAAGTTTTGTATCTGGATTTATATCATCCACTTTTATTAATTCTACAGCACCCTCAGTTAAGCTATTTGTAGTAGTAACTTGGAGCTTTTCTTTTTGGCTTTTCTTAATTGTAAACTTAATAGGTGTACTATCTAATTTATAGTGTTCAGGAGCTTTCGTTTCAACAAACTGATAGTCCCCAGGACGTAAATCAGAAACAGAAATTTTTCCATGTACATCTGTTGTAAGCTCAGTACGAATCTCGTTACCATTCAGATCAGTAATTTTAAATACCGCATCTTTAAGAGCAGTACCATCTACATCATCCACTTTAGAAAGTTCCACAGCGCCTTTCGTTAAGCTATTTGTAGCTGTAACGGAGATAGGATCAGCTTGGCTCTTTGTAATTGTGAATGGAATTGGCTCTTTGTTTAAATCGTAGTGTTTCGGAGCCGTTGTCTCGATGAATTGATAATCACCAGGACGTAGGTCAGAAACGCTAATTTTACCTTGTTGATTCGTAACAAGATTTTTGCGAATTACAGTACCATTCATATCCACAATTTTAAATACTGCGCCTTCAAGAGTAGTGCCATCGACGTCATCCACTTTAGAAAGTTCCACGCCGCCTTTTGTTAAACTATTTTTCATAGTAACGGTAGCAATATCTTTTTGGCTTTTTTCAATTGTAAATATAATTGGTTTTTTGTCTAAATCATAGTGTTCAGGAGCCGTTATTTCAACGAATTGATACGTACCAGGACGTAAGTTTTCGATAACGATTTTACCTTCACTGTTTGTTTTTAAATCTGTTTTAAGTACTTTGCCATCTTGATCCAGTAAATTAAATACCGCATCGGCAAGTTTTGTTTGAGTGTTTAAATCATCAACTTTAAGTAATTCGATACTACCTTGTTTTAAGCTATTTGTAGCAGTTAAAGAAATAGCTCTCTTCTGTCCTTTTTCAATAGTGAATTTGATTGGTGTTTCATCTAAAACGTAATGCTTAGGAGCTTTCGTTTCGATAAATTGGTAATCACCAGGACGTAGGTCATTAATTTCGATTATTCCTTGTTCATTTGTAACAAGGTCTTTATGAACTACATCACCGTTCATATTAACAATTTTAAATACTGCATCTTTAAGAACAGTGCCATCAACATCGTCTACTTTAGAAAGTTTAACTGCACCCTTTGTTAAAGCATTTGTAGCAGTGATATGAAGAGTTTCAGTTTGGCTCTTTTTAATTGTAAATACGATAGGTTTTTTATCTAAATCGTAATGTTCAGGAGCAATTGTTTCAACGAATTGATACGTACTAGGACGTAGGTTTTCAACAACAATTTTACCTTCATCATTTGTTTTTAAGCCTTCTTTAACTAGCTCTCCGTCTGCATCTAATAAATTAAATACGGCGTTAGCAAGTTTTGTAGTTATATCAATATCGTCAATCTTTGTTAGTTCAACGCTACCGTTTTTCAAAGCATTTTTGCCTGTAACATTGATCTCTTTCGTTTGACTTCTTTCAATTGTAAATGGAATCGTTGTTTCATCTAATACATAGTGCTCAGGAGCTTTTGTTTCAATGAACTGATAGTCTCCAGGGCGTAAATCAGAAACAGAAATTTTACCGTTTTTATCTGTAACAAGATTCGTATGAACTTCCTTACCATTCATATCCACAATCTTAAAGATTGCACCTTCGAGCATCGTACGATCGATGTCATCAATTTTTGTTAATGTTACTGCACCTTTCTTTAAACTGTTAGTAGCAGTAACAGTAATATTCTCTTTTTGACTTTTTTCGATAGTGAATGGAATAGGGTCTTTGCTTAAGGTATAGTCTTTTGGAGCTTTTACTTCAATAAATTGATAGTCTCCAGGACGTAAATCAGAAGCAGAAATTTTACCGTTTTTATCAGTTGTTAAACCTTTGCGAATTACCTTTTTAGTATCATGAGCGTCAACGATTATAAATTCTGCACCTTCAAGAGTAGTGCCATCAACATCATCAACTTTTGTTAAAGTGACGCCACCTGTAAGTAAACTATTTTTTACAGTAACAGGGATAGGAAGATCTTCCTTACTACCTTTTTTAATTGTGAACTTAATAGGTGTTTTGTCTAATTTATAATGTTCAGGGGCTTTTGTTTCGATAAATTGATAATCCCCTGGTGCTAAATCAGGAATAACTAATACTCCGTAATCATCTGTTGTTAAATCTTTCATAATTTCTTTGCCAGTTGCATCTTGCAATGTGAATACAGCGCCGGCAAGAGCTTTACTACTTTCCACATCATCTTCTTTAATAAGTTTAACTTTTCCTTTCGTTAAACTATTTTTAAATGTAAGTGGAAGGAGTTTTTGTTGTCCTTTTTCGATTGTAAATTCAATTGGTTCTACATTTACATCGTAATAAGTTGGAGCCTTTGTTTCGATAAGCTTATAGTTACCAGGACGTAAGTCATCTACAACTAGCATTCCTTTACTATTCGTAACAAGGTCCGTACGAACATCTTCATTAGTATCTCTATTAACGATTTTAAATACTGCACCTTCAAGTGTTTCCTTTTCATCTGCAGCATTCACTTTTGTTAACTCAATACCGCCTTTTGTTAAGCTGTTTTTAGCGGTAACAGTAGCCTGAGTTGTTTGACTTTCTGTAATCGTAAATTTAATTGGTTTTGTATTTTTGTCGTAATACTTCGGTGCTGTTACTTCGATAAATTTATAATCGCCAGGGCGTAAGCCAGTAGCGATAGCTTTACCATCCGCACCAGTTTTTACATTTTCGCGAATAACTTTCTTTTCATCATTTGCATCAACAATTTTAAATACAGCACCTTCAAGAGCTGTACCATCGATATCATCAACTTTTGTTAATTCAACATCTCCTGGTTTTAAAGCATTTTCAGCTTTCACAAGTAGAGTTTCTTTCTGACTTCTATCGATTGTAAATTCAATAGGTTCTGCTCGTAAAACGTAATGTTCAGGAGCAGCTATTTCAATAAATTTATACGTACCAGGACGTAGGTTACTAACTTTAACTTTACCGTGTTTATCAGTAGTTAAGTTAGTGTGAGGGGAAACGTCATTATTATTTGTATCGACAAGTTTGAATACAGCACCTTCTAGTGGTTTTTTCTCACCAAACTCATCAACTTTTAATAATTCAACCTCGCCCGTTTTTAAGCTGTTATTTGCCGTAACAGTAGCAAGAGTTTGTTGGCTTTTATCAATTGTAAACTCGATAGGGTTTGTACTTAACGTATAATCCTTAGGAGCTTCTGTTTCGATAAATTTATAAGCACCAGGCTCTAGATCTTTAACGGTAACTTTTCCATCTGAACCTGTTTTTATATTTTCACGAATTACTTGTTTCTCGTCATTCGCATCGACAATTTTAAATACAGCACCTTCAAGGGCAGTGCCATCGACATCATCGACTTTCGTTAAAGTGACACCACCTTTAATGAGGTGATTTGTCGCTGTAACAGTAAGTGCTTTCTGTTGGCTCTTTTCAACTGTAAATTTAAGCGGTTTTTTATCTATTTCATAATGTTCAGGTGCTTTTTCTTCAACAAATTGGTACTCTCCAGGAAGTAAATTTTTCGCTTCGATTTGTCCGTTACCATTTGTCGTTAATTTGGTATAACCAGGGATTTTTTTGTTATTTCGGTCCCGTACACTAAATACTGCACCTTCTAAAGTATTACCCTCTTTATCAACTTTCTTTAGGATAGCTGAGCCTCTAATTAAGCTGTTTTGGGCCTCTTTATTAATTACTGTTGTTTGATCTTCCTCGATTTTAAATTCAATAAGTCGATCATCTAATTGATAATGCTCAGGAGCCTTTATTTCTTTTAAGTAGTAAGTTCCTGGTTTTAAATTATCTACAGTAATTTGTCCTTTATCATTTGTTATTAATTCTTTATGTTCAGGAATGACATTATGGTTTTGATCAAGCAGAGAGAAAACTGCATTTTTAAGCTTTTCTTTGTTATGAGCATCGGTCTTTGTAAGTACTACTTTTCCAACAAATTTCTCGTTTTTAAGAGTATATGTTGTAGTTTCTTCTGCACCAAGCTTAACAAGTTTACCTGCTTTTAATTCTTTACTAATGACATAGCCATCAAGAGTTTTCATTTCTCTAAGCAGATATTCATCGCGTTTTAAGTTGTTAAACTGAGCGATACCATTGTCATCTGTTGTAATTGTTCGAATAGCAGTTGTACCTGTGCGATCGAATAAAGTAAATACTACGCCAGATAAAATTTTATTTGGATCTGCATTATCTACTTTTTTAATTTGAAGGTTTCCGCGTCCCTTAGTAGCAGAACCGCCTCCAGATCCAGAAGATACTTTAACTACTATTTCTTCAATTTTTTCAGTTTCTGTTAATTTCAAACTATTACCAGTAATCTTCGCTTTATTGCTTACCTTTTCATTATTGTCTGCATTAATGAGTGAACGGTATTCTAAAATATAAGCTCGATCAATAGTATGAAGAAATTCAATTGTAAATTGTTGTTTCCCCGTATTGTTGTCTGTTGTTATTTTGAGTTTATAGTCTTTTCCTTCTTTTAATTCGTTTGTTGTATCTTTCGTTAAAGTGCCATCCACGGCTACTGTTGTCCCATATAGGTGGAATGACTTTTCATCGAGAATTTGATTGTCTGTCGGATCGTCTGTTACGACAGCATTTTCAATCGTTGATTGACTTGCATTAATAGAAACGCTCCAATCAATGTACTTGTCATTTTGTTTTGCTTTTTTCGTAACGCCGCTACCACCATTTTTGATCTCGAATGCACCATGAATATTGGCGATAGTTTCCGATCCATCTTTTAATTTGGCGTAATTATCATAGCGCTTATTAATTTCTTCACCTGCAAGTGAAGTTTTAAAGCTGATATGGTACGCTGTTTTAATTTCATTTTTAAAATGAATCGTTAATGTATTTTTATTATCTTTCGTTGCATTTTCTACCGTATATTCGTCAGGGGAAACAAGTGCCCCTAATTTATAACCGTCTGCACCACCAGTTAATTCCATATGATGAATCTCAATGGAGTCTGGTATAAGTTTTTGATTGTTTTCTAGTACGTCAACGATAGAAGGGTCTTTAATAGTCCTGTTATTATAGTTAAACCCTATGTCCCATTTGATTTCTTTCGTTTGGGCATTGTAAGAACCGTATTTAAATCCGTTTCCTTTTGTATAGCCGTCAGGATTGAATCTATCATGAGATTTACTATTTTTATCGTTCCCATTTATATCTTTCCAAGATAACTCAGCTGTATTTTTGAATGATTTATTATCATCCTTTTTAGATAGAGTCTCGTAATTAAAGTCTGTTGTGTACGTGATGGTTAAAGTTTTATCCATATTAGACTTATAAATACCAGCTAGTGTTACTTTGAATCCGTCAGCTGTTACATCAAGTGTGTAATCAGAGTCTAATTTCAGTTCAGTTGATCCATCAGTAATTTTGAAACTATCTTTTTGTAATGTAAGTCCACTATAGTCAAACGTATCAGTGATAACAGCATCATTTAACACGTAATTGTTATCATTTACAATAATTGTCCATTTCGTTGTTTTCTTATTGTAATCTGTATCGTTTGCATTTTTATTATGTTTCTTTATGATGTTTTGTTGTTGTAATGTAACTTTGTTTGTTTTACTCCATTTTCCATCTGCAATAATTGTATTTTCGATTTCGCCATCTTGTATAACATCATTCTTGGCTTTCGATGTATAAGTAATCACATAGGCACTATTAATATCTTCATTAAATTGTAAATCAAATCCCTCATCGGTTTCTTTTACAGTAAAGTTTGTGGCGTTGTCACCTGTAACAAGTTTTCCGTTATTATCATAAGAAGCATTTTTAACCACGATAGAACTTGCATCAACTTTATGAGATTTGTCCAAGATGTCTTTTAAAAGCGCATCAGATTGTTTAATATCTCTCTGGTCACCGTTGAAAGTAATTGTCCATTCAATTGTTTGTGTTTTTGGATTATATTTACTAGTTTTCTCTAGATGTGTACCGCGTGAAACAGTTACAGTTGCATTTGCGGATACATCTTCTTGATTCTTGCTGGATACTTTTGCTTCATTTTTGAAACTAGTAACACTTTCGTCAGTAATTTTTGTCGCATATTCAATTTGATATGCTTTTTTCGTTTCATTTTTAAAAGCGATATTTAATTTATCGGAGGATGAAGTGAGTGTATATTCTTCTTTACTAACTTCGGCTCCACGAGTCGTTTTCCCGTTAATATCTACTTCTAACTCATAAACCTTAATAGAATCTTCATTGAGATTGGCTCCATTTGGAATATTGTCTTGGAAGACAGCGTTTGTAAGAATGTCTTTTGTTTTGTTCATTTCGACTGTCCAATTGATTTGATTCGTATTAATCGGTCTATCAGGTATACCTTTTTTATTCATAGATTTCTTTACATTAGGTTTGAAATCAAGCTCGATAATAACGTCTTGTTCTTTAATTGGGAAAGGAATTTTTTGTTCCGTAGTCCCTTTAATTTTTGTTTTATTGAATTCCGTACCAACTTTTAAATGACCATCTATATTAGGATTGTCTTCAACGTACTCGTTAAAAGTCATAGTTACTTTTCCGTTTAAGTCAACAACGAACGTCCCAATTTCATGTCCAGTTCCATCAACTAAAGGCTGTGTAATGGTGTTGTGGACGATAAAATATTCCGGTAGTTGGAAAATATAGTAATCTCCCTTTTTTACTTTTAATGATTCTAAAACTTCCCATGTAAAATCGATATTGGCAGCAGAATCAGGATTTGGACGATTATCTGTATCATTAAATGGTTTTCCGTCTTTATCTGTTAATTTTACGCTTGTTAAAATATTTTCTTTAATTTGCTTAGGTGATGGGTCTGGATTTTCAATAGGTTGCCCTGTTGTGTTATCACCAGGGTTCTCAGTAGGTTGCTGTGTCCCGCCATCTTTTGGCTGTTCCGTAGGCTGCTGAGGATTCCCGTTTTTCGGCTGTTTCGCAGGCTGCTGAGGATTCCCGTCTTTTGGTTGTTCCGCAGGTTTCTGCTGTGTTTCACCATCTTTTGGCTGTTCAGTAGGTTGCTGTGCGTCACCGTTCTTTTGCTCTTCGGTAGTCTGCTTAGCATCATCACTATTAATAGTAGGTGAAGTAGGGTTATCTACTTGAACAGGAACTGAGATAGTCTTAGCTACTGTACCTAGAGGGAAAGTGAGTGGGACGGCTTTTATGCCAGGTTTTAAATCTGGATTGAATACAGTGTCAAATTTAATTTTTCCCTTAACACCTTTTGAATCTTTTACTGAATCGTTAAAGACTATTTTCATTTTGTTATCGTTTGCCGTAACAAAATATTGACCAATAATTTGTTGATCTGCCATCAAGTTTCCTTGTTGGTCATTTTTTACTTTTAATGCGTTAGGTATTTGAAGAACTGTTGCATCTTTTTCTTGTGCAATTTGATGATCTTTTATTGACCAAGCATATTCTAGGTGAATGATTGATCCTGCATTTATTAAGTTTTTAGGATTTAATGCTTCGTCAATAATATGATTCGTTGCATCTTTCATTTCAACAGTGTCAAATAAGGAATCTCCTGTTAAGGTTTCCGCTTTTACTTGATTGTATGGAAAACTAGCAAGTTGCGAAAATAGTACGAATACAATTAAACATACATTGAAAAGTTTTTTCATTTTTCCTCCTCTGAACATTCATTTGTCCATTGGGGACTTATTCCACATGAACAAATGGAATATAAAAAGTATTTTTTATAAGCTATTTACTTTTTGCTATCCCTCCGTTTCTATACGCGTTCTCAGACAAGTAGGATTATGTTCAAAGTAATATTATTTAACGTAAAACAAAATGTATATTTACACAGTTCTGTGGAAATATACACAATTCGACAAAAAATGTCGAAAAAAATACTGATATTAAAGAATGATATCAGACCTTTATATGTGAGATAGTTTTCATGTATATCTAGTAAAAAAGAATGGTTATAAAGGTAAGTTTTACGATACATACTAACCAATGTAGTGTATCCCTTTGTGAAGGCTTATTTTTGCCTTAAAGTTATGTGGAGATAAAAAGCTAGATAGGGTTGGTTTTGGTCAGAATGAAGACAATATGTACTTTGAAAATAGTCATTTATTTTGTCTAAAGAGAGTTGTGCGATTAGTGGACCGAAGTTGAAAGATGATAGTTTCTTACATTGTTAGAGGAATATAAGAATTACAGAATATTCGACTAACACGTTACTACGGTCATTTTTGAGACTGTTTAAACAATAAGAAAGAAGGTGTTTTACTCCTTAGTTACAATATCTTTTTAGTAAAGATAAGCTTAAGTAACCTCCGCTAAAGATTATATACTTAAATGATAAAGAGTACAACAGTAGTTCACATATTTTCCCAAAAATAAAAACGGCTGTTTTATGTGGAATAAATCTACAAAACAGCCGTTTTTGGTATTAGATTTCTGTTAAAATTATTGGTTCGCCGCGCGTTACGACAACGGTATGTTCACATTGTGCAACAAGACTTTTATCAGGTGTAACGAATGTCCAGCCGTCGTCACCACGTTCAATAATATGATCAGCTTTCATAGAGATGAACGGTTCTACAGCGATAACAAGACCGTCTTTTAGAAGCGCATTATCCATTGGATCATAGTAACTTAAAATGTGATTTGGTGCTTCATGTAAGCTAAGACCAATGCCGTGACCAGTTAAGTTTTGAATAACATTGTATCCACTTTTATGTGCGAAGTTTGAAACAGCACGACCAATTTGATTTTGTTTTGAGCCAGCTCTAACCTTTTTCATTGCTGCCCAAAATGCATCAACTGCTGCTTGGCAAAGCTTTTCTTTTGCTTCGTCTTCTCCAAGAACAAATGAGATACCTGTATCTGCATAATAGCCATCAAGTGCAGCAGATACATCGACGTTTACTAAGTCGCCTTCTTTTAATACGCGATCTCCTGGAATACCATGAGCAACTTCCTCATTTACACTAATGCAAGTTACACCTGGGAAATCATATTCTTTTTCAGGTGCAGAAATAGCACCATGCTCATCTAATACTTTTTTACCGATCAAATCAAGCTCTTTCGTTGTCATACCTGGCTTCGCTTGTTTTTTCATTTCTTCACGTGCAAGCGCAACGATGCGGCCGATTTTTCGTAAGCCTTCTAAATCTTGTTCATTACGAATAATCATGAAAACCACTGTCCTTCCTCGAATATATATCTTATCCGATTGTATCATGTTTATTTTCGTCCTGCTACTCGCTTGCGGTATGCGGGTTGATTCCTCTCATAAAGAATACATGACAATTGTCATATCGATGTCATGACGCATCATACTGTTTCCTAAGTTTTCCAAGTAATACAATGTAAATATAAGAAACAGCGGGGGTGGAGAGATGGAAAAGATTATTGAAGTAAATGGTGTTTCTAAAACATTTAAACATAAAAACGCAGTAAATAATGTTTCATTTCATGTAAATAAAGGGGAAATAGTAGCGTTACTTGGTCCGAATGGTGCGGGGAAAACAACGACGATGTCGATGATGCTTGGATTAAAGGACCCAACAGAAGGTAAGGTCTTTATATTTGGAAAGAGTCCAAAGCATAGAGATGTTCGTAATAGCCTCGGTGCGATGCTGCAAGAAGTAAGTGTCATTGATAGTATTACGGTGGAAGAGGCAATTGAGTTATTCCGTAGTTATTATACGAATCCTATAGCGAAAGAAACGTTACTGCAGTTATCAAATTTAGAATCAGAGCGAAAGCAAAGATGTGAGAAGTTATCAGGTGGGCAAAAAAGAAGGTTAAACTTTGCGCTTGCACTTGCGGGAAATCCAGATTTGTTATTTTTAGATGAGCCGACAGTCGGAATGGATATTACGTCTCGAAGAACGTTTTGGGAAACGATTCGAAAGTTAGCAAGTGAAGGGAAAACGATTATTTTAACGACGCATTATTTAGAAGAAGCAGATGCTTTAGCAAATCGTATCTTATTATTTGCGAACGGAAAGATTATCGCAGATGGTACACCAGACGAAATGAAAGCAACGATTTCGCGAAAAACAATCACATTTTACTCGAAGGAAAGCATTCCTACAAAGTTACTAAAGGAATTACCAAATGTAACAGAAGTAAAGTCAAACGAAGGACGCTTCATTTTAACAACGGAGGATACGGATGCAACTTTAAAAGCCATTTATCAAAGGAATTTACCTGTAATAGATGTTTCAGTTGAACGTGGAAGCCTTGATGAAGCATTTGAACAGTTTGTCGCAAATCAGAAGGAGGAAATCGCATGAGAGCATTATGGATGCAATGCAAAATAGAAATTTTACGTACATTCCGCAATAAATTATTTATCTTTTTCTCATTATTAATGCCTGTTATGTTTTACTACATTTTTACAAATGTTGTTCAAGTACCACAAAACGGAGATGCGTGGAAAGCACACTATTTAATTTCGATGGCAACTTTCAGTATTGTAGGGACTGCACTCTTTAGTTTCGGTGTGAGACTTTCTCAGGAAAGAGGGCAAGGATGGACACATCTTTTGAAAATCACACCACTTCCAGAGGGTGCGTATATAACTGCTAAAATTATTGCCCAAACAGTGGTGAATGCTTTTTCAATCTTAGTTATTTTTATAGCAGGGATATTGATTAATCATGTTGAGTTAACGGTAGGGCAATGGATTGGTGCGGGGTTATGGTTATTGTTAGGGGTAACACCATTTTTAGCATTAGGAACAGTAATAGGTTCCATTAAGAAGGCGGACGCAGCTGCTGGCTTAGCAAATATCTTAAATATGAGTTTAGCTATAGTTGGTGGGTTATGGATGCCGATTGAAGTATTCCCAAAAATATTAAGAACAATTGGTGAATGGACACCAACATACCACTTCGGAAGCGGTGCGTGGGATATTGTAGCTGGAAAATCAATTGGATGGGAAAATATCGCGGTATTAGGAGGTTATTTCCTTATATTTGTTGTAGTATCAATATATATAAGAAAAAGACAGGAAGCGGTATAAATGATAGAGAAGAAGAGGATTGAGATTTTTCCGAAACATATGGGATTCTTCCCGTATATGTGGTTTGTTTATCTATTATTTCCAATTTATCACTTAGCGCAGGCATCAGGATGGAAGCTTGTAATAGGAAGCGGTATGTTGATAATTTTTATCGTCACATACCGTCAGCTTTATTTTGTTCAGAGGACGTTTGTTTTTTGGGCGTGTATTCAAATGGTACTCATCTTTTTATTTGCTTTATTTTATAATCCTTTTATGATATTTTTTGGCTTTTTCACAGCAAGTGCGATGGGATTTGCGCCAAATAAGAAAGTATTTCGAGTGCTGTTATGTTCGTTAGTTATCATGCTTGGAGCATTTTTATTTGTAAATATGAATCAACTAACAACTACAAGTTTAGTAAATATCGTTCCGATGTTTATTTTAATGCTTCTTACGCCATTTGGTATGCGCAATTTTAATCAGAAAAAGATGTTAAAGAACCAACTGAATGAAGCAAACGAGCAAATTAAAGACTTAGTAAAACGTGAAGAACGGCAGCGGATTGCAAGAGATCTTCATGACACATTAGGACATACGTTATCTCTTATTACTTTGAAAAGCCAGCTTGTAGAGAAGTTAATTGTGAAAAATCCGGAGCGTGCAAGTGTGGAAGCGAAGGAAATTACACAAACGTCTCGTACAGCCTTAAAACAGCTGAGAGAATTAATTTCTGATATGCGTATGATTACGGTAGAAGAAGAGCTAGAGCAAATAAAAGCGATCTTACAAGCAGCTAATATTGAATTAGAAGTGAGGCAAGAAGCAAGATCGAGCTCGTTATCACCAATTGAACAAAATATTGTCGGGATGTGTTTACGTGAGGCCGTTACAAATGTTGTAAAACATAGTAAGGCAACGCGATGCGCAGTTTCTGTATTAGAATCACAAGGTGAGCTGATTTTGAAAGTAGAAGATAACGGAATCGGTTTAACAGATCAAAATCATGATGGAAATGGTATCCGCGGCATGAAAGAACGAATTGCTCTTATTGATGGATTTGTTGAACTAGGTACAATCAATCCAGGGACGTTGTTAACAGTAAAAGTTCCAGTTGTTATTAGAACAGGAAAAGATGAGGTGAGGGCATGATTCGAATTATTATTGCAGAAGATCAACGGATGCTTCGTGGTGCATTAGGGGCCCTACTTGATCTAGAAGATGATATCGAAGTAATTGGGCAAGCGGCAAACGGGGAAGAGGCACTAAAATTAATTGAATCGTTAAAACCGGATATAAGTATTATGGATATTGAAATGCCGATTCAAAGTGGATTAGATGTTGCTGAAGCGTTAAAGAAAGAAAAATCATTATGTAAAGTAATAATTTTAACAACATTTGCACGGCCGGGATATTTTGAAAGAGCAATGAAAGCTGGTGTGCACGGCTATTTGTTAAAGGATAGCCCAAGTGAAGATTTAGCAGCAGCAATTCGTAATGTAATGAAGGGGAAACGAGAGGTCTCCCAAGATTTAATGTTCGGCCTATGGCAGGAGCAAAATCCGTTGTCAGATCGCGAAAAGGAAGTATTGTTGCTTGCGAAAGAAGGAAAGACGGCAAACGAAATTGCGAAGGCACTTTATCTTTCACCGGGTACAGTGCGTAATTATATTTCTGAAGTATTAACGAAGCTCGATGCGAAAAATAGAATTGAGGCAATTACAATTGCGGAAGAAAAGGGTTGGATATGAAAAGAAGTTTACCTATGATTGGTAAACTTCTTTTTTTATTATTGTACCGCTATTACTTTATTTATTTTTTGTAACGGTTTGTAACCGTGTGCTTCAAATGCCTTTGCAAATTCATTTGATACGGCAGTGCCATATAAATCTTTTGCAGCTTGTACAATATGAGATTGAAGTGATTCAAAGTCTTCAGCGGAAGTTGCATAATTTTGCAATGTACGCATAACAACTTTACTTACTTTTTCATTTCCTTGCTTTTGAACAGCAACACCGTTATATGTTTTACCTTCAGCTAATTGATATAATACGTGACTGATAATACCAGAATTCACGTGTGATTCTTGATTATTACCATCGTTATAGAAATCTTGTAAATTTGTATATAATTTATGACCGCCGTCACCAATTTCCCTTGGGATATCACGAATTGTTAGGCCACCTAATGTATCGCCCATAATCCAGTTTCCTTTATCTTTCTTTACGTAATATTCGATTTGTGTACCCCAGAAATCCGCTAATCCCTCGTTTAGTGCAGATGTTTCAGCGCTTGGATATCTCACGACTTTATTTTTCGTCGTGCCACTAAATACAGCATGTCCAAATTCATGAGCTGTTACATCAAGAGCGGATGTTAGTTTTCCGTCTAAACCATCACCAAATACCATTTGGTTCCAAGCGGGATGCCAAAATGCATTTACATAGTCTTCTTTTACACCATCACTAACTTCAGTAGAATCAAAACCGTGTACACTAGCGACAACTTTTGAATCTTTATTGTCGTAACTTTTTAGATTATGTTCTTTCTTAAAGTAATCGTAAATATCACTCATGTTCTTCATAGCGCCCGCGGCTTCTTTATCTGCAAAATTAGGAGTACTACTTGAAATTAGTGTCCCTGGATAACCAGCTTGACTATATCCCCCGAGGGAATCGGCGTAGTTTGCATTATAAATATAAATACCATTTCCGCGTGATAAATCCGCTAAATAAAATTTTCCATCAGTTCCTTTGGCAATATTGAAAGAGATGTTTTCTTGAAGTGCATTTTTCCCAGTTCCTTGCTCACTTGCGGGGGATAATCTAGGTGATGTTACTTGATTTATAGTCTTATTCTCTTTGTTTTTAATGAATTTTTCTTGGAAAAGTACTTCGCCAGTTTTTAAATCAACTATAGCATTGCCGTTTATAATTTGTTCATTGTTTTCATAAGTAAATGTAATAACAGTTGCGAATGTATAATAGCCATCTTTTTTCTTATAAACAACGGTTTCGCTAGAGAATTCTGTCTCAACTGCATCACTTGGAATTTGAACTATATCGCGTAATTTAGATTTTACTTCATTTTTCGACAAAAAATTTGTTATAGTAAGATTAGGTTGTTGATTTAAATTTTGAACAACTTTACCACTAACAGTTGTGATTACTCCATTTTTATCTACTTTTACAATGAGATCTTGGCCATATACTTTATAGTTCTTATATGTTTGTGCAAGGCGAACTTCGGTTTGATTTTCTTTGGTTTCTTTATTTGTAGGTTGGAAATCTACATTTTTTTCAGTAGTGACTTGTTCTTGTTGAGCTTTCGCCCCATTTACCTCACCTTTTAAATACTTTTTAGCAATATTTTCTTTCGTATCATTTTGAGGTTGTGTTAATTTACCGATTGTTAAACCAGGCTGAGCAATTTCAACTTTGACTGCACCTTTGTCTAATTCTTGAGCATGAATAGCTTCTGTTGATAAAGGGCAAAGAAGACCGAATGTAACGAAAGCACTAGCAAGTTTTCTATAATTCATCTATAACACTCCTAATCTATTATTGTATGTGAGATGAATTGTATGAAAAATTTGCCGAATTTTATATATATTATGCATTATTTCATATCAAAAATTGTCGAATTCACATTATTGTAGTGGTATGACAACTCAAAAAATTAGATTGTTCTAATGGGATGGTGAGTAAGTATGCACGCAGAAAAATTAGGAAGTGAAATTAAGAAAATTAGGGTGATGAGAGGATTAACACAGAAACAGTTATCCGAGAACATATGTCATCAATCGGAAGTGAGCAGGATTGAATCGGGCGCGGTATACCCAAGTATGGATATATTGCAAGGTATCGCAGCAAAATTACAAGTTCCCATTATTCATTTTTATGAGGTACTCATTTATTCTGATATTGAAAGAAAAAAACAGTTTAAAGATCAAATCATTATGCTTTGTAAGCAAAAAAGATATAAAGAAATTTATAATAAAGTATGGAATGAGCTGAAAAAGGAAGAATATCATCCTGAATTTCAGCAGTTTCTTCAATGGCAATATCATGTAGCAGCTTACATATTAAAGAAAATCGATTACGAATATTGTATTTTAGAATTGAAAAAATTGTTAAATCAACAGTTAGCTGGAATAGACGTATACCAAAATCTTTATATAGAAAATGCGATTGCAAATATTTATGCTGAAAATAGCTATTTTAAGAAGAGTATTGAGTTATTTGAAGATATATTAAAACAATTAGATGTATTGCATGATAATGAAGAATTTGAAGTGAAGGTAAGATATAATCATGCAAAAGCATTATATTTAGATAATCAATATGAAGAGTCACTTTATCAAGTAAATAAAGCGATTGAAATATCATGCCGAATTAATAGTATGGCATTAATTGGACAGCTATATTATCAAAGAGGTGAATGCCTAGGGAAGTTGGAGTACGATGAGGCAGAGGTTGAAGATGCATATAAAAAGGCAAGTTTCTTTTTTGATATATTAGAAATGCATGCATATAAAGAAGCGCTCGTAAATAAAATCAGTAGATAAATATCCTAAAAAATGGGTATGCATAATTGCATATAATAGGGATAAATTTTCATGATATATTAAAATAAAAAATGTGGGTGATGGAATATGAAGAAATTACTTATTGGTAGTTTATTAACGTTAGCGATGGCATGGGGTATTTCATTAGGCGATACGGCATTAGAGAAAAGCCATATAATTTCTCATAACGATCAAGAGGTACAATTAGCTAAAGATTTACCTTTTGAATATTAAAAAACAACCGTCTTACTTAGGCGGTTGTTTTTTTATGGAGTAACATCCAAACGTCTTTACTAGAAACAGGTTTGCTAATAAAGAATCCTTGAATGTGATCACAATTTTGTTTATGTAAAAATTCCCATTCTTCTGCTGTTTCTACACCTTCTGCAATCACTTTTAAATTTAGTTCTTTTGATAGTGTAATAATGGAAGAGACAATTGCTTCTTCTAAAGGACTAGTTGTAATTCCACAAATAAACTCTCGAGCGATTTTTAATGTGTTGATTGGGTATTTTGTTAAATAAGCTAAAGAACTATAACCAGTTCCAAAGTCGTCGATTGAAATTTGAATACCGAGATTTTGAAGTTGTTCTAGTTTTGCAACTACAGATTGATTTTGATTAATTGCGATGCTTTCCGTAATTTCAATATCTAGTGCTTCTGGTTTCAGTTCTGTTTCTTCCAACACCTTTGAAATAGTTGGGATTAAATCTGCATGGTTAAATTGAACAACAGATAAATTTACACCAACTTTTAAGTGAGAAAAACCTTGATTATGCCATCTTTTTGCCTCTAAGCAGGCAGTACGTAAAATCCAATTGCCAAGTTCAATAATAAAACCAGTTTCCTCTGCTAGAGGGATAAATTGGGCAGGAGATACGATACCGAGTTTTGGATGCTTCCAACGTATTAATGCTTCAAAACCGATAATTTGTTTTGTTTTTGTGCTTACTTGTGGCTGGTATTCAAGGAAAAATTCATTTTGTTGTAATGCTTTTGAAAGTTCACCTTCTAAGAATTGAATTTCATTTTGAGCGATACTCATTTCTTTTGAGAAGAAAACAAATCTGTTTTTTCCATTTGCTTTCGCACGGTACATAGCCATATCAGCATTTTTCATTAACTCATTTACATTAGTTCCATAATCAGGGTACATCGCAATTCCGATACTTGGTGTAATAGAGAGTTCTTCGCCTTGAATGAAGAATGGTTTGTTTAAAATAGTTAAAATCTGTTCAGCTATAAAAATTGCACTTTTTTCTGAGTACATTTCTGGTAATAGAATTGTAAACTCATCTCCACCTTGGCGAGCGACGATATCTTTTGAACGCAAGCAACCGCGTAATCTTTTTGCTACTTCAATTAATAATAAATCTCCTACGTCATGACCAAGTCTATCGTTAATTTTTTTAAATCGATCTAAATCAAGGAATATGACGGCAACATCATTTGCGTTAGTTTGGGCTGTATTTAAAATGGCTTTTAAATCTTTTTCGAACTTTCGGCGATTTGGTAATCCAGTAAGTGCATCGTGAAAGGCTAAATGCTCTACTTGTTTTTGTTTTTCATATAAAGTTGTAATATCACGCGCTATCCCAAACATTCCGACCACTTCTTTGTTTATAAAAGTAGGGATAAGTGTAATATGAAGATAATAATAATAGCCTTCTTGTTCTTTTGTACGAACTTCTAACGTTTGTGGCCTACCTTCCTTTGTAATTTGTAAAGCCTTCTTTAGTAGTTCGTGGTCTTTTGAATCAATGAAGTGTACCAGAGAATAGCTTGCTACTTCACAATAATAGGCAGTAAATAAGCTTTCGCATGCCTTATTAGATTGTTGAAAAATGCCATTCATATTTAAAGAGAAAACGGCATCGGGATGATCTTCGAATAAAGACTTATAGCGTTGTTCACTTTTTGATAATGCAAATGCACCTTCTTCAACTTCGTCCTCTAGTTGTGTAGTCAACTGTTCATATGTAAGGATTAGTACTTGATTATCTTTCCACATGTAAAGTTGCCGCAAGAATAACAAAATAAGTGATAATACGAGACCAATTAACATAAATTTATCATCCCAAGGTTGAATGATAATAAAGGAAAAAGTAATAATTATACTAAAATAAGGTAGTATAAAACGTACATAATCGAATCGATAATATTTTGCTTTCGTTTCATGTTGCATTGGTTTATCCAAGATATATAGTATGGAAGAAAGTCCAATTAATAAAATAGAAGCAGTGTGTATTAAATAATTAAATTCAGGAGAAGTTTTCATCCCAAAATTTAATTGAAACAGATGAATGTAACCGTATACGAGTATAATAGTGAAACCGATAATTAATGCGATTCTACTAGAAGAATATTGTTCTCTTCTATAAAGACTAATAACGGCGTAAATTACTAATGATTGTGCAATAAAATAGCCAATTAAAATCCAAGTTTCCTTTGTTAACATACGGAAGCTTGAAAGGTCCAAGATAAAAGTTAAAGTGAAATAAATGTTCATAATAACAATAAAGATGCTATCGAATGAAAATTGAGCAAGACCCTTAATAGAGTAAATTTTTATAAACTTTATAGCAAATCCAACAAAGAGTAAAACATATTGTATGATAAAAAAAGGTAATGCTTTATATGAGAATATAACTTGCTTATGAATAGAAAGTGAAGGAAGAAATAAAGTTATTTCCATAGCTAACCCGCATAGACAAGTACATAATAATAAAATCCAAAATAATTTATCACCATGCGTCATTTTTCTAATCGCTTTACATAAGCAATAGCAAGAAAAAAGTGCAGCGAAACAGAATAAGAAAAGAATCCCGATTTCTTTTATATTCGACTCATTTGGTATAAGGAATATCCAAAGAGCAAATATAAATATGTATATTATGACAGATTGTATATACTTTTTTTGATTAATCATATTATGACTCCGTTTCAATAAAGTTGAATCTCGGGGAGAAAATGCTAATTTAAATAATAGCATATAAAACAGAATGTTTTTTACTATAAAAATTACTTTTTTGAAAAAATGGTGCAAAGTTACAATTTACCACTGTAACATTGCACCACTTATTCTTTTAATTCCTCTTATAGC
Organism: Bacillus sp. AR8-1; assembly: GCF_008042345.1. Lineage (NCBI taxonomy): Bacteria > Bacillati > Bacillota > Bacilli > Caryophanales > Bacillaceae > Bacillus > Bacillus sp. AR8-1. Next base: position 19,528 of record NZ_QNUB01000025.1, read on the forward strand.
AGAAAGTTCATCTATTAATTGGAATAGTGCTAAGTCTTTTTGTTTACTTTCAATCATAATATCGAAATTATGATTGTGTTTTTTTGCAATGTGTAAGAAAGGCTTAATAAACTCTAAATCGATATATTCAGCGTGAGCCCTAAATTCTTTTTCCGATCTCGGGGAGGAAATGTGAACTTTAGGAGAGATATTTGTATGTGACCAAGTTTCAAAAATTGCAGGAAGCAACTCTTCTAGTGGTTCCTCGCAAAGATTGGCCATATGATGATGATAATCAAATACAAATGGAATATTTTCTTTTTGGCAAATGGATAAAGTTTCAGCGGTTGTATAGGTTTTATCATCATTTTCAAGAGTCATTTGTTTTTTTATATGTGTAGGAAGTTTTTTTATGTTTTCATGGAAGCGCTCAATTGCCTTTTCTTTATTTCCATAGGCTCCACCTACATGAATATTAATGTAAGAAGAATCTGCAATGCCTATAGCATCCAATATTTTATAATGATAAGTCATATCCGTAATAGCGTTAGTAGTAATATGTGGTTTGTCGCTTGTAAATAGCGTAAATTGATTCGGATGAAAACTTATTCGTAAATTGTGTTCTTTAATTAAAGCCCCTATTTTATGCCAAAGTGGTGTGAATACCCCAATATAGTCAAACTCGACTTCGGGATGTGTTGCAAGTGGGACGATGGAAGACGATAGGCGATATAGTGGGATTTCATGTGCTATATTGTAATGAAGGATACGTATTGTGTGCTCTAAATTTTGCCTTATAACATGATACAGTTTGTCTTCTCGCTCTTGCTTGCTAAGTTTCTTAAAGCTTGTAAACGTCATTGTTTTGGCAGGAGAACAGTCCCAGAGTGCCATTGCATGTGAGACATATCCAAACCGCATAATCATATAAGATACACCTCTTTTATTCATTGTCTTTCCTATAAAAAGAAAGCAAGCATTGTTCCAATCCATTCCTTTCCTCTATCGATAAGAGAAGTTGGGTTTACATCGCTATAGGAAAGTATGGATGCATTCTTTAGGTCTTCATGGAATTTATTTTTTACTGTTTGAATGAAATGTTTATTATATAACAGGCAGTTTATTTCATGGTTAATATATAAACTTCTCATATCAAAGTTTGCTGTTCCGATATCACAAATATCATTATCCACTATAATAATTTTGGCGTGAAAAAAACCTTGTTGAAATGCATAAATATTGCAACCAGCCTGTATTAATTTTCGGCAGTACGGGAATTTTGCTTCTCGAACGAGAGGGTGATCAGCTTTTTCTGGAACAAGAATTGTGATTTGAACCCCTCTTTCTCTTGCTTTTAATAAGGCATTCATAATTTTTTTTCCAGGAATGAAATATGGTGTACCGATACAGATTTCTTTTTTTGCTCCGTTAATTAAATGTAAAAAAGTATGCTGTAAATAAGCACCATCAGTCGGAATAAATTGATGCAGTATGGTACCTGGGTTTTGTTTTGGAAAATAAAGAGAAGCATCCAATAAATCCTGTTTCGTATCATCAAACCAGTCATGCAAAAATTGCTTTTGTAAATCTTGAACCCCTTCTCCTGTAAGACGTAAATGATAGTCTCGCCATAATCCTAAATATTCATTATGCCCCAGATACTCTTCGCCGATATTAAATCCCCCGATATAGCCAGTTTTCCCATCAATCACTGTAATTTTTCTATGGTTTCTTTGATTGGCAGAAAAGAAAAGCAGAGGAAATTTTACCTTATGACAAAATGAAAAAGATACACCATGTTTTCGGAGGGAGCGAATAGCTTCGTTTGATAAAGAATGGCTGCCAAATCGATCAAGTAAAAGTCGTACTTCAATTCCTTCCTGAGCCTTATCAATCAACAACTTTAAAAATTCGCGACTGATTTTATCGTTTTTTACAATGAAGAATAAAATATGAATGTGGTGCTGTGCTTGTTTTATATCAGTAAATAAAGCGTCATACAAATCTTTCCCGTATGTATAAAGGTGAAAATCACTTTGACGTAAAGGGAAAGTGCGAGAGCTTACCCGTTTTAAATGAAGAAATCTTCCGTATGAAAGATCAATTGTAATCCAAAGAGCAACGGATATTAACAAAAGAGATAAGTAGAGCATCAGTGAATTCCCTCCTTCGCATTCTTTTCACCTTCAGTGTGTTACAAATGATACGGGTAGCACGGCTGTTATTATAAATTTCATCAGATGATAGTATGTTGCACTGATTAAAGTTTCACTTTATCCCGCTTTAACGGGCAGTAAGCCTCTCACCTCAAAAACTGGTGGATAAGTAGAAGTTAGTTTGGAAATCAACTGCCCGTAAAAGCCCTACTGATTAAAGTTTCACTTTATAGTTTCACCGAAATAAACAGCTTTATGAAAAAATGTGTTGTTCTATAACAAAAAACTGTTGACTGAATGCTCACTCATTATATAATGGGGATAGGGGATATAATTCAGAAAATTATATATTTTTGAAGATTCAAAAAAGAAAGAGGGCTTACAAAGAGAGGGGTAGCATAAAAATGAATAGCTTACTGATCATTAATTGGCTGGCTGCCATTGCTGTTATTGCTTATGCAGGATATTTGTTTGTATATCTTATACGGACGAGAATGGCCTACATACAATTAGGAAAAAAAATTGAATTTGACCGTCGTTTTAAAGAGCGTTGGGATCTCCTTAAGGTCAATGTTTTCGGTCAGAAAAAGCTGCTGAAAGATAAGAAAAGCGGCATCATTCACGTTATGTTCTTTTACGGATTTATTCTTGTCCAATTTGGAGCAATTGACTTCGTTTGGAAAGGACTCGCACCAGGATCACATCTTCCACTTGGACCACTATACCCTGCATTTACATTCTTCCAGGAAATTGTCACACTTGTTATTTTAATTGCAGTATTTTGGGCTTTTCATAGACGTTATGTAGAAAAGCTTGTTCGTTTAAAACGTAACTTCAAATCAGGTCTTGTTCTTATCTTTATCGGTGGCTTAATGATTTCTGTGCTACTTGGTAACGGTATGGGACTTATATGGCATGGCGAGGAGCTTTCATGGAGTGAACCAATCGCTTCTGCAATCGCTTACGTTTTTAGCGGGATAAATGAAACCGTAGCAATTTCAGTGTTCTATTTTTCTTGGTGGGTGCATTTACTAATTTTGTTAACGTTTTTAGTCTATGTTCCACAATCAAAACATGCGCATTTAATTGCGGGACCAGCTAATGTATTCTTCGGTCGTCTTTCAAACCCAGGGAAGCTTGAAAAGATTGATTTTGAAGATGAAACGCAAGAAACATTTGGTGTTGGTAAAATTGAAGACTTTAGACAAAATCAACTTATTGACTTATACGCTTGTGTAGAGTGTGGTCGTTGTACAAATATGTGTCCGGCAACAGGAACAGGAAAAATGTTATCGCCGATGGACTTAATTTTAAAACTTCGTGATCATTTAACTGATAAAGGAGCTGCGGTAACATCAAAAGCACCGTGGGTTCCAGTAGTTGCCTTCAATAATACACAAGGAAATCAGTTAGCGATGATGGCGGCTGGAAAAGGACAACAAGAATCAGCGGCTACAACTCTCGCTTACGATCCGAGTTTAATCGGAGATGTTATTACAGAAGAAGAAATTTGGGCATGTACAACGTGTCGTAACTGTGAAGATCAATGTCCAGTTATGAATGAGCATGTTGACAAAATTATTGATTTACGTCGATATCTCGTTTTAACAGAAGGAAAAATGGACGCGGAAGCACAACGCGCGATGACAAATATCGAGCGTCAAGGGAATCCGTGGGGTCTGAACCGTAAAGAGCGTGAAACATGGCGCCAAGGTGATGACGAAGTAACAGTTCCAACTGTAAAAGAAAAATCAAAAGCTGGGGAGGAATTCGAGTATTTATTCTGGGTTGGTTCAATGGGATCATACGACAATCGTAGTCAGAAGATTGCGATATCGTTTGCGAAGTTAATGAACGAAGCAGGCATTTCATTCGCAATTCTCGGTAATAAAGAAAAGAATTCTGGAGATACACCACGCCGCCTTGGAAATGAATTTGTATTCCAAGAGATGGCGACAAAGAATATCGAAGAATTTGAAAAGGCAGGAGTGAAGAAAATCGTTACGATTGATCCTCATGCTTATAACACATTTAAAAATGAGTATCCGGACTTTGGCTTGCAAGCAGAAGTCTATCATCATACAGAATTGTTAGCTCAGTGGGTGAAAGAAGGACGCTTAAAGCCTGTTCACGCTATTGAAGAAACAGTTACGTACCATGATTCCTGTTATTTAGGAAGATACAACGAAGTGTACGAAGCGCCACGTGATATTTTGAAAGCGATTCCTGGAGTGAATCTTGTAGAAATGGCACGTAACCGTGAAACTGGAATGTGCTGTGGCGCAGGTGGTGGCTTAATGTGGATGGAAGAAACAACAGGTTCTCGTATTAACGTTGCTCGTACAGAACAAGCATTAGCTGTACAGCCATCCATTATCGGTACAGGTTGTCCATATTGCTTAACGATGATCAGTGATGGAACGAAAGCGAAAGAGGTAGAAGAGAAAGTTCAAACTCTTGATGTGACAGAGATTTTAGAACGATCTGTTATCGGACAGAAAAAAGAAGCGATGTAGTTTATAAGAATGTATACAACTTTAGAAAGAGGTGCAATGATTGCACCTCTTCTCAACGTAGGGATACCGAGCGAGCGCTCAGTGTTAAAAAAAGAAATGGGGGAAAGAAACATGAGTAAAACAGTTATTTTAAGTGCTGCAAGAACACCAGTTGGAAAATTTGGAGGATCTTTAAAAGATGTAAAAGCGACGGAACTTGGAGGAATTGCAATTAAAGCAGCGCTTGAAAGAGCAAATGTTGCGGCTAGTGATGTTGAAGAAGTTATATTTGGAACGGTTATTCAGGGGGGACAGGGGCAAATTCCATCGCGTCAAGCTGCAAGGGCTGCTGGAATCCCTTGGGAAGTGCAGACGGAAACAGTGAATAAAGTTTGTGCATCAGGACTTCGTGCGGTTACGTTAGCGGATCAAATTATTCGTACTGGCGATCAATCACTGATTGTAGCTGGCGGTATGGAGTCGATGAGTAACAGTCCTTACATTTTACGCGGAGCAAGATGGGGATACAGAATGGGCAACAACGAAGTTATTGATTTAAACGTTGCTGACGGTTTAACATGCGCATTTTCAGGTACACACATGGGTGTTTATGGCGGAGAAGTTGCGAAGGAAGATGAAATTTCTCGCGAAGCGCAAGATGAATGGGCATATCGTAGCCATCAGCGTGCGGTTTCAGCGCATAAAGAAGGACGTTTTGAAGAGGAGATCGTGCCAGTAACGATCCCGCAAAGAAAAGGCGATCCTATTGTTGTTGCAAAGGATGAGGCGCCACGTGAAGATACAACGATTGAAAAGTTAGCAAAGTTAAAACCTGTATTTGATAAGACAGCGGCAGTGACAGCTGGTAATGCGCCAGGACTAAACGATGGTGGTGCCGCACTTGTGTTAATGAGCGAAGACAGAGCGAAGCAAGAAGGAAGAAAGCCATTAGCGACAATTTTGGCGCATACAGCAATTGCAGTGGAATCTAAAGATTTCCCAAGAACGCCAGGTTATGCAATTAACGCATTGCTTGAAAAAACAGGCAAGACAATTGAAGACATCGATTTATTCGAGATTAATGAAGCATTTGCAGCGGTAGCAATTGCAAGTACAGAAATCGCAGGAATTGATCCAGAAAAATTGAATGTAAATGGCGGCGCGGTAGCGATGGGCCATCCAATTGGAGCTAGCGGAGCGCGCATTATCGTTACGCTAATCCATGCACTTAAGCAGCGCGGCGGCGGAATTGGAATTGCATCGATTTGTAGCGGTGGCGGTCAAGGGGACGCAGTGATGATTGAAGTTCACTAATTAAAGTTCGAGGGTATAAAATTTATTAACAATTAAGGGGGAAGAAAAAATGGGTGTACAAAACATTGTTGTAATTGGTGCAGGGCAAATGGGATCAGGAATTGCACAAGTATGTGCAATGGCAGGATATGACGTGAAGGTACAAGATTTAAAACAAGAGCAATTAGATAGAGGATTGGCTATCATTACGAAAAACTTAGCGCGCCAAGTAGAAAAAGGACGCATGAAGGAAGAAGAGAAGGAAGCGACATTAAATCGTCTTACAGTAACGCTTGATTTAGATTGTGTGAAAGAAGCGGATCTTATTATTGAAGCAGCTGTTGAGAAAATGGATATTAAAAAGAAAATCTTTGCGAATCTAGATGAAATTGCTCCAGAACACGCAATTTTAGCGACGAATACGTCATCTCTGCCAATTACAGAAATTGCAGCGGTAACGAAGCGTCCGGAAAAAGTAATCGGCATGCACTTTATGAATCCAGTTCCAGTTATGAAGCTTGTTGAGATTATTCGTGGTTTGGCTACAGATGATGCAGTATATGAAGCAATTGAAGATATTACGAAAAAAATTGGGAAAGTGCCAGTTGAAGTAAATGATTTCCCAGGTTTTGTATCAAACCGCATTTTGCTACCGATGATTAACGAAGCAATTTATACGTTATACGAAGGTGTAGCGACGAAAGAAGCAATTGATGAGGTCATGAAGCTTGGTATGAACCATCCGATGGGGCCTTTGACACTCGCTGATTTTATCGGTTTAGATACGTGTTTATACATTATGGAAGTGTTGCATGAAGGATTAGGAGATAGTAAATATCGCCCATGTCCGTTATTACGTAAGTATGTAAATGCAGGATGGTTAGGGCGTAAAACAGGTCGTGGATTCTACGTTTACGAATAAATGCCCCTTTTGTTACAAAATAGTGGTCTTACCAAATTATTTAAAGGATATATAGCAAATGGAGGCGGAATATATGAACTTTCGTTTTAATGAAGAGCAGCAAATGATGAGGAAAATGGTTCGGGATTTTGCACAGAAGGAAATTGCTCCCTTTGTTCCTAGTATGGAACAAGGGGTGTTCCCGAAAGAGATTTTGCAAAAGATGGGTGAGCTTGGATTAATGGGTATTCCAGCGCCTGCAAAATACGGCGGGGCAGAAATGGATTTTATTTCTTATATTCTAGCCATTGAGGAAATCTCAAAGGTAAGTGCAACAGTTGGTGTAATTTTAGCTGTACATACGTCAGTTGGAATGAATCCGATTTTATATTTCGGAACAGAAGAACAGAAGAAAAAATATGTTTCTAAACTTGCAACCGGGGAATATTTAGGCGCATTTGCTTTAACAGAGCCAAATGCAGGATCAGATGCAGGGAGTTTGAAATCAAGAGCTGTCAAAAAAGGCGATCATTATATTATTAATGGATCGAAAGTGTTTATTACAAATGGTGGTGAAGCAAGTACATACATTGTATTCGCTTCTACAAATCCAGAGGCAGGAAAAAGTGGTATTTCTGCATTTATAGTAGAGAAAGATACACCTGGTTTAATCATCGGAAAAGATGAACATAAGATGGGGCTCCTTGGTTCTCGTACAGTACAACTTACTTTTGAAGATATGAAAGTACCAGCGGAGAATTTACTTGGGGAAGAAGGACAAGGATTCAAGGTGGCGATGGCGAATTTAGATGTTGGGCGAATTGGAATCGGTGCACAGGCGTTAGGAATTGCTGAAGCGGCGCTTGCATGTGCGATTGATTATGCAAAAGAACGAGAACAATTTGGGAAACCAATTGCGGCGCAGCAAGGGATTGGCTTCAAGCTTGCAGATATGGCAACAAGTGTCGAAGCAGCAAGGTTACTCGTATATAGAGCGGCGTCTCTTAGGGCACAAGGATTACCATGCGGTAAAGAAGCATCTATTGCGAAATTATTTGCTTCTAAGACAGCGGTTGAAGTCGCGATTGAGGCGGTGCAAGTATTTGGTGGTTACGGTTATACGAAAGAATATCCAGTAGAACGATTTTTCCGTGATGCGAAGATCACGCAAATATATGAAGGAACAAGTGAAATACAGAAACTTGTTATTAGCCGTGCTTTATAAAAGGGCGAGGGGGAGACGGAGATGCATTTTAAACTATCAGAAGAACATGAAATGATAAGAAAAATGGTTCGAGATTTTGCTAAAAATGAAGTAGCACCAACAGCAGCTGAGCGTGATGAGGAAGAGCGATTTGATCGAGAGTTATTTGATCAAATGGCAGAGCTTGGTTTAACCGGTATTCCATGGCCTGAAGAGTACGGCGGAATTGGAAGCGATTACTTAGCTTACGTAATTGCGATTGAAGAATTATCTCGAGTTTGTGCTTCAACAGGTGTAACACTATCTGCGCATACTTCACTTGCGGGATGGCCAATTTTTAAATTTGGGACAGAAGAACAAAAGCAAAAGTTTTTACGACCGATGGCTGAAGGGAAGAAAATTGGTGCATACGGCTTAACGGAGCCAGGATCTGGATCGGATGCTGGTGGAATGAAGACAATCGCAAAGAGAGATGGCGACCATTATATTTTAAATGGATCAAAAATTTTCATTACAAATGGCGGTATTGCTGATATTTATGTTGTTTTTGCGCTAACTGATCCTGAATCGAAGCAGCGTGGTACGAGTGCATTTATTGTAGAAAGTGATACACCGGGATTTTCAGTTGGGAAGAAGGAGAGCAAGCTAGGGATTCGCTCTTCACCAACGACTGAAATTATGTTTGAAGATTGCCGTATTCCAGTAGAGAATCTACTTGGAGAAGAGGGGCAAGGATTTAAAGTTGCGATGCAAACATTAGATGGAGGTCGTAACGGTATTGCGGCGCAAGCTGTTGGTATTGCACAAGGGGCTTTAGATGCTTCTGTAGAATATGCAAGGGAGCGCCATCAATTTGGAAAACCAATTGCGGCGCAGCAAGGGATTGGCTTTAAACTTGCGGATATGGCAACAGATGTAGAAGCGGCACGCCTTTTAACATATCAAGCGGCTTGGCTTGAATCAGAAGGGCTTCCGTATGGAAAAGAATCAGCGATGTCAAAAGTATTTGCAGGGGATACAGCGATGAAGGTGACGACTGAAGCGGTGCAAGTATTTGGTGGTTACGGTTATACGAAAGATTATCCAGTAGAGCGTTATATGCGAGATGCAAAGATTACACAAATATATGAAGGAACACAAGAGATTCAGAGGCTTGTAATTTCTCGTATGTTAACGAAGTAGGAACGAAAGCGTAGGTATTCTCCTACGCTTTTTCCTTCCAAAAAATAATAGAGAGAGGTGAAGGGAATGGTTAAACATAATGTACATGCATCGGTGAAAGATGAAAAATTAGTTGCGTTAAGACGTGAACAAATGATTAAAGGTGCGGTGCAACTGTTTAAACAAAAAGGATTTCCGCGTACAACAACGAGAGAGATTGCAAAAGCGGCTGGATTTAGTATAGGGACACTTTATGAGTACATTCGTACAAAAGATGATGTTTTGTATTTAGTTTGTGATAGTATATATGAACATGTAAAAGAACGATTAGAGGAAGTAGTGTGTACAGAAAAAGGGAGTATAGAAAGTTTAAAGATAGCGATAAAGAATTACTTTAAAGTGATGGACGAATTACAAGAAGAAGTATTAATTATGTATCAAGAAGTACGTTTTTTACCGAAAGAATCTCTCCCATATGTATTAGAAAAAGAGTTTCAAATGGTAGGGATGTTTGAGGATATTTTAGAACAGTGTACGGAAAATGGAACATTTATATTAAATAAAAAAGAAATACAGCTTCTTGCACATAATATTTTTATACAAGGACAAATGTGGGGGTTTAGACGTTGGGCACTGCAAAAACTGTATACGCTCGAAGAATATACAGAAATGCAAATTAGGTATGTGTTGCAAGGTGCCCATATGCTTCCGAAATAAGGAACAGACAAATTATTAATTTTATTACCATATAAAAGTTTCACGTTTTTTTTGTAGCATATTTGTGCGACTTTTGTTTATAATGAATAGTATGGATTTTTTTAGGCAGACCGTTATATATAAGGTTATATTTGATGAAAGGAAGTGCCGCATAAGTGAATTTTAAGCAATATTCACCAGAAGAGCTAAAAGAATGTTCAATGATTGAAGTTGTACATAGCGTTTTAGGGGATAAAAGACAAGCAACGACATTCAACGAGTTGGTTCAAGAAATCGCTCAAGTGCTGGGACTATCTCAAGAGCAAGTTAATGCGAAACTCGCACAATTTTATACAGACTTAAACATCGATGGACGTTTCATTAATTTAGGAGAAAATCGTTGGGGACTACGCAGCTGGTACCCATATGAGCAAATTGATGAAGAAATCTTACCGCAGCCAAAACCGAAGAAGAAACGTAAAGTTGAAGAAGACGGTTTTGACGACTACATTGAAGAAGATGAAGATGACTTTGACGATGCAGACGGAAATGCAGACGAAGAAGATGATGTAGAAGATTTGGACAAGGTTCTTGAAGATGAAGACGGAGATGACGACGATCTTGATGATTTAGAAGAGGATGAAGACGACGACTTCGCTGAAGAAGAACTTGAGTATGATGAAACTGAAGAAGAAGAAGAGGAAGAACTGTAGTTCTTGACTTTTCATTATCGTCCATGTAGAATCATTTTTGGGCTCTTTAAAAAAGGACGATAATACTTTTAAAGTGTAAATATAAAAGAAAATTGCTCCCTACTTATTACTTTATGTGATGAGGGGAGCAATTTTCTTTTTTGTTTTTTGTTTAGAAAATAAAAAGAGTCTAACAATAAGATGGATACAGTGTTATCTACATACGTTGCGCTTTGCAACGGTGATTATATAACAGCAAAATAGAAGGGAGCTTTTTCATGACTAAGTATATTTTTGTAACAGGCGGTGTAGTATCGTCTTTAGGGAAAGGTATTACAGCAGCATCTCTTGGAAGACTTTTAAAAAATCGTGGTTTAAATGTAACGATTCAAAAGTTTGATCCATACATTAACGTAGACCCAGGGACTATGAGCCCATACCAACACGGTGAGGTATTCGTAACAGATGATGGCGCAGAAACTGACTTAGACCTTGGTCACTATGAGCGTTTTATCGACATTAACTTAAACAAATACAGCAACGTAACAACAGGTAAAATTTACTCTTCAGTTCTTCAAAAAGAGCGTCGCGGTGAATATTTAGGAGGAACAGTTCAAGTTATTCCTCACATTACTAACGAAATTAAAGAGCGCGTATATCGTTCTGGCCGTGAAACAAATGCGGATGTTGTTATTACAGAAATCGGTGGAACTGTTGGTGATATCGAGTCTCTACCATTCTTAGAAGCAATCCGTCAAATTAAGAGCGACATCGGTCGTGACAATGTAATGTACATTCACTGTACGTTAATCCCGTACTTAAAAGCAGCGGGTGAAATGAAAACAAAACCAACGCAACATAGCGTTAAAGAACTTCGTAGCTTAGGTATTCAACCAAACATTATCGTTGTTCGTACAGAACTTCCTGTTTCTCAAGATATGAAAGACAAGCTTGCATTATTCTGTGACATCGATACAAAAGCAGTTATCGAAGCTCGCGATGCAGATACTTTATATGCGGTTCCATTATCTCTTCAAGAACAAAACATGGACCAAATCGTTTGTGACCACTTAAAATTAGACAATCCAGCTGCAGATATGACAGAGTGGACTGCGCTAGTTGATAAAGTACGTAACCTTTCTAAGAAAACAAAAATCGCTCTTGTTGGTAAATATGTAGAACTTCAAGATGCGTATATTTCTGTTGTAGAAGCACTCCGTCATGCTGGTTACTCATTCGACACAGATGTAGAAGTGAAATGGGTAAATGCTGAGCACGTGACAGCAGAAAATGTACAAGAATTAGTAGGAGACACAGATGGTATCCTTGTACCAGGTGGCTTCGGCGATCGTGGTGTAGAAGGTAAAATCGTTGCGATTCAATATGCTCGTGAAAACAAAGTTCCATTCTTAGGAATTTGCTTAGGTATGCAACTTGCATCAATTGAATTCGCACGTAATGTATTAGGTTTAGAAGGTGCTAACTCTTCTGAAATCAATCCTGATACGCCATATGCAATCATTGACTTATTACCAGAACAAAAAGATGTAGAGGACTTAGGTGGTACACTTCGTCTTGGTCTATACCCATGTAAGCTTGCTGAAGAAACAAATGCTTACAATGCTTATAATGAGCCGGTTGTATATGAGCGTCATCGTCATCGTTATGAGTTCAACAACCAGTTCCGTCCGGATATGGAAAAAGAAGGATTCGTATTCTCTGGTACAAGCCCAGACGGCCGTCTAGTTGAAATCATTGAATTAAAAGACCACCCTTGGTTCGTGGCAGCACAGTTCCACCCAGAACTTGTTTCTCGTCCAAACCGTCCACAACCATTGTTCCATGACTTCGTAAGAGCTTCTATTACGAATAAAGAGAGCAAGTAATAAAAAAAGCGCCTGAAATAAGGCGCTTTTTTTAATATTCATTTAACATTTCATCGATTGTAAATTTGATTCCGTGATAAGCAAATAAAGCTACTATTAAGCTTGGGAATCCGTAGCGATTACCTTCATCGTCTGGAATAAGACCTTTTAACAATTTTGTATCAATATGTACGTCTGTATATTGTTCCAGTGATTCCGTACCTTTTTGAAGAGCAGAAATGCCGACAATAGAGTGTCCCTCTTCTTGTAGTTTTTTTGCAATTTCTACAACCGCTTCATCTGTTGAAAAACGGCTAATAAGAAGTACACGATCCGCAGAGGTTACTTCTGCTTCTTTACCATTTTCAAATAAGCGTTTTGCTTGCTTCATTGGTTCAGCACCGAATAGTGCTTCGGCAACAACGCCCTCCATTTCATTTGTACCATATAAATAAATGAAACCATCGCCAACTAGTGCTTGAGCAAGTAAACGAGCACTATCTTCTATATTCATTTCCTCTTTTTGAGAAACTCTGGAGAAATAACCACTTAATTGAGTTGAAAAAATTTTTAACATAATGTTACTCCCTTCGTACGTGTTTGCCGGCTTTCATTATAGTTTATTTTTTTAGAAAGGTGAAATCGTAGGGTAGCATAACAAAATAGGAAACGGTAAAATAAGAAAGAATAGGAAGGAATTTGCCAAAGAATAGCGAAAATAAATCGTTAAGATATAAGAAGCTTTAAATCTTGTACTTACACAGAAAGGTTGGGAATTATGGAAGGTAAAATTTTAATCGTTGATGATCAATATGGGATTCGTGTGTTATTACATGAAGTGTTCCAAAAAGAAGGTTATCAGACATTCCAAGCAGCGAATGGATTTCAAGCTTTAGATATCGTGAAAAAAGATAATCCAGATTTAGTAGTGTTAGATATGAAAATTCCAGGCATGGATGGTATAGAGATTTTAAAGCATGTAAAAGAAATTGATGAGAGTATTAAAGTCATTTTAATGACTGCTTATGGAGAGCTTGATATGATTCAAGAAGCAAAAGATTTAGGTGCTTTAATGCATTTTGCTAAACCATTTGATATTGATGAAATTCGTCAAGCTGTGAGAGAGCAACTTGCTGTAGAGGCGTAAAAAATGAATTTTTTATAAAAAATATGGAAAAAAGCGTTTACATGGACTATTGAGCAGGTGAATACAGTTGAGTTTTTGAGTACAAGTTGTTATCCTATTGAGTGTAGAAAAAAGTCCGGTAGGTAAATATACATAATTTACCTTATCCTGGTCATACTACCAGCGATAAGAATTTATCGGATACAAAAAACGTTTTTTAGGAGGATTCACCATGCCTTTAGTTTCTATGAAAGAAATGCTAAACAAAGCACTAGAAGGAAAATACGCAGTTGGTCAATTCAACATGAACAACTTAGAGTGGACTCAAGCTATCTTAGCTGCTGCGGAAGAAGAAAAATCTCCTGTAATCCTAGGTGTATCTGAGGGTGCAGCTCGTCATATGACTGGTTTCAAAACAGTTGTAGCTATGGTTAAAGCTTTAATCGAAGAAATGAACATCACTGTTCCTGTAGCGATTCACCTTGACCATGGTTCAAGCTTTGAAAAATGTAAAGAAGCAATCGATGCAGGTTTCACATCTGTAATGATCGACGCTTCTCACCACCCATTCGAAGAAAACGTTGAAACTACTAAAAAAGTAGTAGAATACGCACACGCTCGTAACGTATCTGTTGAAGCTGAGCTTGGGACAGTTGGCGGACAAGAAGACGACGTAATCGCTGAAGGCGTAATTTACGCTGATCCTGCAGAGTGTAAACACCTTGTTGAAGCAACAGGTATCGATTGCCTAGCTCCAGCTTTAGGTTCTGTACACGGTCCTTACAAAGGTGAGCCTAACTTAGGATTCGCTGAAATGGAACAAGTTCGTGACTTCACTGGCGTACCTTTAGTATTACACGGTGGTACTGGTATCCCAACTGCTGATATCGTAAAAGCTATCTCTTTAGGTACTTCAAAAATCAACGTAAACACTGAGAACCAAATCGAGTTTACAAAAGCTGTTCGTGAAGTATTAAACAAAGACCAAGAAGTTTACGATCCTCGTAAATTTATTGGACCTGGCCGCGACGCTATTAAAGCAACTGTTGCTGGTAAAATGCGTGAGTTCGGTTCTAACGGTAAAGCGTAAGAATAAAATTCCGTTTTGGAAACCGTCTAGTCTTTTAGACGGTTTCCTTTCGTTGTATAATGAAAGCGTGAACAAGTCGAAAGATTTTATCATTTTTGGTGTTTAAATAGAAAATAATGTGCATAGTCCTATTAATAAATGTGATAACGTATCTAAATTGATAAAGTGAATTCGATGAATAGTTGATCTTTATCTATTCGTGCTACAGGAGAAATGAAGATAATGGTTTCCTATTTATTGAGTTTTGGGATGGAAAGAGTAATTGAGATTCTTAAGGGGAGCTTTCTATAAAAAGATAGAAAGTAAATACATTCACAAGAAGGGAGCTCAATATGGAAAAATTGCTAATTGAAGGCGGAAGAGCTTTAAATGGAACAATTCGAGTAAGCGGTGCAAAGAACAGTGCTGTTGCATTAATTCCAGCGACAATTTTAGCAGATACTCCAGTAACTATTGGTGGTGTCCCTAATATTTCGGACGTGAAAATGTTAGGCGACTTACTAGAGGAAATTGGAGGGAAAGTAACTTATGGACAGGAGGAAGAGATGGTAGTCGATCCTTCTAACATGGTTGCAATGCCTTTGCCAAATGGAAAAGTGAAAAAATTGCGCGCTTCTTATTATTTAATGGGTGCGATGCTTGGCCGTTTTAAAAAAGCTGTTATTGGGCTTCCGGGTGGATGTCACTTAGGACCGAGGCCGATTGATCAGCATATTAAAGGGTTTGAAGCGCTAGGTGCACATGTTACAAATGAACAAGGTGCCATCTATTTAAGAGCAGATGAACTACATGGAGCACGTATTTATTTAGATGTTGTTAGTGTGGGGGCTACGATTAATATTATGCTAGCAGCTGTACGAGCAAAAGGTAGAACTGTTATTGAAAATGCAGCGAAAGAGCCCGAGATTATTGATGTAGCTACATTGTTAACAAGCATGGGAGCGCGTATTAAAGGTGCTGGTACAGATGTAATCCGAATAGATGGTGTGGACTCTTTACATGGTTGTCACCATACTATCATCCCAGATCGTATTGAAGCTGGTACGTATATGATTCTAGGAGCTGCATCAGGAGGAGAAGTAACGGTTGATAACGTTATTCCTCAGCATTTAGAATCAGTTACTGCTAAGCTAAGAGAAGCTGGTGTTCAAGTTGAAACGAATGATGATCAAATTACAGTGAACGGTAATAGAAAGTTAAAAGTAGTTGATATCAAAACGCTTGTATATCCAGGTTTTCCAACAGATTTACAACAGCCGTTTACGACGCTTTTAACAAAGGCGCACGGGACGGGAGTTGTAACAGATACAATTTACGGTGCCCGTTTCAAACACATTGATGAATTACGTCGTATGAATGCTCAAATTAAAGTAGAAGGTCGTTCGGCAATTGTAACTGGTCCTGTGTTACTGCAAGGTGCAAAAGTGAAGGCGAGTGATTTACGAGCGGGAGCAGCACTTGTTATTGCAGGGTTAATGGCAGATGGAATTACAGAAGTAACAGGACTTGAGCATATTGATCGAGGTTATGAGAATATAGTGGACAAGCTTAAAGGGCTTGGAGCAAACATTTGGCGAGAACAAATGACAAAACAAGAAATTGAAGAGATGAAGAACGCATAAGTGATACTTCCGTAAGGGGGAAGCGAAGCATCACTACTTGCGGAAGTACACTTTATAGAAAAACACGGTTCACAAAATACGGCAGAAATATAAAGACTTAAAGGAGAGGGATTATTGTGGAAAGAAGTTTATCTATGGAGTTAGTACGTGTAACAGAGGCTGCAGCATTATCATCAGCGCGTTGGATGGGGCGCGGGAAAAAGGATGAGGCAGACGGTGCAGCAACATCAGCTATGCGTGATGTATTTGATACAATTCCGATGAAAGGTACAGTCGTAATTGGTGAAGGTGAGATGGATGAAGCACCAATGCTATATATCGGAGAGAAATTAGGTACAGGATATGGACCACGTGTAGACGTTGCGGTTGATCCTTTAGAAGGGACAAACATCGTAGCAGCTGGTGGCTGGAATGCTCTTGCTGTTATTGCAATTGCAGACCACGGTAATTTGTTACATGCTCCTGACATGTACATGGATAAAATCGCGGTTGGCCCAGAAGCAGTTGGGGCAGTCGACATTGATGCGCCTATTATTGATAACTTACGTGCAGTTGCGAAAGCGAAAAATAAAGACATTGAAGATGTTGTAGCAACAGTTTTAAACCGTCCACGTCACCAAGCAATTATCGAAGAAATTCGTAAAGCTGGTGCTCGTATTAAATTAATTAACGATGGAGATGTAGCTGGAGCAATTAATACAGCGTTTGACCGTACAGGTGTAGATATTTTATTTGGATCTGGTGGAGCACCTGAAGGTGTATTAGCAGCAGTTGCTTTAAAATGTTTAGGTGGAGAAATTCACGGAAAACTATTGCCACAAAACGAAGCTGAATTAGCACGTTGTAAAAAAATGGGCATAGAAGACATTAATCGTATCCTTCGTATGGAGGACTTAGTAAAAGGTGACGATGCAATCTTTGCAGCAACAGGTGTAACAGATGGTGAACTATTACGTGGTGTTCAATTTAAAGGTAGCGTAGGAACAACACAATCTCTTGTTATGCGTGCAAAATCAGGTACAGTTCGCTTTGTAGATGGTCGTCATAGCTTAAATAAAAAACCGAACTTGGTTATTAAGTAAAAGGTGGAAGCGGCTCGCTCAGAATCGCAGGACATTGGAACTCTCGACCTTGAAGCGCTCTTTGCTTCGAGTGAGAGAGTGAAATGACCGGAGATTCTAGCCGCTGGAACTGGATTTAAGTAAAAAGCGTAAGCAGCTTGTTCAGAATGGGAGGGGGATGGAGCTTCTGACGTAGAGGCGCTTTTTGCCTCGCAGAAAGAAGTGAAGCCACCGACCATTCTAGCTGCTGAAGCTGGATTAAGTAAAAAGCGTAAGCGGCTCGTTCAGAAAGGTTAAAATGGTCGATCTTTTTAACTATCGGAGCCGGAACTAAATTAAATAAGAAGCGAAGACAAATTTTCTTGTCTTCGCTTCTTGTATTTGTGTTCCAACGTATTGATTAAAACTAGATAAAAGGGTTACAATAGTGAATATTACCCTACTTGAACTTATTGCCTTTCATTATTAATTATTTGCCTTCCGTATTTTTTCCCTTTACCCATGAAAAAAGAGAATAACGTTAAAGTGTGGTGTCTGAATGAATTTGTCAATTGCAGCATTAGAAAACATGAAATTAAAAGAGTTATACGAGCTTGCGAAAGAATTTAAGATTTCGTATTATAGCAAGTTAACGAAAAAAGAGTTAATCTTTTCTATTTTGAAAGCTCGAGCAGAAAAAGAAGGTTTCTTTTTCATGGAAGGCGTATTAGAAATTATTCAATCAGAAGGATTTGGATTCCTACGTCCTATCAACTATTCTCCAAGCTCAGAAGATATTTATATCTCAGCTTCGCAAATTCGTCGTTTCGATTTACGTAATGGAGACAAAGTTTCTGGTAAAGTACGACCTCCGAAAGAAAATGAACGCTATTTTGGGTTATTACAAGTTGAAGCTGTAAACGGAGATGATCCAGATTCAGCAAAAGAGCGTGTGCATTTCCCTGCATTAACACCATTATACCCAGATCGCCAAATGAAATTGGAAACGGAACCGAAAAAGTTACCGACACGTATCATGGATTTAATCGCACCAGTTGGATTTGGACAACGTGGTTTAATTGTTGCGCCTCCAAAGGCTGGTAAAACAAGTCTATTAAAAGAAATTGCACACAGTGTTACAACAAATCATCCAGAAGCAGAATTAATTGTGCTTTTAATTGATGAGCGTCCAGAGGAAGTAACAGACATTGAACGTTCTGTTAAGGGCGACGTTGTAAGTTCTACTTTTGATGAAGTACCAGAAAATCATATTAAAGTAGCTGAACTTGTGTTAGAACGTGCAATGCGTCTTGTAGAGCACAAAAAAGATGTTATCATTTTAATGGATAGTATTACCCGTTTAGCGCGAGCTTACAACCTCGTTATTCCGCCAAGTGGTAGAACATTATCGGGTGGTATCGACCCAGCGGCTTTCCATAGACCGAAGCGTTTCTTTGGAGCTGCACGTAATATTGAAGAAGGCGGTAGCTTAACGATTTTAGCAACAGCCCTTGTTGATACAGGATCTCGTATGGACGATGTTATTTACGAGGAATTTAAAGGAACTGGAAATATGGAACTTCACTTAGATCGTTCGTTAGCTGAACGTCGTATCTTCCCAGCGATTGATATTCGTCGTTCTGGTACACGTAAAGAAGATCTATTAATTCCAAAAGAGCATTTAGACAAGTTATGGGGCATTCGTAAAACAATGCGTGATACACCAGACTTTGTTGAAAGTTTCTTACGTAAGCTTCGTCAAACGAAGACAAACGAAGAATTTTTACAAAACATTGTTGCAGACTCGAAAAGATATGTAACAACTAAGTAAAGGGAAAAGATTGGGACTCGCTTATTTTATAGTAAGCGAGTTTTTTATGCCTTTTAGGTGATATTAAGGAGAGAAATAAGTGGGAGAACCTTAGCTGGTCAGAGCAGAACGAACCGCCTCCACTTTAAGGTGATATCTAGCTCCAGCGGCTAGAATGGTAGGTGGCTTCGCGTCTTCCTACGAGGTAAAAAGCACCTCTACGTCAGAAGCTCCATCCCCCTCCCATTCTGAACGAGCCGCTTCTGCTTTTAAATTGTATCTAGTTCCGACGGCTAGCTCTTCGTGTCTAAGAACCTCCCGCACTAAAGGTAAAAAAGCACCTTTTGTGCGAGAGAACCTTAGCCAGTCAGAGCTAAACGAGCCGTCTACACTTTAAATTTCAAAAGACAAAAACAGGTAGTTGCAAAATGAAGTTAGCCTTGTTATAATTTCATCATATGTGTTTCATCAATATAGTTGTGTATGCAGCTGAAGATGAAAAACTCTGTTTCGAAAATGATTCAGGGCGGAAGGAGATGAAAAGAATGAAAGCAGGAATTCACCCAGATTACAAGAAAGTTGTATTCATGGACACAAACACAGGCTTCAAATTCTTAAGCGGGTCTACTAAAGGCTCTAGCGAAACTGTTGAGTGGGAAGATGGTAACACTTATCCATTACTAAAAGTTGAGATCAGTTCTGATTCTCACCCATTCTACACTGGACGTCAGAAGTTTGCTACTGCAGACGGACGCGTTGATCGCTTCAATAAGAAATACGGTATCAAGTAATAAAAACATAAAACAGGCAAGTGTATGTATTCGCTTGTCTGTTTTTTTTGTGAAAATATTATACCTTTACCCTACTTTTAACTAAAAAGTAGATGAAAGGAGAGCTTCATGTACTTAATAAATCAAAATGGCTGGATTGAAGTGATTTGCGGTAGTATGTTTTCTGGTAAATCAGAAGAGTTAATCCGCCGTGTGCGCCGTACGCAATTTGCGAAACAACATGCAATTGTATTTAAACCATGTATTGATAATCGCTATAGTGAAGAAGACGTTGTATCACATAACGGATTAAAGGTAAAAGCAGTTCCTGTTTCAGCTTCAAAAGATATATTTGAACATATCACTGAAGATATGGATGTAATTGCAATCGATGAGGTACAATTCTTTGATGGGGACATTGTGGAAGTGGTGCAAGTATTGGCAAATCGTGGCTATCGTGTCATTGTAGCTGGTTTAGACCAAGATTTCCGTGGTCTACCATTTGGACAAGTTCCTCAGCTGATGGCGATTGCTGAACATGTAACAAAGCTACAAGCAGTATGTTCTGCATGTGGATCTCCGGCAAGTCGTACACAACGATTAATTGATGGAGAACCAGCGGCATTTGATGATCCGATTATTTTAGTTGGGGCTTCAGAATCGTATGAGCCACGCTGTCGTCATTGTCATGCAGTTCCTACAAACAAAGATAAGTAAAACTCGCTGCGCAAGGCGGGTTTTTTTCAGAATAGAGAGTGTGGGTGGTGTGAGCCGCTTACGCTTTTAAATATAATTTGCGTTTTTTTGAGTAAGTACCATATACTATTTGTATTAGATACTAGGATGTAGAGGTGAATGATGTGTTAGATCGTTTGCAAGCTGTAGAAAATCGTTATGAGAAGTTAAATGAATTGTTAAGTGACCCAGAGGTTATTAGCGATACAAATAAACTTCGTGAATATTCAAAGGAACAGTCTGATATACAGGAAACGGTAGAGGTGTATCGTGAGTATAAGGATGTTCGTGAGCAATTAAAAGATGCGAAAGCAATGTTAGAAGAGAAGTTAGACGCAGAAATGCGTGACATGGTAAAAGAAGAGGTTTCTGAGTTAGAATCACAAGAAAAAACGTTATCAGAACGTCTGAAAATTTTACTAGTTCCAAAGGACCCTAATGATGATAAGAACGTTATCGTTGAGGTTCGTGGGGCTGCTGGTGGCGACGAGGCCGCTTTATTTGCTGGTGACTTATACCGTATGTATAGCCGTTACGCTGAGGTACAGGGCTGGAAAACGGAGATTATCGAGGCTAGCTATACAGAGTTAGGTGGATATAAAGAGATTATCTTTATGATTAACGGTAAAGGTGCTTTCGCGAAGCTGAAATTCGAGAATGGTGCTCACCGTGTACAACGTGTTCCTGAAACGGAATCTGGTGGACGTATTCATACATCTACAGCAACTGTAGCTGTATTACCAGAGGCAGAGGAAGTAGAAATCGACATTCACGAGAAAGATGTTCGTGTTGATACATTCGCTTCTAGTGGTCCTGGTGGACAAAGTGTTAATACAACGATGTCAGCGGTACGTTTAACGCATTTACCGACTGGTGTAGTTGTATCTTGTCAGGATGAGAAATCACAAATTAAGAATAAAGAAAAAGCGATGAAAGTATTACGCGCACGTGTTTATGATAAGTTTAGACAAGAAGCACAAGCTGAATATGATCAAAACCGTAAACAAGCTGTTGGTACGGGTGATCGTTCAGAGCGTATTCGTACGTATAACTTCCCGCAAAACCGTGTTACAGACCATCGAATCGGTTTAACGATTCAAAAGCTAGATCAAATCTTACAAGGTAAGTTAGATGATTTCATCAATGCCTTAGTGATGGAAGATCAGGCTCAAAGGATGGAGGCAGCTGAGTAATGCGTGTCTATGAAGCCCTGAAATGGGCTTCTTCTTTTTTACAGGAAAATGGACGAGATGAAAATGCGGGAGAAATTGTCCTTTGTCATGTATTAAAGATGAACAGAACAGGATTACTTATGAATATGCGTGAAGAAATAAATGAGGAACAAGAGGCAAGCTTTACGGAGTTTATCCACAAGCATGTAGAAGGTATTCCTATTCAATATATGATTGGTTATGAAATGTTTTATGGCCGGTCGTTCTTTGTGAATGAAGAAGTATTAATACCAAGACCGGAAACAGAAGAGCTTATAGTAGGAGTATTAGAAAGAATTGAGCGCCATTTTGGCGACAAGGAACTACATGTAGCAGATATAGGCACAGGTAGTGGAGCGATTTCTATTACGCTTGCTTTAGAAAATAAAAATCTCCACGTGTATACAGTAGATATTGCACAAGAGTCGATTGAAGTTGCAAAAGAAAATGCAAAAGCTTTAGGTGCAGAAGTAACGTTCTATCACGGTGATTTATTGTCACCATTTCATAAAACGGGTCAAAAGCTAGATGTTGTTGTTTCAAATCCTCCATATATACCGGAAGAGGATTGGCGTGGTCTTTCTCCTGTTGTGAAAGAGCATGAGCCGAAGAGAGCGCTTGTTGGTGGAGAAGACGGATTAGATTTTTATCGCCGTTTTATGGAAGAATTGCCGAATGTGTTGCAGGAGAAAGCAATTGTAGCGTTTGAAATTGGAGTAGGACAAGGTGAGGATGTAAAAAGATTGTTACAACAAGCTTTTCCACATGCCCATGTTGAGGTTGTTTTCGATATTAACGGAAAAGACCGTATGGTATTTGCAGAGATGGAGTAAGGTTCACACCTTACTCCATTTTTTTGTGGGAAAATTCATATAGATTTTGAATTTAATAGTTTAGAAATATGAAAGTCTGTCCACACTGTTTGTAGAGGGGACGGTGGAGGAAATGAAAAAACAAGTTATTGCTTATCTTCTTATATTATTAATTGGTGCACAGTTACTTGTGCAGTTTGGATATATGAAAGCTGATGCAAAAGGGCCTTCAGTTATTCCGAAAGAGGCCGTTCGATTACGAATTTTAGCAAATAGTGATTCAGATAAAGACCAGGCATTAAAGCGTAAAGTGCGTGATGAAGTAAAAGCACAAATTGATGGATGGGTAGCGGATTTAACTTCATTTGAAGAGGCGCGCAAAGTAATTCAAAGTCATATTCCAGAAATCGAGAAAACGGTGGAAAATACGTTAAAAAGAGAAGGAAGTAAAGAATCATTTCAAGTGAAATTTAGTAAGAATGTAAAGTTTCCTACAAAGGTATATGGGAATTTTATTTATCCAGCAGGAGAATATGAAGCGGTATTGATTACAATTGGAGAAGGTGAAGGGGCGAACTGGTGGTGTGTATTATTTCCACCAATGTGTTTCTTAGATTTTTCGAGTGGGACAGCTGTAAGAAAAGAAGAGCACGTTGTGAAGGCGGAATCTCCTGAAGAGGAGCAGGTGAAACAACTAGATGAGGAAGTAGTAAATACAGAAGAGAAGAAAGTGGATAAGGTAAAAGAAACGAAAGTTATAAAACAGGAAGTGGTAAAAAAAGTAACATCTTCTGAAAAGAAAGTAGTAAAAAATGAAACAAAAGTTGAAGAGCAGCCTGTAAGTAAAGAAGAAACAAAAACTGTGGAAAAAGTGGAGAAACCTGTGGAGAAAAAACAAGAAAAGCAAAATGAGTATGTAAAAGTAGAAGAGGAAGAAGAAAAACCAGAAGTTAAATTGTTTATTGTAGAAGCTTTTACATCTTTATTCTCTAAATAGTACTATTGATAAATCCCTCCTCATATATAAAAATGAGGAGGGATTTATTATGAAGAAAGTGTATTTTGCTACGAAAGCAGATGTGGAAAGATTACATTCTTTTTTCGGACAAGCTAATAAAAAAGATGATAAAATAAATGAGTTGTACGCACAATTTATGATTTTGGAAGAGGCGGAAGAAATAAGAGCTGTAATTGGTTATGAACAAAGTGGGGAAGATGTACTTATTCGTTCTTGTTTATTCACACCTCATGTGGATAAACAGACTTTCTTATATTTTTTTGAAACGTTTTTGCAGTATATGAAAGAAAAAAGTGTTCAACAATTGTACTTACTAACAAATCATCCACAATCTGTACCGATCTTTCAGTTTTTTGACTTTTTTACTATAGAAAAGGATGAGGTTCCAGAGGGAATTCAACAGCTAGAACATTTTTGTAAAAATATAAAAGAGCAGAATGCAATAATACTAAATTGTCAGCTATTCACAAAGTTATCCACGGATTAATTAGGTTTATCCACATTTTGTGGATAAACCTTGTTTGTCTTTTGGATAAATCTCATAGTAAACTAAAAATAGACAAGTATTTAAGGGTAGAAAAGGACGTGGAAAAAAATGCATACAAATATGTGGGTTGTGGATAATGTTGTGGAAAGAAAAAAATATTATCCACAGTTACAAGAAGCAGCAAAATTATTAAGAGAAAATGAGGCGGTTGCTTTCCCTACGGAAACAGTATATGGGTTAGGTGCAAACGCGATGGATGATGAAGCAATCGCGAAAATTTTCGAAGCGAAAGGAAGACCGAGTGATAATCCACTTATTGTCCACATAGGTACAAAATCTCAGTTAGATGGGATTGTGAAAGAAATTCCACCAGTTGCAGAGAAGTTAATGGCGCATTTTTGGCCAGGACCATTAACAATTATTTTGCCGAGAAAAGAAGGGATTTCAGAGAGGGTGACGGCGGGACTTAATACGGTTGGGGTAAGAATGCCTGATCATCCAGTTGCACTTGCTCTTATTGAAGAGGCGAATGTACCTGTTGCGGCACCAAGTGCGAATCGTTCAGGGCGTCCAAGTCCAACACTAGCTTCTCACGTATATGAAGATTTGAATGGGAAGATTGCAGGTATTGTTGATGGTGGTGCAACTGGAGTAGGTGTTGAATCAACAGTAATTGATTGTACAAGCACGGTTCCAACAATATTACGTCCAGGTGGGATTACGAAAGAACAATTAGAAGCGGTGATAGGTATCGTTTCTTTAGATCCAGCTTTAAAGGATGAGAAGGAAAAACCGAAATCACCTGGAATGAAATATACACATTATGCGCCGAAAGCACCACTTAGTATTGTTGAGGGCTCACGTGAGTTTATTCAGCATCTTGTGGATGAGAAAAAGGAAGAAGGATTTAAAGTAGGTGTATTAACGACGGAAGAGTATCAGCATGTATATAACGCAGATGTTATATTGTCTTGTGGTGTTCGAAGTGACTTAGCTAGCGTTGCGACTAAACTATATGATGTACTTAGAACATTTGATGCAAGTGAAGTGGATGTTATTTTTAGTGAGTCGTTCCCTAATGAAGGAATAGGAAATGCTATTATGAATCGTTTAACAAAAGCGGCAGGACATCATATTATTATTGAATGATAAGGTACGATTAGCAAACAGAATATTTCTCCTTGGATAAGCATATTGTGAAGTAGCACGTCCAAGGAGGGGCATGAATGACGTTTGAACAGCTAATACCTTTAATAATTATGGCATTCGCCTTAGGGATGGATGCGTTCTCGGTGAGTCTTGGTATGGGGATGATGCCCCTAAAGTTAAGACAAATCCTGTATATTGGTATGACGATAGGGATATTTCATATTATTATGCCGTTTATAGGGATGGTACTAGGTCGTTTTTTATCAGAGAAGTATGGAGAGATTGCACATTTTGCGGGTGCTATTTTATTAATCGGACTAGGTTTTTATATCGTATATTCGACCATTTTACAAAATGAAGAGACTAGAACTGCCCCTATTGGAATTAGCTTATTCGTATTTGCATTTGGCGTTAGTATAGATAGTTTCTCAGTAGGGCTTAGTCTTGGCATTTATGGGGCACAAACAATCATTACGATATTACTTTTTGGATTTGTTAGCATGTTATTAGCATGGATTGGTCTATTAATTGGTAGACATGCGAAAGATATGCTCGGTACATATGGCGAGATAGTAGGTGGCATCATTTTGGTTGGATTTGGATTATATATCCTTTTTCCTATATAATTTTATGTAGGAGGGAATTATGAACAAGCTATTGGAATGGTATGTTAAGTTTTTAACCTTCTTTCCTCGATGGCTAAGAATACTTATAATTTGGGGTATTATTTTGCAAATTTCGATGTTAGGTTGGATTAAGTTAATTCGTGAATGGTGAGATGGTTCCTTTCTGTGAATATTTTGTTGGTACTATATTTATTGCACTAAAAATTACAGATATAGAAAGGATGAGATGAATGACGAGATTGAAGCAAGTTTTCGGTATTATTATTAGTTTTTTTGTTTTTTGGTTTAGTATGCTCGGTGTACAAATGTTTGCTGAGTTTTTAGATATTGAGTCATTGAAATTTGTTGCAGGAAAGACTGAGGCGGCGCGTACCTTTTACTCTCCGTACCCGTTTTTAATTGTTTTTCTTATTACACTGCTTTCCCTATACTTCTTCGTAATGAAGCTAGGGAAACCGAAAAAAGAAAAACTGCCTACTTTAGAGGAAAAGAAGGAAGAATTACAATGATAAAAATCCCCTGCTAAAAAGCAGGGGATTTTTATGTTTGAGTGATGGCAGGAATCGATTCTGAGCGAGCCGCTTCCACTTTTAGATTGGCCTAACTAATTCAAATTGTTCTCCTAATTTTGCATAGTTGTGTCCTGCTAGGCGGCTTATTGGTTTGAGTCCTTCTGCGTGAATGCGCCCTTTTTCATATAGATGTTCGGCAACGTGGAAACGAACGACGCGTCCAATTAGTAGATCACAAGCTGGTGAGTCTTCTGTTCCACCAAGTGGAATTGCACGTTCTAATACGCATTCCATTCGAATATTTGCTTCTTTTACACCTGGAACGGAGATGACTTCACTTTCAATTGGTGTTAGTTTTGCTAGTTCAATTTCACTTTCATTTGGCGGGAGATTAGCTGCTGTTTCATTAATTGCTGCTACATATGATTCGTCAGAAATATGTACGACAAATTCACCTTTTTCAATTGCGTTTCGGGAAGTGTCCTTTCTTTCTCCGGCTTTTCGTTGTACAGATACTGAGATAAGTGGTGGATTAGCAGCGACAATATTAAAATAACTATATGGTGCGCCGTTTAATACACCGTCTTTTGTTAAAGAAGTAACGAATGCGACAGGGCGAGGGATGATACTTCCAGTAAGTAATTTGTAATTATCTTTTTCAGTTTGTTCATTTGGATTAATGGATAACATGCTTGTAATCCCCTTTCTAAATATGAATACTTATTGTTTGTTTACAAGATAACGATGAGAAAATCCTGCTGGAAATAATATTTTGTTTCATAAAAAGAACTTACTTCAATTGTAATGAAGTAAGTTCTTTTTCAAGAATCTCAAATCTGAGATAAAAATTAAAGTAAAACGTATGCGCCAGGTCCGATTAAAGCTACACCAACAGCAACAGCGATTAACATTAAGTTATATTCATATCCATTTTGTGTTACCCAGTAACCATTTTTTCCGTGAACAGTGAAGATAGCCATTAACATTGTTCCAACGATAAATAATGAACCAACTACAATGAAAATACCTGATGCGAATAAGAAACCACCTAGTAATTCAGTTGCGCCAGCCATAAATGCCATAAATACACCAGGGCGTAAACCGATTGACTCCATCCAGCCACCTGTTCCTTTTAAACCGTAACCGCCGAACCAACCAAATAATTTTTGAGCGCCATGACCCATGAATGTAATTCCTATAATAAGACGAATAATAAGTAGACCGAAATCCATCATTTTTAAAAACCTCCTAAAAGTTATTAACTTACCTTACGTAAGTAATAATAAAATAGTTACTTACTTTAGTCAAGTGGATTTTGAAAAAAGTTTGAATTAAATTTTACAAATTAACAACAAAAAATAAAATGTAGTAAAGACCTCTAGACAAGTTGGGCAAAAAAAGAGAAAATATAAATAGAAGTTAACTTCTTATTGTTATTCAGACAATCAGAATTGACTGGAATTTTGTGAAGCGCTACAATAAGAGTCTATTAGTAATGACGTAATTTATTTCGAAAGCGTTTTTACAGTATAATATTCGAAGTATGAAGTCTTACATGTATCCCGAGCTTTACTAGGGATTGCCCTATAAACTTTTAGGTAAATTATAAGGAGGACTATCCTATGTTTAAAAAATTATTCGGTCTTGGTTCAAAAACAAATGAAGAAACAATCGTAGCTCCATTAACTGGAGCAGTGAAAAATATTGAAGAAGTACCAGATCCAGTATTCGCTGGTCGTATGATGGGTGACGGTGTTGCAATCGATCCTACTGAAGGTGTAGTTGTATCTCCAGTTGATGGTGAAATCGTACAATTATTCCACACAAAACATGCTATCGGAATTAAAGCGAAAAATGGCACAGAAATTTTAATCCACGTTGGATTAGAAACTGTAAAAATGGAAGGCGAAGGTTTCGAAGCTCACGTTTCTGAAGGCCAAGCTGTAAAAGCTGGAGATAAATTAATCTCATTCGACTTAGAATTAATCCGTGAAAAAGCGAAAAGCACAATTACTCCAATCGTTATTACAAACACAGATGCAGCTGAGTCTATTAAGACAACTGTAGGCGTAACAGCTACAAAAGGTTCAACAGAAGTAATGAAAGTTACAATGAAATAATTGCTGTATAAGAGGAATCCGTTTCGTATGAAATGGATTCCTTATTTTTGTTGCATATTCAGTAGGTATGTTAAAATACTCTGGGCACTTGGAAATAGGGTTTCACATATATGTGGATAAGGCGCATTTTTCTTAGAAAAAATATAAGAGAAATGCGCCTTTTGTATATTCACATTTCTTTTGTTCTATTCTAATGTAAGTTATGATGAGTGGTAAGAAATCGAATATAGGGGTGGGTTTGGATGAAACGAGTATTATTTGTTTGTACTGGCAATACATGTCGTAGTCCAATGGCTGAGGCGTTGCTTCGTCATCACGGAGGAGATAGGTTTGAAGTACAATCTGCCGGTGTTTTCGCCTATCCTGGGAGCGATGCATCGGTACATGCGAAGGAAGCTTTAGCTGAAAAAGGGATTTCAATTGACCATACCGCGCAGCAAGTAAACGAAACTTTGCTTGATTGGGCTGATATTGTCGTAACGATGACAGAAAATCATAAACAAATTGTACTTGGGCATTATCCGAGTGTTGAAAAGAAATTGAATACGTTATATGGATTAACTGAAGGTATAGGCAAGGACATTTCAGATCCATTTGGAGGCTCGCTTTCTATTTATAAAGAAACGTTAGATGAGATGGAAAAACTTGTACAAACTTTACTGAAAAAACATTCGGTAGGTTGATGTTTCGTGTATAATACGATATTGAAGATCACTTCGTCCTATTGAGGTAGCGAGTGTGAAATGAAGATAATTGATTGAAACTTTGGAGGGGTAAAAATGAAAGTAGTAATAGCATCTGATCACGGCGGTATGAATATCCGCAAAGAACTTGTAAATTTATTAGAAGAGTTAAATATTGAATATGTTGATTTAGGTTGTGAATGTGAAGCTGGTTCTGTTGATTACCCTGACTTTGCGTTTCCAGCAGCTGAAATGGTAGCGAATGGTGAAGTGGATCGTGGTATTTTAGTTTGTGGGACAGGCATTGGTATGTCAATCGCAGCAAACAAAGTAAATGGTATCCGTTGTGCGTTAGTTCATGATACTTTCAGCGCGAAAGCAACGAGAGAGCATAATGACACTAACATGCTAGCAATGGGCGAGCGTGTAATTGGTGCTGGTCTAGCGCGTGATATCGCGAAAATCTGGTTAACAACTGACTATGAAGGTGGTCGTCACGAAAACCGCGTAGGAAAAATTAAAACATACGAAACAAAGTAATACATTCTAACTATCAGTAGTGTGAAATATAATTTGGTGAACCAACCTGTGAAAGGAAGAGGCGTAATGACAGAAATCGTAAAGGTAAGAGAACAGCTACAAATGTCGCTTTCTGATTTCCAAGAACAAGCTTCATTACAAAGCGGTCAAATTTTTGTAGTGGGTTGTAGCACGAGTGAAGTGCTAGGCGAAAGAATTGGAACATCAGGAACGATGGAAGTAGCAGAGGCGATTTTTTCTGAGTTAAAACAATTTCAAGAGCAAACAGGTATTGAATTAGCGTTTCAATGTTGTGAGCATTTAAACCGTGCTTTAGTGGTTGAGAGAGAAGTAGCGATAAAATATCAATTTGAAATTGTAACAGTTACGCCTGTTAGATCAGCAGGTGGTGCATTGGGGACATATGCGTATCACAATTTGAAAGATCCGGTAGTAGTTGAGTTTATTAAAGCAGATGCAGGAATGGATATTGGTGATACGTTTATTGGTATGCATTTAAAACATGTAGCTGTTCCGGTTCGTACAAGTGTGAAGGCAATTGGAAGTGCACATGTAACGATGGCCAAAACACGTGGAAAACTAATAGGTGGAGCACGTGCTGTTTACGCGGTGGCGGAAGAGACTACCACTTGCAGTTAAATATGAGAAATTAGGAAGTCATATAGTAGCTGTTTATCATAAGATAAAAGGTATGTTGTCTGACTTTATAGTAGAAGAAAGAAAAGACCGATTTTCGGTCTTTTTTTTCTTTTATGATATAGAAAGTCATGTTAGAATGTAGTTGAAAACATGAAGGTTCGAAAGAATTACAACCTGAATTTTCGTTTTTTCTGAATAAATAAGAAAAAACTGTTGGGAATTGATGTAATTCGTTCAGAAAAGGGGGATTTTGGTGGATCATTTAAAACGTCAAGATGAAAAGGTATTTGCTGCAATTGAGGCAGAACTAGGAAGACAGCGTTCGAAGATTGAGTTAATTGCTTCGGAAAACTTCGTAAGTGAAGCAGTAATGGAGGCGCAAGGTTCTGTTTTAACGAATAAGTATGCTGAAGGATATCCTGGAAAACGTTATTATGGTGGCTGTGAACACGTAGACGTAGTAGAAGATATCGCACGTGATCGCGTGAAAGAAATTTTCGGCGCAGAGCACGTAAATGTTCAACCACACTCTGGTGCACAAGCGAACATGGCAGTATACTTCACGATTTTAGAGCAAGGCGATACAGTACTTGGTATGAATTTATCTCATGGTGGTCACTTAACACACGGAAGCCCTGTTAACTTCAGTGGAGTACAATATAATTTCGTAGAATATGGCGTGGATGCTGACTCTCACCGTATTAATTACGATGATGTATTAGCAAAAGCGAAAGAACATAAACCAAAATTAATCGTTGCAGGTGCAAGTGCATACCCTCGTGTTATCGATTTCAAGCGATTCCGTGAGATTGCAGATGAAGTGGGCGCTTATTTAATGGTTGATATGGCACATATCGCTGGTTTAGTAGCTGCTGGTTTACATCCAAATCCAGTACCACATGCACATTTCGTTACAACGACAACACATAAAACGTTACGTGGCCCGCGTGGTGGTATGATTTTATGTGAAGAGCAATTTGCAAAACAAATTGATAAATCAATCTTCCCTGGTATTCAAGGTGGTCCACTTATGCACGTAATCGCTGCAAAAGCTGTTGCGTTTGGTGAAGCACTTCAAGATGATTTCAAAACATATGCACAAAATATCATTAACAATGCGAACCGCTTAGCTGAAGGTCTTCAAAAAGAAGGACTTACACTTGTTTCTGGCGGAACAGACAATCACTTAATCTTGATTGATGTTCGTAACTTAGAAATCACAGGTAAAGTAGCAGAGCACGTATTAGATGAAGTTGGTATTACAGTGAACAAAAACACAATTCCATTTGAAACAGCAAGCCCATTTGTAACAAGTGGTGTACGTATCGGTACAGCAGCTGTAACATCTCGTGGTTTCGGTTTAGAAGAAATGGATGAAATTGCGTCACTTATTGCTTATACATTAAAAAATCATGAAAATGAAGCTGCATTAGAAGAAGTACGTAAGCGTGTAGAAGCGTTAACTAGCAAATTCCCAATGTATCCAAATCTATAATAGATTGAAGAAGACTGCCGAGACTTAATTGTTTTGGCGGTCTTTTTTGTGGACATATATTATTTTTAAAGTATGTATACAAATGATGAATAAATTTTGGCGATATAATGAAGGATACAGCTCCCATAATTGGTAAAGATACTAGATAGATTCATCGTAAAATCATGATTTTTCCAAATTTGCCCTTGAATATTAGTAGCGTTTTCTTTACAATCGTAAATAGTGTAAAAAAGCGTGCAAACGCATGAATATCATCTAAAGGAGAGATTCACATGGGAAAACTGTATGTATTTGATCACCCGTTAATTCAACATAAGATTACATATATTCGCGATAAGAATACAGGTACGAAAGATTTTCGTGAATTAGTGGACGAAGTAGCAAGCTTAATGGCTTTCGAAATTACTCGCGACCTTCCGCTTAAGGACATCGAAATTGAAACGCCTGTAAGCAAAGCGACAACAAAAGTGATCGCTGGTAAAAAACTTGGTTTAATTCCGATTTTACGTGCAGGTTTAGGAATGGTTGATGGAATTCTGAAATTAATTCCAGCAGCAAAAGTGGGACACGTTGGTTTATACCGTGACCCTAAAACATTGCAACCGGTAGAATACTATGTGAAACTTCCAACGGATGTAGAAGAGCGCGACTTTATCGTACTAGATCCGATGCTAGCAACAGGTGGTTCTGCGGCTGAAGCAATTAACTCTCTGAAAAAGCGCGGTGCGAAACAAATTAAATTAATGTGTATCGTTGCAGCTCCAGAAGGGGTAAAAGTAGTACAAGAAGAACATCCTGATGTTGATATTTATGTAGCAGCATTAGATGAGAAATTAAATGACCACGGATATGTAGTGCCAGGTCTTGGTGATGCTGGTGACCGTTTATTCGGAACGAAGTAAGACAACTGACGAGCAGGGGAGATTCCCCAGCTCGTCTTTTTTGTTGTAAGCAAGTAGGGGAGGGGGAGAGGATAAATATACATCGTATATACAACATAAGTTGCATACACCTCACATATAATATAGAAGTCTTACGTCTGAGGAACACTATATTATGGAAGGAAAGCGTTATATCTCGAAAATATAATAGTGACAAACTTGTGAACATTTCCTTCTATTATAAAGAGAAAACTGTTAGAAATTGCATATATGTAACCAGTATTTAGAAGGGGAACGTTTTCATTTTTGGGAGGAAATGCCTAATACTCAAATTTTTAGATTTTTTACGATTTCTCGTTGACACTGTTAATACCCTATTGTATGCTAACAACGGGGATAGATGGTAGGGCTTTCAGTGACAAAATTACATCTATTCCGTGACGAAAATGTAAACTTTTTGTTTTGTATAGGATTTATGCAAAAAAATGAGTTATTATTAACACATCGTGAATGAGGGTTACATATTGGAGGGATGAATCCTTGCAAAAAAACGATCGCAGCCATATAAAAGCTTATGCTTTAATGTCAGGTATTCTTGCTCAATTAGTCGGTTCTATTCTTGTTGGAATCTTTGGTGGGCAGTGGATTGATAATAAGGTTGGAACGTTTCCGTTGTTTCTTATTATAGGGTTATTACTCGGACTAGGAACAGGGGTATACGCAATGATTCGACTCATTCGACATTACTATTCGGGAGAGCAATGATGATAGACGTACATGGACTTGTCCAAAGACAAAAGAAATATATGTACTACTTGCTTGCGCTTCTAGTGCTAGGATGGGGATTTACCTCTTACAAGGATGTATTTCTTGGACTGATTATCGGGACGATTTTCAGTTTTCTTAGTTTGCGCATCATTGCACGTAGAACAGACAAGCTGCTAGATCGCGTAACAAATGGAGAAAACGTGAAGTTCAAGGCAACAGCGGTAAGTACATATTCAAGATTCGCCACGATTGGGTTATTAATTTTATTTGCAGCCAAATATCAAGAGTTAATCGCGATGTGGGGCCTAGGTGTAGGATTGCTGACAGGATACCTTGTCATGATCATAGATTTTCTTTATTTAGAGTATAAGAGCAGGGAAGAGAGGTGAATTACTAGTGGAACACGGTAAATTAGTTGAATTTCTAGGTTTAACGTTCGATTTGTCATCAGTTATGATGGTTACTGTAGCAGCAGTTATTGTTTTCTTAATCGCTGTTATCGGAACTCGCAGCTTAGCTCTTCGCCCAACCGGGATGCAAAACTTCATGGAATGGGTGTTTGACTTCGTGAAAGGGATTATCAATAGTACGATGGACTGGAAAACAGGTGGACGTTTCTTAACGCTTGGCGTTACGCTTATCATGTTTATCATCGTATCGAACTTCCTTGGTTTACCATTCATGTATTCAGCAACTGAAGCTGGCGAACATATTGCATGGTGGAGATCACCAACGTCTGATCCAGCAGTTACATTAACATTAGCCGTGATGGTAGTTACCCTCACCCATTATTATGGAATTAAGATGAAGGGTACGAAAGAGTACGTAAAAGGTTATTTCCAACCTATGAAATTCTTATTCCCATTAAAGGTTATTGAGGAGTTTGCTAACACATTAACGTTAGGTCTTCGTTTATTTGGTAACATTTATGCAGGTGAGATCTTATTAGGATTACTTGCTAAGTTGGGCGGAGCATCAGTCCTTGGGGCATTAGGTGCGCTTGTACCAATGTTAGCATGGATGGGATTCAGTGTATTCGTTGGATCAATCCAAGCATTTATTTTCGTTATGTTAACGATGGTTTATATGGCTCATAAAGTAAGCCATGACCATTAATATAATTTAAGTAAGAAAAAATTTATTTTTTTATAATACAAAGGAGGACAAATTAAATGAGTTTAGGTGTAATCGCAGCTGCAATTGCAATTGGTTTATCAGCATTAGGTGCAGGTATTGGTAACGGTCTTATCGTATCACGTACAATCGAAGGTGTTGCTCGTCAACCAGAATTAAAAGGCGCACTTCAAACAATTATGTTCATCGGGGTTGCTTTAGTTGAGGCACTTCCAATCATCGGTGTAGTTATTGCATTCATCGTAATGAACAAATAAGGGAGACTCCCCTTACATAGATGGCGAAGAGTGTTTTTCCGAACTTTCTTCGCCATTGCTTTATGAATGAAACGTATGTCTTTTTTTTTCATATGATCAATTTAGATATTTTGAAGGGAGTGAATCCTTGTGCCAACTTTATTATTAGGTGCTGCCATTCCATTTGGAACGATTGCTTATACATTGTTCATTTTCTTACTTCTATTAGTAATGCTACGCAAATTTGCGTGGGGTCCTTTAATGGGAATTATGAAAGAACGTGAAGAGCATGTTACTAATGAAATCGACGCTGCAGAAAGAAGTAATGCTGAGGCGAAGAAGTTAGTAGAAGAACAACGTGAAATGTTAAAACAATCACGTGTTGAAGCACAAGAGTTAATCGAAAGAGCGAAAAAGCAAGCTGTAGATCAAAAAGATGTTATTGTTGCTGCTGCGAAAGAAGAAGCAGAATCAATTAAAGCATCTGCTGTACAAGAAATTCAACGCGAAAAAGAGCAAGCAATTGCTGCTTTACAAGAACAAGTTGCTTCTTTATCTGTTCAAATTGCTTCTAAAGTAATTGAAAAAGAATTAAAAGAAGAAGATCAAGTGAAGTTAATTCGCGATTATATTAAAGAAGTAGGAGAAGCGCGATGAGCAATGGGATTGTAGCAAAACGTTATGCTGTCGCTCTTTTTAAAATTGCTAAAGAAAAACACGTATTAGAAATGTTTGAAGAGGAATTACGCCTTGTACAAAACGTTTATGTAAAGAACGGAGAACTACATAGCTTTTTAACGCAACCGAACATTTCAAAGGAACAAAAGAAAACGTTTCTTGCAAACGTATTCGGATCTGTTTCTGAATCTATTTTAAATACGTTATATATTTTAATTGATAGCAAACGCATTGATATCTTACCTGAAATTGCAGATGAATATGTTGTTCTTGCTAATGAAGAACGTAACGTAGCGGATGCAACTGTATATTCTATTCGTCTTCTATCTGAAGAAGAGAAGCTTAACATTGCAGAAGCATTTGCAAAGAGAACGGGAAAAGATGCAATTCGCGTGAAAAATGTTGTAGATGAAGATTTACTAGGCGGAATTAAAGTACGCATTGGAAACCGCATTTATGACGGAAGTTTACAAGGAAAATTAGCACGTATTCAGCGTGAATTAATGAAGAATAGATAGGGGTGAAGCACATGAGCATCAGAGCTGAAGAAATTAGCGCACTGATAAAGCAACAAATCGAGAACTATCAGTCTGAAATCGAAGTTAGTGATGTTGGTACAGTTATCCAAGTTGGTGACGGTATCGCGCGTGCTCATGGTCTTGATAACGTTATGGCTGGTGAACTTGTAGAGTTCTCTAACGGCGTTATGGGACTAGCACAAAACTTAGAGGAAAACAACGTAGGTATTATCATTTTAGGACCTTACACAGAAATCCGTGAAGGTGACGAAGTTCGTCGTACTGGTCGCATCATGCAAGTACCAGTAGGAAAAGAACTAATTGGTCGTGTTGTAAACCCATTAGGTCAACCAGTTGATGGTTTAGGCCCAATCAATACAACAAACACTCGTCCAATCGAAAGTCCAGCACCAGGTGTAATGGATCGTAAATCTGTTCATGAGCCACTTCAAACAGGTATTAAAGCGATCGACGCTCTTGTACCAATTGGCCGTGGTCAACGTGAGTTAATCATCGGTGACCGTCAAACTGGTAAAACAGCAGTTGCACTTGATACAATCATTAACCAAAAAGATGAAGATATGATTTGTATCTATGTAGCTATCGGACAAAAAGAATCAACTGTACGTAACGTAGTAGAAACACTACGTAAGCACGGTGCATTAGAGTACACAATCGTTGTAACTGCATCTGCTTCTCAACCAGCTCCATTATTATACTTAGCTCCTTATGCTGGTGTAACAATGGGTGAAGAGTTCATGTACAATGGTAAACACGTATTAGTAGTATATGATGACTTATCAAAACAAGCAGCGGCTTACCGTGAGCTGTCATTACTATTACGTCGTCCTCCAGGTCGTGAAGCTTATCCAGGGGATGTATTCTACTTACATTCTCGCTTATTAGAGCGTGCAGCAAAATTAAGTGATGCAAGAGGCGGCGGTTCTTTAACTGCACTACCTTTCATCGAAACACAAGCAGGGGACGTATCAGCATACATCCCAACAAACGTAATTTCTATTACGGATGGACAAATCTTCTTACAATCTGACCTATTCTTCTCTGGCGTACGTCCAGCGATCGATGCGGGTACTTCTGTATCTCGTGTAGGTGGATCTGCTCAGATTAAAGCAATGAGTAAAGTATCAGGTACACTTCGTCTTGACCTTGCATCTTACCGTGAGTTAGAAGCGTTCGCTCAGTTCGGTTCTGACCTTGATAAAGCAACTCAAGCGAAATTAAACCGTGGTGCTCGTACTGTTGAGGTATTAAAACAAGGATTACACAAACCGTTACGTGTAGAGAAACAAGTTATCATTCTTTACGCTTTAACACGTGGATTCCTAGATGATATCCCAGTAGTAGATATCACTCGTTTCGAAGAAGAATTCCATGCTTGGTTAGATTCTAATGCGACTGACTTATTAGAAGAAATCCGCACAACTAAGAAACTTGCGGATGACGACAAATTTGCAGCAGCAATTAACGGATTTAAAAAAGTATTCGTAGCTTCTGAATAATAATAAAAGTGAAGCCGACTGTTCAGCCTCATCGGCTAAGAGGCGGAACTAGATTAATAAAAGCGGAAGCGGCTCGTACAAGCCGCCGACGCTAGATAATATATAAGGCATCTCAGACTCTGAGATTGCTGACGGTTATGTAAAGGAAAAGAGTAGGTGCACCTATTCTTTTCCTTCAATCATGAGCAAGAATATCTTGCAACGTAGATTAGGAAGAGGATTCTTACTAATCGTGCCAACTTCCGGAAAAAAGGTGGTGAAAACCTGTGGCATCTTTACGCGATATAAAAGCGAAGATTACCTCGACAAAGAAAACG
The DNA here is from genome assembly GCF_008042345.1 of Bacillus sp. AR8-1. Taxonomy (NCBI): domain Bacteria; kingdom Bacillati; phylum Bacillota; class Bacilli; order Caryophanales; family Bacillaceae; genus Bacillus; species Bacillus sp. AR8-1. The sequence continues at coordinate 57,507 of NZ_QNUB01000025.1, forward strand.
AGTCAAATTACGAAGGCGATGGAGATGGTATCTGCATCTAAGTTAAACCGTGCAGAGCAAAATGCTAAATCTTTCGTTCCGTATATGGAAAAGATTCAAGAAGTAGTAGCGAGCGTTGCGCAAGGAAGTAAAGGAATTAATCATCCAATGCTAAATGCGCGTCCTGTAAAGCGTACAGGATACATCGTTATTACATCTGATCGCGGACTAGCAGGTGGTTATAACAGTAACGTATTACGTACAGTAAGTAACGTAATTCGTGAACGTCATAATATGGATTCAAATCAATATTCAATTATTGTACTTGGACGACTAGGACGTGATTATTTAAAACGTCGCGGCTTTAACATCATTGATGAAGTAGTTGGATTATCTGACCACCCATCATTTACTGATATTAAAGATCTTGCTTCTCGAGCAATTGCGATGTTCGCAGATGGTGCTTATGATGAGCTGTATATTTACTACAACCATTACGTAAGTAAAATTTCACAAGAAGTAACGGAAAATAAAATTTTACCGCTTACTGATGTGGCGTCTGACAAACCGACGACAGCTTATGAATTTGAACCTTCTGAAGAAGAAATTTTAAAAGTATTATTGCCACAATACGCAGAAAGCTTAGTGTACGGTGCATTACTAGATGGTAAAGCAAGTGAGCACGCAGCGCGTATGACAGCAATGAAGAGTGCTACAGACAACGCAATGGAAGTTATCGATTCACTTACACTTTCATTCAACCGTGCGCGTCAGGCAGCGATTACGCAAGAAATTACGGAAATCGTTGGTGGAGCAGCAGCGTTAGAATAGTAATAAAAAGTGGAAGCGGCTCGTCCAGAACAGGAGGGCATTGGAGCTCCTGACGAAGAGGCGTAGTTTGCCTCACAGGAAGGCGCGAAATGACCGACTGTTCTAGCCGCTAGAACTAGATTCAATAAAAAGTGGAAGCGGCTCTTTCAAAAGAGTCGCGTAAGCTAAACTAATAAAAAATTAAAAGCCGACTTCGCTTAGAGAGCTGGCTAATTAAAAGAAAGCTAGGAGGGAACCCGATGAATAAAGGGCGCGTTACGCAAATCATGGGTCCGGTTGTAGACGTTAAGTTTGATGGCGGAAAGCTACCAGAAATCTACAACGCCCTTACGGTAAAACAAAGCAACGAAAACGGAAGCATGAACTTAACATTTGAAGTTGCACTTCATTTAGGTGATGATACAGTTCGTACAGTTGCGATGTCTTCCACAGATGGACTTGTTCGTGGCACAGAAGTAGAAGATACTGGTAAAGCAATCTCTGTACCAGTTGGTGATGCAACACTTGGTCGTGTATTCAACGTATTAGGTGATGCAATTGACTTAGATGGTGAACTTCCTGCGGATGTACACCGTGATCCAATTCACCGTCAAGCACCTGCATTCGAAGAATTATCTACTAAAGTAGAAATTCTTGAAACTGGTATTAAAGTAGTAGACTTACTTGCTCCTTACATTAAGGGTGGTAAGATCGGCCTATTCGGTGGTGCCGGCGTAGGTAAAACAGTATTAATTCAGGAATTAATTAACAACATCGCACAAGAGCACGGTGGTATCTCTGTATTCGCTGGTGTAGGTGAGCGTACTCGTGAGGGTAATGACTTATACCATGAAATGAGCGATTCTGGCGTAATCAAGAAAACTGCGATGGTATTCGGACAAATGAATGAGCCACCTGGAGCACGTCAACGTGTTGCATTAACAGGTTTAACAATGGCTGAGCATTTCCGTGATGAGCAAGGACAAGACGTACTTCTGTTCATCGATAACATCTTCCGTTTCACGCAAGCGGGTTCTGAAGTATCTGCCCTTCTTGGTCGTATGCCATCTGCGGTAGGTTACCAACCAACACTTGCAACAGAAATGGGTCAATTACAAGAGCGTATTACATCTACAAATAAAGGGTCTATCACGTCTATCCAAGCGGTATATGTACCAGCCGATGACTATACTGACCCAGCACCAGCTACAACATTCGCTCACTTAGATGCAACAACAAACTTAGAGCGTCGTTTAACACAAATGGGTATTTACCCAGCCGTAGATCCATTAGCATCTACATCTCGTGCACTTTCTCCAGAAATCGTAGGAGAAGAGCATTATGAAGTAGCACGTCAAGTGCAGCAAACTTTACAACGTTACAAAGAACTTCAAGATATCATCGCTATCTTAGGTATGGATGAGTTATCTGAAGAAGATAAGTTAGTTGTACATCGTGCTCGTCGTATTCAATTCTTCTTATCTCAAAACTTCCACGTAGCTGAGCAGTTTACAGGTCAAAAAGGTTCTTACGTACCTGTAAAAAATACAGTTAGTGGCTTCAAAGAAATTCTAGAAGGAAAATATGATGACCTTCCAGAAGATGCATTCCGCCTTGTTGGTAGTATTGAAGAAGTTATTGAGAACGCGAAGAAAATGATGGCGTAAGGCCTTAGGAGGGACGAAGTATGAAGACATTTCCAGTCAGTATTGTAACTCCTGATGGACCGGTTTACGAAAAAGAAGTAGAAATGGTAAGTGTAAAAGCAGAGAGTGGGGAAATGGGGATCTTACCAGGTCACATTCCAACTGTTGCACCATTAAAAATTAGTGCAGTTCGTCTGAAAAATGGTGGACACACTGATTATGTAGCAGTAAGCGGTGGCTTTATCGAAGTTCGTCCAGATAAAGTAACTGTATTATCATCATCTGCTGAAGAAGCAAACCATATCGATATCCATCGTGCAAATGAAGCGAAGCGTCGCGCTGAGCAACGTATGCAAGACAAACAAGCACATGTTGACTTTAGACGTGCAGAAATGGCATTACAACGTGCTGTGAACCGTTTAAATGTTTCTGATATGAAGTAAAAAAATCCGTAAGGGCCTTGCCTTTACGGATTTTTTATGTGTTTTATGGTTAATTTTACAAAACTGGTATAATTATATTGATGCTTGTATAAGTAGAAGTGTACAGCAATTTATATTTTATGAAGGGGATGAATCAATGATCGGTGAAATGAAACGAGAAGCATTGTACTCTTTAAAGGGGAAATGGGGACTAGGTGTTGGATCAACGATTTTATATTTTATTTTAAGTTATGTCGTTTCGATGGCTGCAATGCTTATACTTTTAATTCCAGGAATTATTATATTTTTCTTAGTTGTTAGCTTAGCTGGGTCAGTTGAGGCGGAAACGATGTCAATTGGAGCAGCTATTACATTTGGGATTTTCTATTGCATAATGATTATTTTGAGTAATGCATCTTATGGTATTACCTCATACGGTTACACGAATGTGTTTCTACAAATTAGTAAACGAGAAGATGCTAAAGTAGATTACTTGTTTGAAGGATTCCGTGGTTTTAAAAGAATGATGAAAACAATGTGGGCAATGCTTGCGATTTTGTTATATACAGGTACATGGATTCCGATGTTGTTAACAGGTTTATTCATATTCTTAGGTGAAGAAGGAAATCTGTCGTTTAAAATAGCTTTCTTCGTACTATTAGCAATTTCAATTGTTGGTATGATTGTGATGTATTTTTCTTATGCACTGACGTACTATGTGATGATTGAAAATCCAGAATATAGTGTTTCGCAGGCGATGAAGGAAAGTAAGAATCTTATGAGGGGTCATAAGTTAGATTTGTTTCTTTTATGGCTGAGCTTCATAGGCTGGGTTGTTTTAGCGCTTCTTACTTTTGGAATAGGATTTCTTTGGCTTAGTCCGTATATGAGTACAACGACAGCACACTTTTATCGCTACATTTCAAAAGGTGAATTTCAATAGGAACATGCTATACTAATAGAATTATTGTGTATAGGAGGCGAGGCTACGCATGATTAGTGATCTAAAAGGAGAAGCACTAGATTCATTAGAAGGGAAATGGGGATTAGCTGTTGGAGCTACACTGCTCATTTCAATTCTTATCACGGCTTTTAGTTTTAGTGTTGATTGGGGATTTTCTTTAATTTTCGGTTGGCAAAAAACAAATGGTTCACTTTCAACGAATATTCTTACATTTTTTGTTACTGGACCGTTAACTTTAGGTGGATATTACCTTGGTTTAAATATCCTTCGTGAAAATCAAGCTAGTATCGGTAATGTATTCATTTGGTTTTCAGAGGGAAAGAGATTTCTAAAATCATTTTTATTATATTTATTAGTAAATCTTTATCTTTTCTTATGGACGTTATTGTTCATTATTCCAGGTATTATTAAATCATTTTCTTATGCGATGACATACTTTATTATAAATGATCATCCTGAGTATTCACTGAACCAAGCTATTACAGAAAGTCGTCGTATGATGGATGGACATAAGATGGAGTATTTCATTTTATGTTTAAGTTTTATCGGTTGGTTTATATTAAGTTGTATTACGTTAGGGATTGGATTCTTATGGTTAATTCCATATTTCTACACAACATCTGCGGCTTTTTACGAAGAGATCGCAGAAGAATATTATGAGAAAAATATTTAGCACTATAAAACCCCCAGTATGAATTATTTGTTCATACTGGGGGTTTTTTGTAGAAACTTTATAAATTGATTGCTAGTAAGTGGTTTACTGAAATAGTAACCTTGCATATATTTACATTTATGTTTTTGCAGAAAGTTAAGCTGTTTTTCGGTTTCAATTCCTTCGGCAACGACTGAAAGATTTAAAGTATTTGCGAGGGAAAGGATTGTAGAAACGATGGCTCGTTCTTCAGGACGATGATCAGCTAATTGTGTAAATTCTCTCGGTACTTTTAATGTGTCGATTGGAAAAATTGATAAATAAGCAAGAGAAGAATACCCAGTACCGAAGTCATCAATGGAAGTTTGGATACCGTATTCTTTTAATTGCTTCAGTCTCAATAACGTTTCTTTCTCGTCAATCATTGCAATTCTTTCTGTTAACTCGAGGGTTACATATTTTGGATCGACTTGCACGTCGTTTAATATTTGTGAAATGTTTTCGATTAATTGATCTTGCCGGAACTCTTTTGCAGATAAATTAACACTTATTTTTAAATTTTGGTAGCCAAAGGTATGCCATATTTTTAATTGGAGACAAGCTTCTTGTAATACCCAATGTCCAAGTGGGACTACTTGTGGCGTCTCTTCTACAATTGGAATAAACTCACATGGTGAAATGTCACCTAATAGCGGGTGTTTCCACCGTATTAAAGCTTCAGCACCGATAATTTTATTTGTTGTCGTATCGATTTGTGGTTGATAAACGAGATAAAATTCTTTGTTTACTAAAGCGATTGGCAAATCTTTTTCGATTCGAGCTTTTCGTTCCATTTTTTTATATAGTTCTTTCGTGTAAAGAGAGCTACCGTTTTTTCCTTTATTCTTTGCTTCGTACATGGCCATATCAGCATGCTGCAAAATGGATAGCGGATCTTCACCTGCTTCAGGATATATTGCAATTCCGATACTTGGTGAGATTTGTAAATGTTGATTTTCGATTTCAAATGGCTCATTCATGGCCGCTACAATCATATCAGCCATTTTTTGGACATCTGGCTTTTTTTTGTAATTTTCGATAAGGATCGTGAACTCATCCCCAGCTAGCCGTGCGAGTTTCATATTTGATGTTGATATTCTTTCGAGCCTTTTTGCTACTGCGATAAGCAATAGGTCTCCTACTCGATGACCGAGGGTATCATTAATAACTTTAAAACGGTCTAGGTCGAGAAACATAACAGCAAAAGACTTTTTCGATACTTTTGCTCGTGCAATTGCCTGTTCTAAATGTTGATGAAATGCACGACGATTTGCAAGCTCTGTTAAAGTATCATGGTATGCTAGGAAATTAATTTGTTCTTGTTGTTGTTTGCTTTCCGTAATATCTTTAATCATTAAATAAACCCCAGAAATTTTCTCTTTTAAAAAGATCGGTACGGCGGTAACGTGCAAGTAGTAAATATCTCTGTTTTTATGGTACGCCCGTATTTCTAAAGAGATAGAATATCCCTTTTTTACACGATGAAAGGCGTTAATCATTTCTTCTAAATCTTCTTCGTATATGAGTGAATAGTAAGGCTGATTTAATAATTCATTCGTTTGATAACCAAGTAAAGTAGTACCAGCGTTATTTACTTTGAGAAAATTACCGTACAAATCTAATGTGAAGATTGGATCTGGATGATGCTCGTATAAAGATTTAAACATTTGTTGATTATGATAGAGTTCATTTTTCTGTTCTACTAAATCTTCTGTACGTAGTTCAATTTGTTTCTCGAGTTCTGAGTTGAATTGCATTTGAGCTAGCAATAATATTTTATTTTGTTTTCGAACTAAACTATGACGTATGAGAACGAAAGAGAAAGTTATTATAAGTCCGATTACTATAATAGGCGCAAAAACGTATTCGACTAATATAAAAACAATAAGCATTACTACCGAAATATACGGTAATGATAATCGGATTGCTTCACCAATTTTAAGTGTTAGTAGTACTTGTTCTTGTTTTTCCGGTTCTTTTGTATGGAGAATACAGGCAATTGCTACTAGTACTAAGGTTACTTGATAGAAAGGAGTAACTGTAAACATAGAATACTCTGGTATGAAGTATTTTATATAAGCATAAATCGCATCGGTAGTAGCATATAAAATTAAAGCACTGCCAAGAAGCGCACCAACCTTTTTAGGTAATAAGGATAGTGGTTTGAATAAAAGATTGATTCCTATTAAGAGAAAGAGTAAATCAGCCATTGGATAGGTAAGTTGAACAAATATGTCGATATAGGATGTTGTAAAGATGTGAATGGTTCGTTCAATAAGTAAGTAGTAACTTAAAGTAAATTGGGCTGTAACGATAATACAAATATCACATAGCATAAAAAGTTTTTCTAATAAATCTCGGTTGTAAATGATTTCGTATAGAAAGGCAAATGCAAAACTAACTAAAAAAAGTAAGTAAAAAAAATCAGACGGATCAACGAACGTATAGAAGTCCTTTACAATTAAACGCTGATAGGCAACGACTATATCACCGATAAAATAAGAGAGAGCTCCAACAGATAATATGATCCAAAATAAACGAGGTAGCCCTTCTTTCGTGTTTGAAAAGTAAAGAATATAACTATAAGCGATAATATCAATTAATAGGGTACTCGTTCCGATTAATAGCTGAAAAGGAAATGAGTATTCATATAGAAAAGGCATCGCTACGTAGTGAAGCGTTATGGACAGTAATGCAATGCTTATAAGAATACTTACATGTGTTTGTTTTTTCATTTATATCACCTACGGTTCCTTGAAAAGCATATATAAGTTTTATATTTATTTTGCACAATTATAGCAAGTTGTAAAGATAGATTTTAATAATTCTTGTTTCTGTCTCCCAACATATCGACATAGGAATTTGAAGTTTGCTATAATGATTAGAATAGTTGCATTATTTAGAAAAATTTAAAAATAATAATTACTGCAACTAGGACATATTGTTTACTATGTGAACTTGTTCTTAATTTAGGGGGGAGGGTTTCACAATGGCAAGTGTATATGAAAATAGTTATATGATCGTTTTGATTTTCTTGCTATTAGGTATATTGCTGCCGGTAGTGGCTCTTACATTAGGCAGGATGCTGCGCCCAAATAAACCAAGTGCAGCAAAGGCTACGACGTATGAGAGTGGAATTGAGCCTTTTCACGATGCAAATATTAGGTTTCATGCTCGTTATTATATTTTCGCTTTATTGTTTGTGATCTTTGATGTAGAAACTTTATTTTTATATCCTTGGGCTGTTGCGTATGACAAGCTAGGTTTATTTGCATTAATTGAGATGCTCATCTTTGTTGTAATGTTGCTAGTTGGATTAGCGTATGCTTGGAAAAAGAAGGTGTTACAATGGTTATAAATTTTGAGGAATTACATCCAAATGAGCGAGCAGAATTAGAACGAAATATCTTTTTTTCTACATTGGAACAGTTGAAAGGATGGGCGAGGAGCAATTCTTTATGGCCGATGACATTCGGACTGGCGTGCTGTGCAATTGAAATGATGGGAGTAGGCTCATCACATTATGATTTAGATCGATTTGGGTCATTTTTTCGAACTTCACCAAGGCAATCGGACGTCATGATTGTATCGGGAACAGTAACGAAGAAGATGGCTCCTATTGTTCGGCGTTTATATGATCAAATGCCTGAACCGAAATGGGTTATTGCGATGGGATCTTGTGCGACAGCAGGTGGTCCGTATGTAAATTCATATGCTGTTGTGAAAGGTGTAGACCAAATCGTACCAGTTGATGTGTATATTCCTGGTTGTCCCCCAAATCCGGCTGCTTTAATTTATGGAATTAATAAATTAAAAGAAAAAATTCGTTACGAAGCAAAGACCGGGAAGCAGGTGACGAATAAATGAGTAATCCAAACAAAGATTTAGAGGATCTGAAAAAAGAAGCAGCTAGGCGTGCAAAAGAAGAAGCGAGAAAACGCCTTGTAGCGAAACACGAGGCGGAAATAAGTGAGCTTGAGGCAGAAGATCAAGAAAAAGAGAAAGCGCTACCAAAAAATGATGATATTACTATAGAAGAAGCAAAACGACGTGCAGCAGCGTTAGCGAAGCAAAAAAGAGAAGGAACAGAAGAAGTAACGGAAGAAGAAAAAGCGAAAGCCAAGGCGAAGGCAGCAGCGGCAGCAAAAGCAAAAGCGGCGGC
>NZ_QNUB01000026.1:0-59367 GCF_008042345.1 Bacillus sp. AR8-1
TTCGACTTAGGTTTTTTTGTATTTATTTTTATTTACCGCATGTTATAATCCATAAATTTAATAACGCTAAAGACGAAAAAAGAATGAAATAGAGACTGTTTAAAATAATAGCAATGATTTTTTGTGTTCCTGATTTTCCTAATGCGGCTAAAGTAATACTTAAAATAGGACACATTATTTCTATCATAAGTATATATTTTAAATAATGAGATGCTATAAATAAGTATTCAATAATTACAACAATTACTGCGATAGAAAAAATAAATAGGATAATAGCGTAGTTCTTTCTTTCACGTTTATCCTCCTTAGAAATTAAATCGTTATAATAAAAGTTCTATTGATGTGTAGAATACAAGAGTGTACATATTTTGATTTAAAACATACTGAAGTACTATATAAACGATTATAAGTAAATAGATCTCTAGAAATATATATTCTAATTCCCTTTTCTTCTTGCATATAGTTGCAATTCTTCTTTTGAATATAACTAAAACACGAACGTTATTGACTACTAATAAAAAAACATTCGATTATTTATTGACATCGTTTATGAAATATTGTTAATATAGCCATAGAAACAATAATATAAGACCTCATATAATCGCGGGGATATGGCCTGCAAGTCTCTACCTAACGACCGTTATTCGTTAGACTATGAGGGAAAGTCACTCGGTATTTTTCTATTCACAAGGGATACGTATGCCTGAGTAGAGCGCTTTCTCTCATAGTAAAAGAGAAACTGTTCTATTTCAGGCTTTTTTTATTTGAATCGGGGGGATTCTAATATGAAATCACTAGTTGGAGTCATAATGGGAAGTACATCAGACTGGGAAACAATGAAATATGCTTGTGACATTTTAGATGAATTAAATATACCGTATGAGAAAAAAGTTGTATCCGCTCATCGGACTCCGGATTATATGTTTGAATATGCAGAGACGGCTCGTGAACGTGGATTGAAAGTTATTATTGCTGGAGCTGGTGGAGCAGCACATTTACCAGGAATGGTTGCAGCGAAGACAAATCTTCCTGTAATTGGAGTTCCAGTTCAATCAAAAGCATTAAACGGCTTAGATTCATTATTATCCATCGTCCAAATGCCAGGAGGTGTTCCAGTTGCAACTGTTGCAATTGGTAAAGCCGGTTCAACGAATGCTGGATTACTTGCTGCACAAATACTTGGATCATTCCATGATGATATACGTGATGCATTAGAATTGAGACGAGAAGCGATTGAAAAAGATGTGCGTGAAGGTAGTGAGCTAGTATGACGAGAATCATTTTACCTGGAAAAACAATCGGCATTATTGGAGGCGGCCAGCTAGGAAGAATGATGGCATTGGCAGCCAAGGAGATGGGATATAAAATTGCTGTTTTAGATCCTACAAAGCATTCACCATGTGCACAAGTTGCTGATATTGAAATTGTTGCACCGTATGACGATTTAAAGGCAATTCAGCATTTAGCAGAGATAAGTGATGTTGTCACATATGAATTTGAGAATATTGATTATAGATGTTTACAATGGCTTGAAAAACATGCTTACTTGCCACAAGGTAGTCAGTTGTTAAATAAAACACAAAATCGTTTTACAGAAAAGAATGCAATTGAGAAGGCTGGGTTACCAGTAGCAACGTATAGATTAGTTCAAAATCAAGATCAGCTTACAGAAGCAATTGCTGAGTTATCATTCCCTTCCGTCTTAAAAACGACGACAGGTGGATATGATGGGAAAGGGCAAGTTGTTTTAAGAAGTGAGGCTGATGTTGAGACAGCAAGAGATCTTGTGGATAAAGCAGAGTGTATTTTAGAGAAATGGGTGCCTTTTGAAAAAGAAGTATCCGTTATTGTGATTCGTAGTGTAAGTGGTGAAACGAAAGTATTTCCGGTAGCGGAAAATATTCATGTAAATAACATTTTGCATGAATCTATCGTTCCAGCTCGTATTACAGAAGAGCTTTCTCAAAAAGCAATTGCTTATGCAAAGGTACTTGCGGATGAATTAAAACTTGTGGGAACACTAGCTGTAGAGATGTTTGCTACAGCTAATGGTGAGATTTACATTAATGAATTAGCACCAAGACCTCACAATTCAGGACACTATACACAGGATGCATGTGAAACGAGCCAATTTGGTCAACATATTCGAGCAATCTGTAATTTACCTCTAGGAGAAACAAATTTGTTAAAACCAGTTGTCATGGTAAACATTTTAGGCGAACATATAGAAGGGGTCCTAAGACAAGTGAATAGATTAACCGGGTGCTATTTACACTTGTATGGAAAAGAAGAAGCAAAAGCACAGCGAAAAATGGGGCATGTTAATATTTTAAATGATAATATTGAAGTCGCTCTAGAAAAAGCGAAGAGTTTGCATATTTGGGACCATCAAGAACAACTGTTGGAGGGAAAAAGATGATTAGTCGTTATACACGCCCTGAAATGGGTGCGATTTGGACGGAAGAGAACAAATTTAAAGCGTGGTTAGAAGTTGAGATTTTAGCTTGTGAAGCATGGGCTGAGCTTGGCGATATTCCAAAAGAAGATGTTAAAAAAATTCGTGAACATGCATCATTTGATATTGATCGTATTTATGAAATTGAAAAAGAAACACGTCATGATGTAGTTGCATTCACTCGTGCTGTATCAGAAACGCCAGCACTAGGCGAAGAACGTAAATGGGTTCATTACGGTTTAACATCTACAGATGTAGTAGATACAGCATTATCTTACATCTTAAAACAAGCGAATGAAATTATATTAAAAGACTTAGAGAACTTTGTAAGCATTTTAGCTAACAAAGCGAAAGAGCATAAATACACAATCATGATGGGAAGAACACACGGTGTTCATGCAGAACCAACAACATTCGGTTTAAAACTTGGTCTTTGGTATGAAGAGATGAAACGTAACGTAGAGCGTTTCAAACAAGCTGCTGATACAGTTCGTGTTGGTAAACTATCTGGTGCGGTTGGTACATATGCAAATATCGATCCATTCGTAGAAAAATATGTTTGTGAAAATCTAGGATTAGAAGCAGCACCAATTTCAACACAAACATTGCAACGTGATCGTCACGCACACTACATGTCAACACTTGCATTAATCGCAACATCTATCGAAAAGATGGCAGTTGAGATTCGTGGCTTACAAAAGAGTGAAACACGTGAAGTTGAAGAAGCTTTCGCAAAAGGCCAAAAAGGTTCTTCTGCAATGCCACATAAGCGTAATCCAATTGGATCTGAAAATATGACTGGTTTAGCTCGTGTTATCCGCGGTTATATGATGACAGCTTATGAGAATGTTCCATTGTGGCATGAGCGTGACATTTCTCACTCTTCAGCAGAACGCGTAATTTTACCAGATGCTACAATCGCATTAAATTACATGTTAAATCGCTTTGGTAATATCGTTAAAAACTTAACTGTATACCCAGAGAATATGAAACGCAATATGACAAGAACATACGGCTTAATTTATTCTCAGCGCGTAATGCTTACACTAATCGACAAAGGTATGGTACGTGAAGAAGCTTATGATATCGTACAGCCTAAAGCGATGGAAGCTTGGGAAACACAAGTACAATTTAAAGAGCTTGTAGAAGCTGATGAGCGCATTACAAGCAAGTTAACACAAGAAGAAATTAATGAATGCTTCAACTATGAGCATCATATGCAACACGTTGATACAATCTTTGAACGCCTTGGATTAAACGAAGCGTAAAATTTCATATGGCACAGAATAGAGTCATTCTGTGCCATTCTTTATAAAAATATTATTCACATTTTTCAAACTACAGGGGGCTTGCGAAATGCAAAAGCTAGAATTGCTGTATGAAGGTAAGGCAAAAAGAATTTATCGTACAGAATCAGCAGATATGGTTTGGGTAGAGTACAAAGATAGTGCGACTGCTTTCAATGGGGAGAAAAAAGAGACGATTACAGGAAAAGGTCGTTTGAACAATGAAATTACAACTTTATTGTTCAGAAAGTTACAAGAAGTAGGAATTAAAACACATTTTGTTGAGAAGTTATCTGAAACAGAACAACTTGTTAAAAAAGTGAGTATTATTCCTTTAGAAGTTGTCACAAGAAATGTAATTGCAGGAAGTCTTTCAAAACGATTAGGAATGGAAGAGGGAACTGTACTTGCAGAACCAATCGTAGAATTTTACTTCAAAGATGATAATTTAGGAGATCCGCTTGTAACGGAAGATCATATTCGTGTATTAAACGTTGCATCGCCAGAGCAAGTAAGCGTATTACGAGATATGGCTCTACAAATCAATCAAGTGTTGATTGATCATTTCGCAAGCTGTCGTGTAAGATTAGTAGATTTCAAATTAGAGTTTGGTGTAACGGAAGAGGGAGAAATCATATTAGCGGATGAAATTTCACCAGATACTTGCCGTTTATGGGATGAAACGAGCAATGAGAAGTTTGATAAAGACGTATTCCGTCGCGATCTTGGAAATTTAACAGATGCTTATGAAGAGATTTTAAAACGTTTAGGGGGAATTTCACATGTATAAAGTTAAGGTATATGTAACATTAAGAGAAAGCGTATTAGATCCACAAGGAACAGCGGTAAAAGGAGCTCTTCATAGTCTTTCATTCACAGAAGTACAAGACGTTCGAATCGGAAAGTACATGGAACTAACAATTGATAAATCTGTATCTGACTTAGATAGCAAGGTAAAAGAAATGTGTGAAAAACTATTAGCGAACGTTGTAATGGAAGACTTCCGTTATGAAGTTGAGGAGGTTGTCGCACAGTGAAATTTGCCGTAATAGTATTTCCAGGTTCGAACTGTGATGTCGATATGTTCCATGCAATTAAAGATGAGCTTGGCGAAGAAGTAGATTACGTTTGGCACGATACAGAGAATTTAGATGAATATGATGCAATTTTACTACCAGGTGGATTCTCTTACGGTGACTACTTACGCTGCGGTGCTATTTCTCGCTTTGCTAATGCAATGAAAGCAGTACAAAAAGCTGCTGAGCAAGGAAAGCCGATTTTAGGTGTATGTAATGGATTCCAGATTCTTGTTGAATCAGGATTACTACCAGGAGCATTAATGAGAAACGAAAACTTAAAATTTATGTGTCGTACTGTTCAGTTGCGTGTTGAAAATAATGAAACGATGTTTACATCACAATATGAAAAAAATGAAGTAATCAATATTCCAATCGCTCATGGTGAGGGGAATTACTATTGTGACGAAGAGACTCTTAAACAATTAGAAGAGAATAATCAAATCGCATTCCGTTACGTAGAAAATCCTAACGGTAGCGTTTCAGATATTGCTGGTATTGTAAACGAAAAAGGAAATGTACTTGGTATGATGCCACATCCAGAGCGTGCTGTAGATGAATTACTTGGCGGTGCTGAAGGGTTAAAAGTCTTTCAATCTATCTTAAAACAGTGGAGGGAAACATATGTCGTTAATGCTTGAACCAAATCCAACACAAATTAAAGAAGAGCGTATATATGCGGAAATGGGGCTAACAGACGAAGAGTTTGCCATGGTTGAAAAGATTTTAGGTCGTCTGCCAAATTATACAGAAACAGGATTGTTCTCTGTAATGTGGTCTGAACATTGTAGTTATAAAAATTCAAAACCAGTTCTTCGTAAGTTTCCAACGACAGGTGAGCGCGTTCTGCAAGGACCTGGAGAAGGCGCTGGAATTGTAGATATCGGTGATAATCAAGCAGTTGTATTTAAAATGGAAAGTCATAACCATCCTTCAGCTATTGAACCATATCAAGGAGCAGCAACAGGTGTTGGTGGTATTATTCGTGACGTATTCTCTATGGGAGCACGTCCGGTAGCTCTATTAAACTCACTTCGTTTCGGTGAATTACAGTCACCACGTGTGAAATATTTATTCGAAGAAGTAGTAGCAGGAATTGCAGGATACGGTAACTGCATCGGTATTCCGACTGTTGGCGGCGAAGTACAATTTGATCCATGTTACGAAGGAAATCCACTTGTAAATGCAATGTGCGTAGGTTTGATTAACCACGAAGACATTAAAAAAGGGCAAGCGCACGGTGCTGGTAACACAGTAATGTACGTAGGAGCATCAACTGGTCGTGACGGTATTCACGGTGCAACATTCGCGTCGGAAGAACTATCTGAAAGCTCAGAAGCGAAACGTCCAGCGGTTCAAGTAGGGGATCCATTTATGGAAAAACTTCTTATTGAAGCGTGTTTAGAATTAATTCAATCTGATGCACTTGTTGGAATTCAAGATATGGGTGCGGCTGGTTTAACATCATCATCTGCAGAAATGGCAAGTAAAGCAGGAATGGGTATTGAAATGTACTTAGATGATGTACCACAACGTGAAACAGGAATGACACCATATGAAATGATGCTGTCTGAATCACAAGAGCGTATGTTAATTGTTGTGAAAAAAGGTAGAGAACAAGAAATAGTAGATTTATTTGAGAAGTATGGTCTCGCAGCGGTTACGATGGGGAAAGTAACGGAAGATAAAATGCTTCGTTTATTCCATAAAGGTGAAAAGGTAGCTGAAGTTCCAGCAGATGCTTTAGCAGAAGAAGCACCAATTTATCATAAACCATCAAAAGAAGCAGCATACTTTGCTGAATTCCAAGCAATGAAAATGGAAACGCCAAAAGTAGAAAATTATAAAGAAGCGTTATTCGCTCTATTACAGCAACCAACAATTGCAAGTAAAGAGTGGGTATACGATCAATACGATTATCAAGTTCGTACAAGCACAGTGGTTACACCAGGTTCAGATGCAGCAGTTGTACGTGTACGCGGTACAGAAAAAGGATTAGCAATGACGACAGATTGTAATTCTCGCTACATTTATCTAGATCCAGAAATGGGCGGTAAAATTGCAGTAGCAGAGGCAGCGCGTAATATCGTATGCTCTGGCGGTGAGCCACTTGCAATTACAGATTGCTTAAACTTCGGTAACCCAGAAAAACCAGAAATCTTCTGGCAAATTGAGAAATCAGTAGACGGTATGAGTGAAGCTTGTCGCACATTACAAACACCAGTTATCGGCGGAAACGTATCGATGTATAACGAACGTAGTGGCGAAGCTGTATATCCAACACCAACTGTTGGGATGGTCGGACTTGTACATGACTTAAAACATGTAACAACACAAGAGTTTAAGCAAGCTGGTGATTTAGTTTATATAATCGGTGAGACGAAAGCTGAGTTTGGCGGAAGTGAATTACAGAAAATGATTCACGGAAAAATTTTCGGTCAATCACCAAGTATCGATCTAGATGTAGAATTAAAACGCCAAAAACAAGTATTAGAAGCAATTCAAGCTGGTCTTGTTCAATCTGCACATGATGTTGCTGAGGGTGGTTTAGCAGTTGCAATTTCAGAAAGTGCAATTGGTGCTAACGGCTTAGGTGCTACTGTGAAATTAGATGGAGAAGCAACAGCAGCATTATTCGCTGAATCACAGTCTCGCTTCGTGATAACTGTAAAACGTGAAAATAAAGAGGCGTTTGAGAAAGCGGTAGAAGCAATCCAAGTTGGAGAAGTAACAAGTACAAATGAAGTAACAATTCATAATGAAGAAAATGAAGTATTACTTACAGCAAATGTAGATGAAATGAGAAAGGCTTGGAAAGGGGCAATCCCATGCTTGCTGAAATAAAGGGGTTAAACGAAGAATGTGGCGTTTTCGGAATTTGGGGGCATGAAAATGCAGCACAAGTTTCATACTACGGATTGCACAGTTTACAGCACCGTGGGCAAGAAGGCGCAGGCATTGTCGTAAATAATGGGGAAAAAATCGTCGGTCACAAGGGGTTAGGTTTAATATCAGAAGTGTTTTCAAGAGGTGAGTTAGAAGGATTAAATGGAAAATCAGCAATCGGACATGTACGATATGCAACAGCTGGTGGAAGTGAAGTTGCTAACGTTCAACCATTGTTGTTCCGTTTTTCCGATCATAGTATGGCGTTAGCTCATAACGGAAATTTAATTAACGCAAAAATGCTTCGTCGTGAATTAGAAGCAGAGGGAAGTATTTTTCAAACTAGTTCAGATACAGAAGTACTTTTACATCTTATTAAACGTAGTACGAAAGACTCTTTAATTGAAAGTGTAAAAGAGGCTCTAAATAAAGTGAAAGGTGCTTTTGCGTATCTTTTACTAACTGGAAATGAAATGATCGTTGCGTTAGATCCAAATGGATTCCGTCCGCTTTCAATTGGAAAGATGGGGGATGCTTACGTTGTAGCATCTGAAACATGTGCTTTTGATGTAGTAGGTGCAACATACATTCGCGATGTAGAACCTGGTGAATTACTTATCATTAATGATGAAGGAATTCACGTAGATCGTTTCACAAACGATGTAGAACATGCGATTTGTAGTATGGAATATATTTACTTTGCACGACCAGATTCTAATATTGCTGGTGTTAACGTTCATGCAGCGCGTAAAAATATGGGGAAACGTTTAGCAGCGGAAGCTCCTATTGAAGCGGATGTTGTTACTGGTGTACCAGACTCTAGTATTTCAGCTGCGATTGGCTATGCGGAGGCAACAGGCATTCCGTATGAATTAGGATTAATTAAAAATCGTTACGTTGGACGTACTTTTATCCAGCCTTCTCAAGAACTGCGTGAGCAAGGGGTTAAGATGAAGCTTTCCGCAGTAAGAGGTGTGGTTGAGGGGAAACGAGTTGTTATGATTGATGACTCTATCGTAAGAGGAACGACAAGTAAACGAATTGTTCGTATGCTTCGTGAGGCTGGAGCGACAGAAGTTCATGTAAGAATTGCTTCACCACCTCTGAAATATCCATGTTTCTATGGCATTGATATTCAAACGAGAAAAGAATTAATTGCAGCAAATAATACAGTAGAAGAAATCCGCGAAATGATCGGAGCAGATTCTTTAACATTTTTAAGCGAAGATGGATTAGTAGATGCAATTGGACGTCCATATGAAGGGAAATATGGCGGCCTATGCATGGCTTACTTTAATGGGGACTATCCAACAGCTCTTTATGATTATGAGCAAGAGCTTTTAGAAAGTATGAAATAAGAAAAGTGAAAAAAGCTTCTACTTCTTTTGCTGTAGAAGCTAGCTTTTTTCTTAAAACGGCCCGCCCTGGATGGGGAGAAATTAAAAGACGAGGTGTAAATAACGATGGCGAATGCATATAAGCAAGCAGGAGTAGATATTGAAGCTGGATATGAAGCGGTATCTCGCATGAAAAAACACGTACAAACAACTATGAGAAAAGAAGTACTAGGCGGTTTAGGCGGTTTTGGAGGTATGTTTGATCTATCAAAATTTGCATTAGAAGAACCTGTATTAGTATCTGGAACAGATGGCGTGGGAACAAAATTGATGCTCGCTTTTATGGCAGATAAACATGACACAATTGGTATTGATGCAGTAGCAATGTGTGTAAATGATATTGTTGTCCAAGGAGCAGAGCCGCTTTTCTTCCTTGATTATATTGCTTGTGGTAAAGCTGAACCTAGTAAAATTGAAAACATCGTCAAAGGTATATCAGAGGGCTGTCGCCAAGCTGGTTGTGCATTAATCGGTGGAGAAACAGCTGAAATGCCAGGAATGTATTCTACGGAAGAATATGATTTAGCTGGTTTTACAGTTGGGATTGTTGATAAAAAGAAAATTGTAACAGGTGAAAAGATTGAAGCTGGTCACGTGCTAATTGGCTTAGCATCTAGCGGTATTCATAGCAATGGTTACTCTTTAGTACGAAAAGTGTTACTAGAAGATGGAGAACTATCTTTAGAGCGTATTTATGGACGCTTAGAACTACCTCTTGGTGAAGAATTATTAAAACCAACGAAAATTTATGTCAAACCTATTTTAGAACTATTGAAGAAGCATGAAGTATACGGTATGGCGCACATTACAGGGGGCGGATTTATTGAAAATATCCCACGTATGTTGCCAGAAGGAATTGGTGCTGAGATTGAACTAGGATCTTGGAAAATTCAGCCGATCTTCCATTTACTTCAAGAAGTTGGGAAACTGGAAGAGAAAGAAATGTTCAATATTTTTAACATGGGTATTGGTATGGTAGTAGCAGTGAAGGAAGAAGATGCAAAAGATGTTGTCCGTCTTCTTGAAGAGCAAGGAGAAACGGCTCGTATTATTGGACGTACTGTACAAGGAGCTGGCGTTACTTTTAATGGGGGCAAAGCACTATGAGTAGATTAGCAGTTTTTGCTTCTGGAAGTGGATCTAACTTTCAATCTCTCGTTAATGCGGTAGAAGAAAAAAGATTGGATGCAGAAATTAGTTTATTAGTATGTGATAAACCAGAAGCACGTGCTGTTGGGCGAGCGCATTATCATCATATTCCGTGTTTCGCTTTTTCAGCGAAAGCATATGAGTCCAAAGAAGCGTTTGAAAAAGAGATATTAAAGAAGCTAGAAGAATATGAAATTGATTATATTATTTTAGCTGGATATATGCGTTTAATCGGGCCGACGTTACTAGAAGCATACGGCGGAAAGATTATTAATATTCATCCATCATTACTACCGAGCTTTCCGGGTAAAGATGCTGTCGGTCAAGCGTTAGAAGCAGGTGTGAAAGTAACTGGAGTAACAATTCATTATGTAGATGCAGGTATGGATACAGGGCCAATTATTGCGCAAGAAGCAGTGGTTGTTTCTGAAGGGGATACGAGAGAAAGCTTACAAAAGAAAATTCAGCAAGTTGAACATAAATTATACGTAAATACAGTGAATCAAATTGTTCAGTCTGTGAAAGAAGCAACTGTTAACTAACATACAACCAGGGGTGAAGGATAAATGAAAAAGCGTGCATTAGTAAGTGTTTCAGATAAAACAGGAGTAGTAGAATTTGTTAAAGGGTTACTAGAGCAAGGGATTGAAGTTATTTCAACAGGTGGTACGAAAAAGTTACTAGAAGAAAACGGCTTACAAGTAATTGGTATTTCTGAAGTAACTGGTTTCCCTGAAATTATGGATGGTCGTGTGAAAACTTTACATCCAAATATTCATGGTGGTCTATTAGCAGTTCGTGATAATGAAACACATGTAGCGCAAATGAATGAATTAGGTATTCAAGCAATTGATTTTGTTGTTGTTAACTTATACCCATTTAAAGAAACAATCGCTAAGCCTGATGTAACATTTGCTGATGCAATTGAAAATATTGATATCGGTGGCCCGACAATGATTCGCTCTGCTGCGAAAAATCATAAATTCGTATCTGTAATTGTAGATCCAGTAGATTATGATATTGTGTTAGCAGAACTGAAAGAGAACGGTGAAGTAGCAGAGGAAACGAAACGTAAACTAGCAGCGAAAGTATTCCGTCATACAGCAGCGTATGATGCGTTAATTTCTAACTACTTAACAGAGCAAATGGGTGAAGAAAGTCCAGAAACATTAACTGTGACATTTGAGAAAAAGCAAGACTTACGTTATGGCGAGAACCCACATCAAAAAGCAACTTTCTATAAAGCGCCATTCGCAGCAACTTCTTCTGTTGCATACGCAGAACAATTACACGGTAAAGAATTATCGTATAACAATATTAATGATGCAGACGCAGCGCTTAGCATCGTAAAAGAATTTACAGAACCAGCAGTAGTAGCAGTAAAACATATGAATCCATGTGGTGTTGGAGTAGGAACTAATATTCACGAAGCATATACTCGTGCTTATGAAGCAGATCCAGTATCAATCTTCGGCGGTATTATTGCAGCAAATCGTGAAATTGATAAAGCTACAGCAGAAAAGTTACATGAAATTTTCTTAGAAATTGTTATCGCACCTTCGTTCTCGCAAGAAGCTTTAGAAGTGTTGCAAAGTAAGAAGAACTTACGTTTATTAACTATAAATATTGAAAAAGCGACAAGTGCAAGCAAAAAACTAACTTCTGTACAAGGTGGACTTCTCGTTCAAGAGGAAGATACGTTATCATTAGATGAAAGTACAATTTCAATTCCAACGAAACGTGAACCTTCAGAGCAAGAATGGAAAGATTTAAAACTAGCTTGGAAAGTTGTAAAACATGTGAAATCAAATGCAATTGTTTTAGCGAAAGATGACATGACAATTGGTGTCGGTGCGGGACAGATGAACCGTGTAGGTTCTGCAAAAATCGCGATTACACAAGCTGGTGAAAAAGCACAAGGTAGCGCGCTTGCATCTGATGCTTTCTTCCCAATGCCAGATACATTAGAAGAAGCAGCAAAAGCGGGAATTACAGCAATCATTCAACCAGGCGGATCAATCCGTGATGAAGATTCTATTAAAGTGGCAGATACGTATGGGATTGCTATGGTGTTCACTGGCGTACGTCATTTCAAACACTAATAGAGGATGTTTAAAAAGTCCGGTCAAGATAACCTTCGCATGTCGTCGTTGCATCGCCAGTGCGGTACTCATGTAGGAAAGCTACACTCCGTGTCCTCCTGGCAAATGCGCCTAGACCTGCTCGGTGCTCTTGATCCTCCTTTTTAAACCTTTATTAAGATGGATGTTTAAAAAGTCCGGTCAAGATAACCTTCGCATGTCGTCGTTGCATCGCCAGTGCGGTACTCATGTAGGAAAGCTACACTCCGTGTCCTCCTGGCAAATGCGCCTAGACCTGCTCGGTGCTCTTGATCCTCCTTTTTAAACCTTTATTGAGATGGATGTTTAAAAAGTCCGGTTAAGATAACCTTTTATTGATATGAAAAAGCAAACTAGGAGCATAGCTTCTAGTTTGTACTTATTTAATTATTGGGGGATGAAATATGAATGTTTTAGTAATTGGCCGCGGTGGGCGTGAGCATGCTTTAGCTTGGAAGTTTGCACAATCTGCAAAAGTGAAAAAGGTATATGTAGCACCAGGTAATGAAGGTATGCGAGATGTTGCAATACCAGTTGATATTGATGAAAATGATTTTGATGCATTAGTTTTATTTGCCAAAGAGAATAATATTGAGTTAACTTTCGTTGGACCAGAAATTCCACTTATGAATGGAATTGTTGATCGTTTTAAAGAAGAGGGACTTCGCGTATTTGGTCCGAATAAAGCGGCTGCTGTTATTGAAGGTAGTAAAGCTTTTACAAAAGAGCTTATGAAAAAGTATGATATTCCAACTGGGGCGTACGAAACTTTTACCGAGTATGAAGAAGCAGTACAGTACATTCAAAAAGTTGGTGCACCAATCGTTATTAAAGCTGACGGATTAGCTGCTGGTAAAGGGGTAACGGTAGCAATGACGCTTGAAGAGGCATTACAGGCTGTGAAAGAAATGCTACAAGATGTGAAGTTCGGCGCGGCAAGTAAGAAGGTTGTTATTGAAGAGTTTTTAGATGGACAAGAATTTTCATTAATGGCATTTGTAAATGGAACAACTGTACATCCGATGGTAATCGCTCAGGACCATAAACGAGCTTTTGATGCTGATAAAGGACCAAATACAGGCGGAATGGGTGCATATTCTCCAGTACCACAAATTCCAGAATCAGCAGTCCAAGAAGCGATTCAAACCGTATTACATCCAACTGCTCAAGCAATGATCCAAGAAAATCGATCGTTTACAGGGATTTTATATGCAGGGCTTATTTTAACAAATGATGGTCCAAAGGTAATTGAATTTAATGCACGCTTTGGTGATCCTGAAACAGAAGTTGTATTACCTCGCTTAGAAAATGATTTAGTTGATGTATGTAACGCTGTATTAGATGAAAGTGAGTTAGTGTTAGAGTGGTCAGAGGAAGCAGTAATTGGTGTTGTACTTGCTTCAAAAGGATATCCAGAAGCGTATAAAAAAGGTGAAATTATTACAGGATTAGATCGTTTAGAAGATGCTATTGTCTTTCATTCAGGTACAGCGATGAAACATGGGGATTTTGTAACAAATGGTGGCCGTGTACTATTTATTGCTTATAAAGCGAAAGACTTACAAGAAGCGAAAGATAGAGTGTATAAAGAAATCGCAAAGATTGAGAGCGATGGCTTATTTTATCGTAGTGATATAGGATATCGTGCGATTGGGCATGAGATTACGCGAAGCTAACATATGTTAGCTTCTTTTTTTATAGGAAATAGAGTATAGTACGTTGAATCTTTTCAAGAGATTATAAACTAGTTGTATCTATATACACTTTTTCTCTACCTGCTTACATCTTATTTCTCCAATTAATAATAGTAGTATTGAGATGATTAACGTAAGAGCAGCGACAAGGAGTGGGAGGGAAAAACTTTGCATTTGCTCCGCAATAATACCTGTAAAGATTGGACCGATAATTTGGCCAATCCCATAAACACCTGTCGTATAACCAATGATTTTATTACTTTCATTCGGTCTTATTCGTTTTGCTTCTGTAGTTGTTAAAATTGTAATTCCGACGAATGTAGCACCTAGAAGGAATGCACTTAGAAATGCCCCAAAAAGGTTTGGAATAAGGAGTGGAGAAAGTACACTTATAATTTGTAACATATAGGCGGATGTAAGAGCTCGTGTTGGTCCGTACTTCCGAGCAACAGTGGACCAAAGGTAACTAGATGGGATGACAGCAATACCGACAATAATCCAGCTACAAGATGCATAGAAGGGTGATAGTGTAATTCTTTCTACAATGGTGACAAGGAAGGTCCCTGTAATGATATAGCCAAATCCTTCGAATCCGTAAGCTAAAATAAGCCAAAATAAATAGCTTTTTCTATGAGATGTAGCTTGTATAGTACTTTTTGGTTGCTGTATAGTATGTCTACTGTCCTCTCTTAACCATTTCCATACAAGGATAGCTAAACTAAAACTAATAATTCCTAACCCAATCCACGCACCTTGCCAATTCCAAATTGAGTTGAATAAAGGTGCGAAACTTCCAGAGAAAATAATGCCAATTCCAACACCGCTATAAATCATGCCACCTAGCATGACTTTATTACTTTGAAATAAATAATCTAAAACAATACTAGAGGCAAGAACAAATACAATTGCACTTGTGAAACCACCGATAAAGCGAAGGGGAAACCATAAAAAGATATAAGAGGTTAAGCCCATACAAAGAGTTGAAAGAACATTGAAGAATAAACAGTGGTGTAATATTTTTTCACGATTTTTTATCGTAATGAATCCAATAAAGAATGCCCCAAGTAAATAACCAAGATAATTACTGGACGCTAAATATCCAGCGAGGTCATCTTCTATATGGGCTTGCTTTTCCATAAAAGAAATAATCGGTGTGTAGGCGAACCGACTAATACCCATGACAGCTATTAAAGAACATATCCCAGCTATAATCATTTTCCATGTTTTTGTTTCTTTCATATAATCTCCCTTCTTGAAATATCTTCTAATATATATGATAGAGGAATATATATGGGGCGTAAAATACTGATTTTTTATATGTAATATCAAAATTAATGATATGAACGAATGAACTTACAAGATTTTGTAGCTTTTTATATGGTCGCGCAGGAGAAAAGTATTTCAAGAGCAGCTATTCGGTTGAATTTTGTTCAATCAAACATAACAGCAAAAATAAAACGGCTAGAAGCTGAATATGAAACACAATTATTTTATAGGCATCGAGATGGAGTTACATTAACACCAGCCGGAGAAAAGTTGTTAACATACGCTGAAAAAATGATTCAATTATTAAATGAATCAAAAAGGCAAGTGAAACATACAGCGGAGCCTGGAGGAGTATTGAAAATTGGAGCGATGGAAACAGCAGCAGCTGTTAGAATGCCCACGATTTTAGCTAATTATCATATGCGCTATCCAGAAGTGGAAATTATGTTGCAAACGCACAATACGGAAGAATTAACGAAGAAGGTACTCTTATATGAAATAGAGGGGGCATTTGTAGCTGATTGTATAGCTGATCCAGCTTTAGAAAAGATAGAAGTATTCCAAGAGGAAATGATGTTACTTTCAAAGCGGAATGTTTTGTGGGATAACGGATATTCGGA
This sequence comes from Bacillus sp. AR8-1, assembly GCF_008042345.1. Classification (NCBI taxonomy): domain Bacteria; kingdom Bacillati; phylum Bacillota; class Bacilli; order Caryophanales; family Bacillaceae; genus Bacillus; species Bacillus sp. AR8-1. The sequence goes on from NZ_QNUB01000026.1 coordinate 15,950, forward strand.
ATCGCAGTCTTTTATCGTTTTTCAATCAGGTTGTTTTTATAGAAAAGTTTTAGAAGAATGGTTACTATCTGAAGGGATTGTTCCAAAAAAAATAATGGAATTAAATTCTTTAGACGGTATTATTGGGTGCGTAAAAGCTGGACTTGGGGTGTCTATGTTACCACGTGAAGTAGCAGAGCAATTTGATAGCCATAAAGAACTTATTCATACACCGTTAGTACATGAAAACAGGTTTATTCCGACTTATTTTATTTATCGGAAAGATAGTGTGAGAACAGCAGCGTTAAGCAAGTTTATTGATGACTTGCTTTGTATAAAAACAGCCCGCTGAAAATTCAGTGGGCTGTTTGTTCATGCATCTTTATCTTTCTTCAATTTTCCTTTTTGCTTTGCCATTTCTCGAAGTAAATACTCGATGTGTGCATTGACGCTACGAAACTCATCATTTGCCCATTTTTCGATGACTGCGTGTAATTCAGGATCAATACGTAATGGAAAGCTTTTCTTTTTAGCCATAATTACTTATAGCCCTTAGTATAGGCTTCCTGTATTAATAACTGGTTGCGCACCTTTATCTGAAACGATGGCAACTAATAGGTTGTTTACCATATTCGCTTTACGCTCGTCATCTAATTCAAGTACGCCTTCCTCATCTAACATATGGATTGAATCCTTCGCCATCTTCACAGCACCTTCAACAATCTCTTTTCTAGCAGCTAATACCGCTTTTGCTTGTTGACGTTGTAGCATCGCATGGGCAATTTCTGTTGCATAAGCTAAATGTGTTAAACGAGTTTCTAATACTTCTACGCCTGCGATTTCAAGGCGCGCTTCTAACTCACGCTTTAATTCTTCAGAGATTTCTTCAGTATTCCCGCGTAACGTAATGCAAGTTTCATCTTGGAAATTGTCATAAGGATATTTTGTTGCGACGTGGCGGATTGCTGTTTCACTTTGAATTTCTACAAATCGATCGTAATGTTCAACACCGAACATTGCTTTTGCAGAATCAACTACTTTATATACAATAACAGCTGCAATTTCAATCGGATTTCCCTCAACATCGTTTACTTTTAATTTCTTACTATTAAAGTTTTCAACACGTAATGAGACAGTTTGACGGAATGCGAATGGAATTGTTAAAAATAAACCATTTTGACGAATTGTTCCTAAATAATTACCAAAGAACGTAATAACTTTCGCTTGATTCGGTTGAACAATACCGATACCTGTAGCGAGAATTGCCGCTAATATAATAGTTAGTGCTGCTCCTACAAAAATTTCTTGTGCAAGGAAAAATACACCGATAGCAGCTAAAATCAAAATTCCAATAATACCGAGAAAACCATTTACATAAAATACTTGTTTTTCTTTCATATGATCGCCTCCTGATATAAAAATGATATCACTTTTATATCATTTTAAGCAAGGGGTATGCACCTAATTTTCTGAAATTTATTGATTGATATCTTTTATGTACATTTTAAAGTTAGAAATAAGAATATACGTTCTGTTTTATGGTAAAATAAAGAAGACTTAACCGCCCACTGCAGCAGCTAAGTCCCTTTGAGAGCATCTTGCATCGTGACAAATGATTCAAAGCGGTTTTGCCAGGATTATTTCTTCAATCGCTGACTCAATCTCTTTGTCAGAAGCGTCATAACTTCCCTTTGACTTTGGCTTGTCATGAGCGGAAGTTTGATTCACTTCTTCTTTAGCATGTCCTTTTTCAGTAAAATTCATGCCAGGCATTTTAAATGCGCCCATATTCATGTATTTTCCAAATTTCCACGCTTCAACAATAGGGCAGAAGCGAACAATTCCCTCTGCAACTTTCATTGCACCAATCCATAGAAAAATGTTAGACCAAGTGCACCACGGCTTGCGTACAAGTTTAGTTGCACTACATCCGAAGAGGACAAGCCCAAGTGTAATTCGAATTAGAGCGTTTATTGTCCCGATGTTTTGCTTCATTAGAAAAACACTCCTTTTTATGAAAATTGAAATAGTAAATACTACTTCTCTTATTAGTATCCCGTGTGATTTTTGGGATATGTAATCCAACATTTGACGTTGAAAAAGATGTTGGAATCGGCGTGTGTGTCAGTAGCTTTTTTTGTTATAATGAAAGAATGCATAAAAAGAAGGTGAAATTAAATCCTTCTTTTTGAAAAATATTTAATAGCTATTTTAAAAAATCAAGATGAAAACTAACTGTTATTTTAAACAGAACTATAGATATAACTAGAGAAAAGGAAGGGTGTTTTCATGTACGATATTTCCGGATGGAAACATGTATTTAAGCTTGATCCAAATAAGGAGTTAAGCGATGAATATTTAGAAATGATTTGTGAGTCTGGAACGGATGCTGTTATTGTAGGCGGAAGTGATGGAGTTACAATTGATAACGTATTACACATGCTAGTTAGCATTCGTAGATATGCAGTTCCTTGTGTATTAGAGGTTTCTGATGTAGAAGCAATTACACCAGGATTTGATTTTTATTACATCCCAAGTGTTTTAAATAGCCGAAAAGTAGAATGGGTAACAGGTGTTCATCATGAGGCATTGAAAGAATTTGGGGATATTATGGACTGGGACGAAATTTTTATGGAAGGGTATTGTGTTTTAAATCCCGAAGCGAAAGTAGCCCAGCTTACAGATGCGAAATGTGATTTAACAGAAGATGACGTTATTGCATATGCGCGTTTAGCAGACAAGTTATTACATTTACCGATATTTTATTTAGAATATAGCGGTACGTATGGAGATGTTGAACTTGTTAAAAATGTAAAAGCAGAATTGAAACAAGCCAAGTTATATTATGGCGGTGGTATTTCTAATGCAGAACAGGCGAAAGAAATGGCGCAATATGCTGATACAGTAGTTGTTGGAAATATTATTTATGATGATATAAAATCGGCGTTAAAAACAGTTAAAGCAGTAAAAGGAGAGTAGGTGCAGGCGTATATGAATATGACAGATAAGTTATTAAACGGTTTAAATCCACAGCAACAAAAAGCAGTACAAACAACGAATGGACCACTTCTACTAATGGCAGGTGCAGGTAGTGGTAAGACACGCGTGTTAACACACCGTATTGCGTATTTGCTTGGTGAAAAAGGTGTAGCACCATGGAATGTACTAGCTATTACCTTCACAAATAAAGCAGCTCGTGAAATGCGCGAGCGTATTGATAAACTTGTGGGACCAGAAGCAGAAGATATTTGGATTTCGACGTTCCACTCTATGTGTGTACGTATTTTACGACGCGATATCGATCGTATTGGTATTAATCGTAACTTTACAATCTTAGATTCAGGTGATCAGCTAACTGTAGTCAAAAAAATTATGAAAGAGCGCAATATTGATCCGAAGAAATTTGAGCCGCGCTCTATTTTAGCGGGTATTAGTAATGCAAAAAATGAACTGTTATCTGCGGATAAATATGCAAAAAAAATTACAATGGCTGATCCATATGAAAAATTAACGAGCGATGTATACACAGAGTATCAAAAACGTCTTTTGAAAAATAATTCATTAGACTTTGATGATTTAATTATGACGACGATTCAGCTATTCGAACGTGTTCCAGAAGTATTAGAGTTTTATCAGCGTAAGTTCCAATATATTCATGTTGATGAGTATCAAGATACGAACAAAGCGCAATATCTTCTTGTTAAACATTTGGCAGCACGTTTTAAAAATCTTTGCGTTGTAGGTGACTCTGACCAGTCTATTTATCGCTGGCGTGGTGCAGATATTTCTAACATTTTGTCATTTGAAAAAGACTATGAGAATGCACAGGTAATTTTGTTAGAACAAAACTATCGTTCGTCACAAAATATTTTAAATGCAGCGAATGCTGTTATTGAAAAAAATACGAATCGTAAACCGAAGAAATTATGGACAGACAATCAAGTTGGAAGTAAAATCTCGTATTATCGTGCCGCAACTGAAAAGGACGAAGCATATTTTGTTGCGAAAAAAATTCGTGACGATCTTCAAATGGGGAAACGAAAATACACTGATTTTGCAGTGCTATATCGTACGAATGCTCAGTCTCGTATGGTCGAGGAGATTTTCCTTAAATCTAACATTCCGTACAAAATTGTCGGGGGAACTAAGTTCTACGACCGTAAAGAGATTAAAGATATTTTGGCGTACTTACGTTTAATCGGTAATCCAGATGATGAAATTAGTTTTGCACGTATTATTAACATGCCAAAGCGTGGTATTGGTGCGACTTCTATCGATAAAATTATTAATTATGGTGTGCAAAACGGAATTTCATTAACTGCTGTATTTGATGAGATTGAGCATGTTGGAGTAAGTGCAAAAATTACAAAGGCAGTAAAAGAATTCGCAAGTTTATTACACAACTGGGTAAATATGCAAGAGTATTTATCTGTTACAGAATTAGTAGAAGAAGTTATTGAAAAAACAGGCTATCGCGATATGTTGAAAAATGAGCGTTCTTTAGAAGCGGAAGGTCGTTTAGAAAACTTAGACGAATTCTTATCTGTTACGCAAACATTTGAATCTCAAAGTGAAGATAAGAGCCTTGTTGCATTCTTAACAGATTTAGCACTTGTTGCTGATATTGATCGTGTAGATGAAGACCCAACTGCTGGTGAAGAAGTTATTTTCATGACGATGCACTCAGCAAAAGGATTAGAGTTCCCGGTTGTCTTTATTGTTGGTTTAGAGGAAGGGATATTCCCTCATACTCGTTCTCTTATGGAAGAGGATGAAATGCAAGAAGAACGTCGTCTTGCTTATGTAGGTATTACTCGTGCAGAAGAAGAGTTATATTTATCTAATGCGCAAATGCGTACTTTATTTGGTAGAACAAGTATGAATGCTGCGTCTCGCTTCATTACAGAAATCCCGGCAGAACTAGTGGAATCATTAAATGAAACAGCGCCGAAGCGTGAAAATTCGTTTGGTGCAAAAGGCAGAACAGCAAGTAGCAGTAAAATGACAACGACAACCACAACACGCTCTCGTTCAGCTTTCGCGCGTCCAGCAGCTAAGACGACAGGCGGTGAGCAAATTGGCTGGGCAGTAGGCGATAAAGCTTCCCATCAAAAATGGGGAATCGGTACAGTTGTAAGTGTAAAAGGTGAAGGTGATGCAAAAGAATTAGATATTGCGTTCCCAAGCCCAATTGGTGTTAAACGTTTGTTAGCAAAATTTGCACCTGTGACGAAACAATAGAAAGGAATGAGGATATGTCAAAAGAGATAGCAAAAAAACGTATAGAAGAACTGCGTGATTTGTTAAATACATTTAATTATCAATATCACGTATTAGACAATCCTTCTGTTTCTGATGCGGAATATGACCGTGATATGCAGGAGCTTATAAAATTAGAAGCAGAGAACCCAGAGTTTATGAGTGAAGATTCTCCCTCCGTTCGCGTTGGGGGAACTATTCTTGATATATTTGAAAAAGTAACACATAAGTCACCAATGTTAAGTTTAGGGAATGCATTTAACGAAGGGGATTTGCGTGATTTCGACAGAAGAGTATGTCAAGGAATTGATGGTGCGAATGTAAGATATATATGTGAATTAAAAATTGACGGGCTTGCCGTTTCGCTTCATTATGAAAAAGGACGCTTCATTCAAGGGGCGACACGTGGTGATGGTGTAACGGGTGAAGATATTACTCAAAATTTAAAAACGATTAAAGCTATCCCGCTTCTTTTAAATGAAGAAGTAACGTTAGAAGCACGAGGCGAAGCTTATATGCCGAAGCGTTCATTCGTTAAACTAAATGAAGAAAAAGAGCAAAATGGAGAAGACGTATTTGCGAATCCGCGTAATGCAGCAGCAGGTTCAATACGTCAACTTGATCCGAAAATTGCAGCGAAGCGTAACTTATCTATGTTTGTGTACGGTCTTGCGAATGTAGAAGAAAAAACAATTCCATCGCACAGTGAATCGCTTGATTTCTTAGGTGAACTCGGATTTAAGACAAATCCAAATCGCCGTACATGTGAAACAATCGAAGAGGTTATAGCTTATGTAGAAGAATGGCAAGAAAAACGTCCGCATCTTGATTATGAGATTGATGGAATCGTTATAAAAGTAGATGATGTTGCTCTTCAAGAAAGTCTAGGAACTACAGCGAAGAGTCCAAGATGGGCGATTGCTTATAAATTCCCAGCTGAAGAAGTTGTAACGAGACTAACAGGCATTGAATTAAGTGTTGGCCGAACAGGGGTTGTAACGCCGACTGCAGAGCTAGAGCCAGTGAGAGTTGCTGGTACGATTGTTCGCCGTGCTTCTTTACATAACGAAGATTTGATTCGTGAAAAAGATATTCGAATTGGTGACTACGTTGTTGTGAAGAAGGCTGGAGATATTATTCCTGAAGTTGTGAACGTTATTTTTGATAAGCGTACTGGTGAAGAAGAAGAATACCGTATGCCAACGCATTGTCCAGCATGTGAGAGTGAACTTGTTCGTTTAGAAGAAGAAGTAGCACTTCGATGTATAAATCCGACTTGTCCGGCTCAAATTCGAGAGGGATTAATCCATTTCGTTTCAAGAAATGCGATGAATATTGATGGACTTGGAGAACGTGTCATTACACAACTCTTTGATGCAGATTATATTCGTACATTTGCTGATTTATATGCATTGACGAAAGAGCAATTATTACAGTTAGAACGTTTTGGTGAAAAATCAGCAACAAACTTAATACAAGCAATTGAAAATTCTAAAGAAAACTCGTTAGAGCGATTATTATTTGGTCTTGGAATTCGCCACGTTGGAGCGAAAGCAGCACGTACATTTGCAGAGCACTTTGAAACGATGGATGAGCTTGTAAAAGCAACAGAAGAAGAACTAAAAGCAATTAATGAAATTGGCGAAAAAATGGCTCAATCTGTTGTGACATATTTTGATAATGAAGATGTATTAGAATTATTACAGCAGTTTAAAGAGTATGGCGTGAATATGACATACAAAGGTATAAAAATTGCAGATTTACAAAATGTTGAATCTTACTTCGCAGGAAAAACGGTTGTTTTAACAGGTAAGCTAGAAGTTATGGGACGAAGTGAAGCGAAGAAGAAGATTGAGGCATTAGGTGGAAAAGTAACAGGAAGTGTTAGTAAGAGTACGGATTTGGTTGTTGCAGGTGAAGCAGCTGGTTCGAAATTAGCACAAGCGGAGAAACATAATGTTGAGGTTTGGAATGAAGAGAGGTTCTTACAAGAGCTAAATAAGTAAGAGGTGCAAACTTACCATGAAAAAAATAGCATTAGCGATATTAAGCCTGGGCCTACTTGTAAGTGGGTGTAGTGCAGGTGCCGACAAAGATGAAAAAGTGGCTGAGAAATCGGGGAAAGCAAAAGAACAATCAGTTGTTCCAAAATACGCTATTTCGGATGAATATTATAAGACGACTATTCCATTTGATGGTGGAAATGCACGTGGTTTAGTGGTGCAAGGGCTAAATAGTCGTCTTGATATAGATGAATTTGAAACAGGATTAATGCGAATTGCAAAAGAATCATTTAATACGAAAGATAATTTTTTAAAAGGCGGAAGTGCTCTAGATACTCAAGTGATACAGATGCTTGTTAAAAGAAAACGTACAGATGCTGAACAAAAGGAACTAGAGGACAAATTAAAAAAAGATGCAGTTAAATTTCCTAATATAGGATTAAACCCTGCGTTAGGAACGGGATCCGAATCACTAGAAGTGAAAAATAAAAAAAATCCAATATATATTTCAAATATTTTAGAGCATGATTATTATGTGAAAAAAGGCGATAACAGCGAGGAACGTGTTGGTATGGTAGTTGGATTAGCAATGAATTCTGTTCAATATTTTAACGAAGAGCATGGTTATCCACGTGAAGCTGCAATCCCGGATGAAAAGATGTTAGCTGAAGGGAAAAAAATGGCGCAAGAAATTTTGAAAGTCATACATCAAAAACAACCTGATACAAAAAATATTCCGATAACATTTGCGATTTATCGCCAATCTCCAAAGTCTTCGCTCGTACCAGGTAACTTTGTTTCTTATGCAAATGTAGAAAAAGGTAGTGAAACGGTTGAAGATTGGAAACAAATTAATGAGAAATACTATTTGTTCCCATCAGAGCAAGCGAAAACAGATAATAAACGTGAAGATCTTGCAAGAGTATCCAACTTTAAGGCAAAACTAAGCGATTATTTCCAAGGCGACTATACAGCTGTTATTGGTACTGGTATGTATAGAGATGATGAATTAAGAGAAATGAAGCTTGATATTCCTGTCCAGTTTAATGGAAAAGCTGAAATAATTGGTTTTACACAATATGTGGCAGGGCTTGTTATGGAATACTTCCCGAATTATATGAAAGTACAAGTAACGATTAAATCTGTAGAACGCCCAGAAGCTATTATTATACGTGAAGCAAAACAAGATGAACCACTTGTGAAAATTTTAGATTAAATATGAAGGCTGTTCCTCTATGGAACAGCTTTTTTTCTTATGTAATTTTGTTATAATTTAAAATGTTGTAAATAATAGGGGTAAGGGGTAAAGTTCATGGAAGAATTAAGTTTTCAAGTCATTATTTTATTAATTGCATTCGGTTTTTTAGCAGCTTTCATTGATTCCGTTGTTGGAGGAGGAGGGTTAATTTCGCTTCCTGCGCTTATGTTTGTTGGCTTATCGCCGGCTTCAGCAATTGCAACGAATAAATTAGCGGCAACAATGGGGACGTTTACGAGTGCGATGTATTTCATTCGATCAGGAAAAGTTGATTTTAAAATTGTAGGAAAGTTAATCCCGTTAACTATTGTTGGAGCTGTTGCAGGTGCTTTAGTAGTAAAATTTATTCCATCGGATATTTTACGCCCATTAGTACTTGTAATGTTGGTATTTATTGCTATTTATATTATTGCAAAAAAGAATTGGGGAAGTGTGTCTACCTATAAGAAGATGACGCAAAGAAAAACATTAATATTTTTCTTTGTTATTTTAATGATAGGATTTTATGATGGATTTTTTGGACCAGGGACAGGGTCATTTTTAATTTTTGCATTTTTATTAATTGGTTTGGATTTTATTCAAGCGGCAGCATCTGGAAAACTTTTGAACTTTGTTAGTAATATTGTATCTTTAATTACTTTTTTATTTTTAGACATAATTCATTTTGAATACGGTATTATCATGGGATTATCAATGATCTTAGGTGCTTATTTGGGATCGAAGTTTGCGGTTCAAAAAGGCGTTGGATATGTAAGGACTTTATTTTTATTAGTTACTATATTATTGATCGGGAAAAATGTTTTGGAATATACTCATATTTTGTAGATTCATACGCATGTATGAATCTCTTTTTTTTATTATATTTTAAAAATTTATTAATTTTTAAAATATAAGTCTAGGAATATTTGAATAAATCTAAATTATCGTGTAGAATAATGTTGTAAAATGTAAACGTTTTTCTAAGGGGAGGCTAAAAAAAATGGTAGTAGCATACAAACATGAGCCATTTACAGATTTTTCAGTGGAGGCTAACAAATTAGCGTTTGAAGAAGGTTTAAAGAAAGTAGAATCTTATCTTGGACAAGACTATCCATTAATTATTGGGGGAGAAAAAATCACTACAGAAGACAAAATTGTTTCTGTAAACCCTGCAAATAAAGAGGAACTTGTTGGTCGTGTTTCAAAAGCAAGCCGTGAGTTAGCTGAAAAAGCAATGCAAGTAGCGGATGAAACATTCCAAACTTGGAGAAAATCAAAGCCAGAAATGCGTGCAGACATTTTATTCCGTGCTGCAGCAATCGTTCGTCGCAGAAAACATGAATTCTCTGCTATTCTTGTAAAAGAAGCAGGTAAGCCATGGAATGAGGCAGATGCTGATACAGCAGAAGCAATCGACTTTATGGAATATTATGGTCGTCAAATGTTAAAATTAAAAGACGGTATTCCAGTAGAAAGCCGTCCAATTGAATATAATCGTTTCTCTTACATTCCATTAGGAGTAGGTGTTATCATTTCTCCTTGGAACTTCCCATTCGCAATTATGGCAGGTATGACAACAGCTGCTTTAGTTTCTGGTAACACAGTATTACTAAAACCAGCTAGTACAACTCCTGTAGTAGCAGCGAAATTTATGGAAGTATTAGAAGAAGCTGGCTTACCAGCTGGCGTAGTAAACTTCGTTCCAGGTAATGGTTCTGAAGTTGGTGACTACTTAGTAGATCATCCTCGTACACGTTTCGTAAGCTTCACGGGATCTCGTGATGTAGGTATCCGTATTTATGAGCGTGCAGCGAAAGTAAACCCAGGCCAAATTTGGTTAAAACGCGTTATCGCTGAAATGGGCGGTAAAGATACAATCGTTGTTGATAAAGAAGCAGATCTTGAATTAGCAGCTAAGTCTATCGTTGCATCAGCATTCGGATTCTCAGGACAAAAATGTTCTGCATGTTCTCGTGCAGTAATCCACGAAGATGTATACGATCACGTATTAAATCGTGCTGTTGAATTAACAAAAGAATTAACAGTTGCTAACCCAGCAGTATTAGGTACAAACATGGGTCCTGTTAATGACCAAGCTGCATTCGATAAAGTAATGAGCTATGTTGCAATTGGTAAAGAAGAAGGTAGAATCTTAGCAGGTGGCGAAGGAGACGATTCTAAAGGCTGGTTCATCCAACCAACAATCGTTGCTGATGTTGCAGAAGATGCTCGCTTAATGAAAGAAGAAATCTTCGGACCAGTAGTAGCATTCTGTAAAGCAAAAGACTTCGATCATGCACTTGCAATTGCAAACAATACGGAATACGGTTTAACAGGTGCTGTTATTACTAACAACCGTGACCATATTGAAAAAGCACGTGAAGACTTCCACGTTGGTAACTTATACTTCAACCGTGGATGTACTGGTGCAATCGTAGGTTACCAACCATTCGGTGGCTTTAACATGTCTGGTACAGACTCTAAAGCTGGTGGACCTGATTACTTAGCACTTCACATGCAAGCAAAAACTACTTCTGAAACTTTATAAGAAATAGTAGAGGAGCTCTTCACAAAGTGTGAAGAGCTCCTTTTAAAATTGAAACCCCATATATTACCGTCGTTCGAAGAGAATGAGCTAAAACCTATTAATAGCGGGATAAACATGTAAACAGAAATAAAATAATGAGAAAAGTTGACGTATTAGTCATATTTTTTAGTATTCATTTTGAGAATTTCCTGTATAATACAATTTGAAAGAAAATCTATGGTTCGACAAGGAACACTCCTTTCGGTTTTGCTCACTGAAAGGAGTGTTTTTTTATGTAGCTAAAAATTCTTTCGTGCTTATTACATTTGCATATACGCCATTTAAACTAGCTAAAATTGTATTGTGAATATAAACAGCTGGTATAGTAGCGTTCTTAAAAGAAAGGTCTTTTGTAGCACAAGCATCGTGTATAACGGTACATTGAAATCCAAAATCAAATGCAGCCCTTACTGTAGCATCAATACACATATGAGTCATCATCCCGCATACGACGACATGTTCAATGTCTAAACGCTGTAATTGCTCTAGAAGATTAGTTTCTCGGAAGCTATTTGGATAATGTTTGAGTATAACTGTTTCTTCTCTAAGTGGACGTACCTTCTCATGAATATGTACACCTTCTGTATTAGGTAGGAAAAAAGTAGCGTCATCTTTTATAGCTACGTGTTGGATATGAAAAATAGGTTCGCTGTTTGTTCTAAAGTGTTGTAATAACTGATTAGCATATTCGCTTGCTTCTACTGGATTACGCAATTCCATCTTTCCATTTGGAAAATAATCGTTTTGAATATCGACGAGTAAAAGAGCTGTTTTCATATATTTATCTTCCTCCGAGTTTCATATTCAAATAAATTTATTCAATTCGTAGAGAGGATTCTCCTGTTTAAAAATATGAGGAAGAAGAATTTTACATAACTTTGAAAGTTACTATTTTCTTATGAATTTTCATCTGAAAATTTTAATAAAGGAATAATTAATATTTTTCTAAAAAATGTATTGACTCTTATTATTCTGAGTTCTATAATGAGAATTAATTAAACGACAATTAAATCGATACATTCTTATCCAGAGAGGTGGAGGGACTGGCCCTACGATACCTCAGCAACGGGTTTTTTAATACCGTGCTAACTCCAGCAAGCCATATAAAGGCTTGGAAGATGAGAAGATGTGAACGAGTACATATAAGTGCTCTCCTTCTTATCTTTATGGTTGATAAGAAGGAGAGCACTTTTTATTTTACCTCGAAAGCTCTACTTTAAGTTTTTACAGCATATAGGAGGGGGAAAAATGATTTCTTTTAACAATGTAAGTAAAGTGTATGAATCAGCTGGGCAATCTGTTCATGCGGTGGAGGATGTAACATTATCAGTTGAGAAAGGCGAAATTTTTGGCATTATCGGTTTTAGTGGCGCTGGAAAGAGTACATTATTACGCTTAGTAAATATGTTAGAGAGACCAACGGCAGGAACGATTTCAATAGATGATAAAAATATTACATCATTATCGACGAAAGAATTACGCAAACTAAGACAAAGAATCGGAATGATTTTTCAAAGCTTTAATTTATTTAATTCAAGAACAGTGTTTGGGAATATTGCTTATCCATTAAAGTTAGCGCAATTGCCAAAGAACGAGATAAAAGAACGAGTGAATGAACTGCTGAAGTTTGTAGGGTTAGAAGATAAAGCAAACTATTATCCAGAGCAGTTATCAGGGGGACAAAAGCAGCGAGTTGGCATTGCTAGAGCACTTGCGACATCGCCAGATATTCTTATATGTGATGAGGCAACATCAGCTTTAGATCCAGAAACAACGACAGAAATTCTAAACTTATTAAAGAAAGTAAATCGAGAATACAATTTAACGATTCTTCTTATTACACACGAAATGCATGTTGTGAAAGAAATTTGCCACCGTGTAGCTGTAATGGAGAAGGGAAAAGTTATTGAAGAAGGAAAACTGTTTGACGTTTTCACACAACCAAAAACAAAGACGACTCAAAACTTTGTACGTTCTGTTATTAATGATCATTTACCAGAAAGTGTTCTAGCGAAAATTCAAAATGGTGGTCAAATTTATCGTCTAACATTTACTGGTGAGGAGACAGGACAGCCGGTACTATCATATATCGCAAAAAACTATAACGTTGATGTAAATGTACTGTACGGAAATATTATTGAACTTCAAAATGTGCTATTTGGAAATCTGCTTGTAGAATTGCAAGGTGAGCAGAGGGAAATTCAAAAAGCATTACAACATCTAAGACTGCAAGTGCAGCTGAAGGAGGTAGAAGCTCATGCGAGTTGATTGGAGTATATTTTGGCCGCGCATACTAGATGCGACGGGGGATACCCTCTTAATGGTAATTGTAACCCTTATATTCGCTATAATTCTGGGTATACCTCTAGGTTTACTTTTATATGTAACGAGAAAAGGAAACTTTTTAGAAAATAAATGGGTCTTTTCTATTCTTAACATCATAATTAATACAATTCGTCCGGTACCATTCATTATCTTTTTAGTAGCTTTAAGCCCACTAACAAGAAGCTTTATTGGAACGACGATTGGAACAGCAGCAGCAATTTTCCCGATGACGTTAGTCGCATCAATTGGTATTGCTAGAATGGTTGAAACAAATCTTGTTTCCGTTCCGAAAGGAGTAATTGAAGCAGCGCAAGCAATGGGCGCCTCACCAATTAGAATCGTTTTTGAAATCCTTGTACCAGAAGCGTTAGCACCATTAATCTTAGGTGTCACATTTATGACAGTTGGTTTAATTGAATTTTCTGCAGTTGCTGGGCTTGTCGGTGGTGGCGGTCTTGGTGACTTGGCAATGACATATGGTTATCAACGTTTTGATACATCAGTTATGTTCGTAACGGTTGTTTTACTTATTATTCTCGTGCAGATAGCTCAAAATTTAGGAAACTACTTTGCGAAAGTCTTGTTACGCAGATCATAAAAAGGAAAAGAGGAAAAGAAAATGAAGAAAATTTTAGCATTTGCATTATCAGCAATTGTAGGAGTCTCAGCATTAAGTGGCTGCTCAAGTGGAGACACGGGTGCAGGAGCGAAAGAAAAAGTAATTCGCGTCGGTGTAACTGGAACGGATGGAGACGCTTGGGAAATTTTGAAGAAAAAAGCTGAAAAAGAAGGGATTAAGATTAAACTGGTGGAGTTCTCTGATTATACAACTCCAAATAAAGCTTTAGCTGATGGAGATATTGAATTAAACTCATTTCAGCATATTGCTTTCTTAGAGCAATTTAAAAAAGAGCATAAGTTAGATATTACAGCTGTTGGTACAACGCAAATTGCGCCAATGGGTTTATACTCTGAAAAATATAAGAAGGCAAATGAAATTCCAGATGGTTCAGAAATTGCAATTCCAAACGATCCAACGAACCAAGCACGTGCATTAAAACTTCTTGATGCAGCTGGAGTATTAAAGCTTAAAAAAGATTTTGGCTTATTTGGAGATCCAAGCGGCATTGCTGAAAATCCGAAGAAGTTAAAAATCACGCCGGTTATCGCACAGCAAACACCTCGTGTGTTAAAAGATGTAGCGGCATCAGTTATTAATAACGGTGTTGCTGGTCAAGCTGGATTAGATCCAGCGAAGGATCCTATTTTCTTAGAAGATCCAAAGAATGAAAATGCGAAGCCTTATATTAATATTTTCGCAGCTCGTACGAAAGATAAAGATGATCCAACACTGAAAAAAGTAATTGAATTGTATCATTCAAAAGAAGTAACAGATGCAATTAAGAAAGAAACGAATGATGGTTCAATTTCAGTTGATCTTTCACTTGAGGAGCTTGAAAAAATCGTAAAATAATGATTGGGTTTAATGGACTAACAGAAGGAACCCCTCCGCTGTTAGTTCGTTCAACATATAATCTACTTAACAAACGAACCCTAATTCTGTACCTTCCAATTTTGTATAACGTAGAATCCAATGTTTGTTAAGTAGAGTAATGGACCAGGAGTTTTCCTGGTCTTTTTTTATGAATGAAAGTAGCTAGCGAACAGTAAGGTAATCCAAATTATAATGGGATAAGAAAATAAGCTGAAAAGGAGTGTAATTACGAATTGCTTTTGATGAATTAAGTGTTTTTTTGATAAAACAAAGAAAATAGAAAAGAGAGTAATGAAAAATGCTGATATTACGCCGGGGTTATAGGAGCGATAAATGAAAAACAAAATAATATGTTGAACAGAGTTAAAGAAGATGGCCCCTTGTATAAAAATAATCCAGCATATAGAAGACAAGAAGTTAAGTTGATATAGAAAGACGATAAGTAATACAAAGATTGTTAATACGGAAATGGCAATGAAAAATTGTTGGCTAGTTATAAGGCGGATTGAAAATTGATTAGCAAGGTATTGTGGCATTTGGAAAGCTTCTTCAAGGTTATGAATGAAAAATAATAAGGGAATGATCCAGAGTATAGTAGTGGAATGCTTTTTCATCAACTTACATCACTCCAATAAAGTATAGAAAGCCTAAAAAAGGCCCTCTATACAGATAGTTATTCAATTATGATATTTTTTAAATTATTTTCATGATGCTCTCGTTCTTTCGGATAAGCAGCTAGCTCCTCTTGCAAAATATTTAATATTTGCTTAGCTGATTGCTGGATTGGATTAGGTAGCTCTTCTAATATATGCATCCCGACTTTTACTTTTGTACGAATTACCCTTCGTAGTAGTTCCTCATGCATGCACTACACCTCCAAACCGAATGTTTAGTATATCTTCTTCAAATTTTGCTCCTTGAATAGAAAGGTGTGTTAACGTTTTTGGCAATGTAATATTTCGTTTCACAGAGCCAGCTCGAATAATTAGCTCATCACCTTTTTGATTTAATGAAAGTTCACTTTTGTTTGAGAAGGGAATAGAAAGAATGAAAATATAATCATCGCCATCTTTTCTTACATATTGTGTGCGGCCGTTAAATTTAACTTCAGTAGGACAATGATCAGTTTTAAATAAAGCATCTCCTACACGCTCTAACATAGGTAAACCAACAACTTCTTGTTCAAACATTGGAGCTTCGTAAATAGGAAGTGGATCAAAACTATTTTGAATTAATGTTTTATATTTCTTTTGCGTATCTTTCCATGCTTGAAAATAAGGATCGGTGACGGTGTTAGGGATGACGCGATTAATCATAATGGCATCTACGTTATAATCGTATAAATTTAAATAAGTAAAGCTACGCTGAGCTTCTTTAATGACCATTTTTTCAGGATTTACAACGATGCGGATACTTGTTACTTCTCGGTTTGATAAAATATCTCTCATTTCTCCGAGCTGTTCAAGTGTATTTGTTAATTCGTCCATAATATCGTCGGTTGGAAGAGGGACACCAAGGAGTGGTTGAGCTACAGGACGAACGACTTTTAAAACTTTTCTTTTAATAGGAAACAATTTTTCCATTCACCAGCCGAGCATGTCTGGAAAACTTAGCATTGCTAATGTTTCTCCTGTTGGAGCGCAATCAATGATGATAACATCATATGTGTTTTGTTTATAATAATCGAGTACGCGAAGTAAGCTAATTAAATCTTCCATACCAGGAAACATCGTTAATTCTTCTGTTGTAATATCATCAGCTGCTTTGGAAGTGAATAGTAAGGTAATGTATTTCTGTAACTTTCCCCAACCTTTTTCCATTTCATAAATCGTATTAATTTCTTGTGCCCATAAATTTTCACGGATTTCTAATGGCTCAGAAGATAACTTTATACCAAATGAATCTCCTAAACTATGAGCAGGATCTGTACTCATTACTAAAGTTTTTAATCCTTGCTTCGCACTTTGAAGTGCTGTTGCTGCTGAAATGCTAGTTTTTCCTACGCCGCCTTTACCTGTATACAAGATAATTCTCATCATTCATATCCCCTTTGTTTCGAATGTCGAATATTACGAGTATCGAAGTAAATGATTGAATAAAAACCCAGATAGGGTTTTATTCAATCGGAATGTTTTTCATTTTAGGTGTAGAAACCTTTTCTTCTGTTTTTTGCTGTGAGGTAGCGATGTGATTCATAATCTTTTGGAAGATTTGTAGTAAGAATGCTTTTTCTTCTTCTGACAATGCTTCTGTCACTAAGCTAAAGTAATGGGCTGCATTTTGTTTTACTTCTTGAACGAGCATTACGCCGGTTTCTGTTAACCGAATTAATACAATACGTCGGTCGTTTTCATCACGGTAGCGTTCAATATATCCCTTTTTTACAAGGCGATTTACAACGCCCGTCGTTGTACTCATCGGTATATCAAGAAGATCAGCAATTTTTGTCATTGTAATCTCTGTATTTCGTTCCATCCAAAGTAAACAAAATACTTCTGTTTTGGAAAGTGTTAAATCAAGGCTTACCCATTCTTCAGGATAGAAAAGTTTCTTGGCGTTATCTAGCAGTAAGTCTAAAAAATGTTCATATTGCAACAATTAATTCCACTCCCGTATATTTCGAGATTCGTAATATTTATTTTTATTTTATGCAGAATAGAAATAAATGTCAATCATTTTAATTGTTTTTTCAGATTAGGCAGAAAACTTTCTTTAAAATAGTATTCTTTTATGATAGATTTATAAATATAAAATTAGAATTTACATAAAAATCCATCATGGTAAATATACTTATCTATAATGGGTATACAGCTAACGAGGGGGAGAACGATGAGAAGACGTAATACGCAAGCGTTCACGTTTTTAGCATGGACTTCATTTGTTTGTGCGCTTTCAGGTATGCTAATTGGGATTTATACGTTAGATGAAACGCTTAGTGTAAAAGGATACTATTTAATTGGAACATTATTTTTAACGATGTCTTGTTTTGTATTACAAAAAACAATTCGTGATAATGAAGAAGATAACGAGAGATTTCCGAAAAATAAACCGTTAGATAAAGAGTAAATTGTAAAGAAAGGCATTTGCCTTTCTTTTTTTATGTAAAAATGGCGTAAGTACTCTGTGTTGACTTGCTTGAAGTACTGAAAATTTGGTATCATCAATAGTATTGTAGATTGAACGATATATTATGGAGGTGGCCTAGCCGTGTCAAGAATTTCCGTTGAGAATGTAAAGCACGTAGCACATTTAGCACGTCTTGCAATTACTGATCAAGAAGCAGAAAAATTTCAAAAACAACTAGATGCAATTGTTACATTTGCAGAACAGTTAAATGAATTAGATACAACAGATGTAAAACCAACAACTCATGTATTAACTATGAAAAATGTTATGCGTGAAGATGTACCAGAAAAAGGTTTACCAGTCGAAGAAGTATTAAAAAATGCACCGGATCACAAAGATAATCAAATCCGTGTTCCAGCAGTATTAGAATAGAGGAGGGGAATTTCGATGTCATTATTTGATCATTCAGTATCAGAGTTACATAAGAAGTTAAACAACAAAGAAATTTCCGTTACGGATTTAGTAGAAGAATCTTACAAACGTATTGCGGATGTTGAAGATAACGTAAAAGCTTTTCTTACATTAGATGAAGAAAATGCACGCGCAAAAGCGAAAGAATTAGATGCAAAAATCGGCGCTGAAGATAATGGTTTATTATTCGGTATGCCAATTGGTGTAAAAGATAACATTGTAACTAACGGTCTTCGTACAACTTGTGCGAGCAAAATGTTAGCAAACTTCGATCCAATTTATGATGCGACAGTTGTGCAAAAGCTAAAAGCTGCTGACACAATTACAATCGGTAAATTAAACATGGACGAGTTCGCAATGGGTTCTTCAAATGAAAACTCAGGATTCTACGCTACGAAAAACCCATGGAACTTAGATTACGTTCCAGGCGGATCTAGTGGTGGTTCTGCAGCAGCTGTAGCAGCAGGAGAAGTACTATTCTCTCTAGGTTCTGATACGGGTGGTTCTATCCGTCAGCCAGCTGCATATTGCGGTGTTGTAGGTTTAAAACCAACTTACGGACGCGTATCTCGTTACGGATTAGTAGCATTCGCATCTTCACTTGACCAAATCGGACCGATTACACGTACAGTAGAAGACAATGCATACTTATTACAAGCTATTTCAGGTATTGACCGCATGGATGCAACTTCTGCAAACGTTGAAGTTGGAAACTATTTAGCTGGTTTAACAGGCGATGTTAAAGGTTTACGCATTGCTGTACCGAAAGAATACTTAGGCGAAGGTGTTGGCGAAGAAGCTCGTGAGTCAGTACTAGCTGCTTTAAAAGTATTAGAAGGTATGGGCGCAACTTGGGAGGAAGTATCTCTTCCACACTCTAAATACGCTCTAGCAACGTATTACTTACTATCTTCTTCTGAAGCATCTGCTAACCTTTCACGCTTTGATGGCGTGCGTTACGGTGTTCGTTCTGATAATGTAAATAACTTATTAGATCTTTACAAAAACACACGTAGTGAAGGTTTCGGTGATGAAGTTAAACGTCGTATTATGCTTGGTACATTTGCTCTTAGCTCTGGTTACTATGATGCATATTACAAAAAAGCACAACAAGTACGTACATTAATTAAGAACGACTTTGAAAATGTATTTGCTAACTATGATGTTATTATTGGACCAACAACACCAACTCCTGCATTTAAAGTGGGAGAAAAAGTTGACGATCCAATGACAATGTATGCAAATGACATTTTAACAATCCCAGTAAACTTAGCGGGTGTTCCAGCGATTTCAGTTCCATGTGGATTCGGTGCTAACAACATGCCACTTGGTCTACAAATCATTGGTAAACACTTCGATGAAGCGACAATTTACCGCGTTGCACATGCGTTTGAGCAAGCAACAGACTATCATACAAAAAAAGCAAGTCTGTAAGGAGGCGAGCATAGATGAATTTAGAAACAATTATTGGTTTAGAGGTTCACGTTGAGTTAAAAACAAATTCGAAAATTTTCTCTGCGAGTCCAACAGAATTCGGAGCGGAGCCAAATACACAAACAAGTGTAATTGACTTAGGATACCCAGGGGTACTTCCTACTTTAAATAAAGAAGCAGTTAACTTTGCAATGAAAGCTGCAATGGCATTAAACTGTGAAATCGCAACGGAAACGAAGTTTGACCGTAAAAACTATTTCTATCCAGATAACCCGAAAGCTTATCAAATCTCTCAATTTGATAAGCCAATTGGTGAAAATGGTTGGATTGAAATCGAAGTAGACGGTAAAAAGAAACGTATCGGTATTACACGTCTTCATTTAGAAGAAGATGCTGGTAAATCAACGCATACAGCTGATGGTTCATTAGTAGACTACAACCGTCAAGGTATGCCTTTAATCGAGATCGTATCGGAGCCAGATATGCGTACGCCAGAAGAAGCATATGCATACTTAGAGAAGTTAAAATCAATCATTCAATACACTGGTGTATCTGATTGTAAGATGGAAGAAGGTTCTCTGCGTTGTGATGCGAACATTTCTCTTCGTCCAGTTGGACAAGAGAAGTTCGGTACAAAAGCGGAACTGAAAAACTTAAACTCATTCACTTACGTACAAAAAGGTCTTGAGCATGAGCAAGTGCGCCAAGAAAAAGAACTGTTATCTGGTGGTATCATCCAACAAGAAACACGTCGTTATGATGAAGCAACGAAGAAAACAATCTTAATGCGTGTGAAAGAAGGATCTGACGATTACCGTTATTTCCCGGAGCCAGACTTAGTTGAACTTTACATCGACGATGAGTGGAAAGAAGCAGTTCGTGCCTCTATTCCAGAACTTCCAGATGCGCGTAAAGCTCGCTACGTTGCAGAAATTGGCTTACCAGCTTATGATGCACACGTATTAACATTAACGAAAGAAATGTCTGATTTCTTTGAAGCAACTGTTGCAGACGGTGCTGATGCGAAATTAACATCGAACTGGTTAATGGGTGAAGTACTTGCATACTTAAACAAACAACAAAAAGAATTAAAAGACGTTGCATTAACGCCTGCTGGTTTATCTAAAATGGTTCAATTAATTGAAAAAGGTACAATTTCTTCTAAAATCGCGAAGAAAGTATTTAATGAATTAATTGAAAAAGGTGGAGACCCAGAAGAAATCGTTAAAGCGAAAGGTCTTGTTCAAATTTCTGACGAGGGTACACTTCGTAAAGTTGTAACAGAAATTCTTGATAATAATGAGCAATCTATCGAAGACTTTAAAAACGGTAAAGACCGTGCAATTGGCTTCTTAGTTGGTCAAATTATGAAAGCTACAAAAGGACAAGCAAATCCACCGCTTGTTAACAAAATCTTACTTGAAGAGATTAATAAGCGATAATAGTAGTGACTTTTAAAGATTAAGCAGAAAAACACCCGTACATGGGTGTTTTTCTAGGTTAATCAAACGTTTGTTTAAATGAGACAAAATCGTTTAAACAAACGTTTGATTAACTGTCAAAAGTGGAAAAATGTTTGTATAGCAACTATGGTATGATAGTTGCAAAAAGGTGGGAATAATGATAAATCTAAACATAGAGGTTTTTTTCATCTCATGAAATAATAGATAGTTATTATTCGTTATATGTAAATTTTTATGGAAGAATGGATAGAAATAAAGTGAAACTTTAATCAGTAGGAGGTTCATCCAACACTGATTATTAGCTCTCACCAATCGGGCATTTACTGCCCGCAAATAGCGGGATAAATTTTTTGGTCAAATAAAAAAACCATTGAAATGAATATTTACTTTTGATGGACTACACGAATCGGGTTCTTACTGCCTGTTTGAGCGGGATAAAAGAAGGATAGCAAGATGAGAGGAGGTAGGCATGGGAATACTGAATAGAAGTTCAGTATGTTCTTTTTCGATACATAAAGAAATTTCCTGTGCTAATAAATGATGAAGCGAGCAAGAATTATTTATAATCCTACTTCTGGGCGTGAGCTATTTAAGAAGAGCTTACCAGAAGTATTACAAAAATTAGAACAAGCTGGCTATGAGACATCTTGTCATGCGACAACGGGTCCTGGAGACGCTACTGTGGCGGCGAGGCAAGCTGCGGATCGTAAGTTTGATGTTGTTATTGCGGCTGGTGGCGACGGTACGTTAAATGAAGTAGTAAACGGTTTAGTTGGGCATGAATTCCGTCCGAAATTTGGAATTATTCCAGTTGGAACGACAAATGACTTTGCACGTGCGATTGGTGTACCTCGTTCTATTGAAGAGGCAGCAGATATTATTTGCGAAGGAAAAACAGTGCCATTAGACCTTGGTAGAGCGAACGATACATATTTTATTAACATCGCTGGTGGCGGTCGTATTACAGAATTAACATACGAAGTACCGAGTAAGTTAAAGACAGTATTAGGACAACTTGCTTATTACCTAAAAGGTATCGAGATGTTACCATCATTGCATCCGACATATGTTGAAATTGAGTATGATGGAAAGTTACTACAAGAAGAAATTACGATGTTTTTAATTACGAATACTCGTTCAGTAGGTGGATTTGAAAAGGTAGCACCGTATGCATCTATTAACGATGGGTTATTTGACCTATTAGTACTGAAAAAAGGTTCTATCGCTGATTTAATTAAAGCAGCAACACAAGCACAACGTGGTGAACATATTAATAATCCAAAAGTGTTATATACACAAGCGAACCGAATTAAAGTACATTCACCAGATAAATTAATGATTAATTTAGATGGTGAGTATGGTGGAGATGCACCGATGGAATTCGAAAATATATATCATTGTTTAGAACTATTTGTTCCTGAACATCAAGAGGATGCCCTGTAAAGGCATCCTTTTTTACTTTGTTAAAATGAATTGTAAATTGGGAGTTAGTTTGATTTTTATGGTATTTTTACAATTCTTTTATTTTACATCCATACTTTATTGATACACTGGAAGAGATAAGAAATGAGAGGTAGGGTGCTATGGAGAAGGTAAAGGCGATATTATTTGATAAAGATGGGACATTAATGGATTTTCATTCAATATGGATAAAAGTAGCTGAAGAGCTTGTAGCTGAATGTATAAGTTTATACCATTTACCAAGTACAATAGGGCAGACCTTATTAGAAGAGATTGGTGTAGAGGGAGCATTTGTTAATCCGAGGAGTGCAATAGCTGCTGGAACAAGCCTTGATGTAGCGAAGGGGCTTTGTAATTATATTGAGTCTGCTAGAGAAGAAGAGATGCATCAGTGGGTAAGTGAGAAGTTATTTTCCCTTATGTATGAGCATCGTTCGCATATGAAAATGACAGCGGATTTACCGAAAGTGTTACAGGCATTAAAAGATAAAGGATTTATATTAGGGGTAGTCACGGCGGATGATTTCGCACCAACAGAATTATTTTTAAAACAATATAAGTTGGAGAACTTTTTTGATTATATTATAGCCTCGGATACATTCCCTGCGCAAAAACCAGATAAAAAGATTATAGAAGTGTTTTGTGAGAAATTTAATTTAGAATCATGTGAGGTTGCGGTTGTTGGAGATACGCCAACTGATTTACATTTAGCTAAAAATGGCGATTGCTATGCAATTGGGGTGCTATCTGGTACGGGAGACCGTCCAACATTAGAACCACTTGCTGATTTAGTGTTAGATTCTGTTGAAGAGTTTATTTCTCAATCGGGTGAGTTTTTCTGGGAGAAAGAAAAGTCTAATGTGTAAGGAAAATAAGTCTATAAAGACTCTTAATGAGTCTTTGTAGACTTATTTTTTATACCTGGATACAAAGAATATAGGATAAATGCTAGAAAAGAAAGTTGGCATATATTTTGCAATAAGAAGAGAAAACAATGTAAAGAAAAGGATGGGGTACGCAATGAACACAAAAAAATTTGCTAAAGTAAATGAACAAATTCCAGGACCGAAAGCGGCATCTTTATTAGAACGCCGTCAAAATATAGTACCAAAAGGAGTAAGTAACGGCATCCCAACGTTTGTACAATCTGCAAATGGTGCTCTTGTAACAGATGTTGATGGCAATCAGTACATTGATTTTGCAGGAGCAATCGGGACAATTAACGTAGGGCATTGTCATCCAACGGTTAAAGAAGCGCTCCATAAACAAGTCGATCAATACATTCATACTGGATTTAATGTCATGATGTATGAGCCATATATTGAATTAGCAGAAAAGCTTGCGGCATTGGCACCAGGAAGTTTCGATAAGCAAGTCCTATTTTTAAATAGTGGTGCAGAAGCAGTTGAGAACGCGGTGAAAATTGCTCGTAAATATACGAAGAGATCTGGTATTATCGCATTTTCTAAAGGTTTCCACGGGCGTACATTAATGACAATGACGATGACAAGTAAAGTGAAGCCATATAAATTTGGGTTTGGTCCCTTTGCTCCAGAAGTATATAAAGCGCCATTTCCATACGAATACCGTCGCCCAGAGGGATTAACGGAAGAGCAGTATGATGATTTTATTATTGAAGAGTTTAAGAACTTCTTCATATCGGAAGTAGCACCAGAAACAATCGCAGCTGTTGTAATGGAACCTGTTCAAGGGGAAGGTGGATTTATCGTCCCAAGTAAG
Source organism: Bacillus sp. AR8-1 (assembly GCF_008042345.1). NCBI lineage: Bacteria > Bacillati > Bacillota > Bacilli > Caryophanales > Bacillaceae > Bacillus > Bacillus sp. AR8-1. The sequence goes on from NZ_QNUB01000026.1 coordinate 40,470, forward strand.
AAATTTGTTCAAGAAGTACGCCGCATTTGTTCAGAGAACGGCATCTTATTTGTAGCGGATGAAATACAAACAGGCTTTAGTCGTACAGGAAAATATTTTGCAATTGATCACTATGATGTCGTTCCAGATTTAATTACGGTGTCTAAATCATTAGGTGCTGGTGTACCGATAAGTGGTGTCATTGGACGTAAAGAAATTATGAATGAGTCTGCACCAGGTGAACTTGGTGGAACGTATGCAGGAAGTCCATTAGGATGTGCAGCTGCATTAGCTGTTCTCGATGTAATAGAAAATGAGAAATTAAATGATAGAGCGATAGAATTAGGAAAAGTCGTAATGAACCGATTCGAAGAGATGAAAAATAAATATCATTGCATCGGTGATGTGCGTGGGTTAGGCGCAATGTGTGCATTTGAGGTCGTTCAAGATCGTAAGACGAAAGCACCTGACAAAACGTTAACGGCTAATCTATGTGCAGAAGCAAATAAGCGTGGGTTACTTTTATTATCAGCAGGAACGTATGGAAATGTTATCCGTGTGTTAATGCCTTTAATTATTACAGATGAGCAACTTGAAGAAGGATTAACAATAATTGAAGAATCGTTGCAAGCTTGCTATGAGCAAACAAACATCGCTCGCGTGTAAAAACTGAAGTATAAATAGCAAACATTCTAGCTGACTCTATATTAAATGCAGAAAATTCACTTTATAATAAAGGTAGTGAAGTGGATCGATGGATTTGAAGTTAGGGGTGGCTAGGATGGTTGCAGAAAAGGAACGAGTGTTAATGGATTTAAAAGATGTATTTGAATATGCATTTGACGAAATTTTTGTTACAGATGAGCAAGGGATCGTTGTGCGTGTAAATAGTACATGTGAAAGGCACTACCAACTAGCTGCAGAAGAGTTAGTTGGTAAGCATGTAAAAGAACTACAAAAGAATGGAATCTTTTATCCATCAGCGACATTAGAAGTGATTGAAAAAAAGAGGCCAATTGAACTCGTTCAAACTACAAAATCAGGAGAGTATTTACACGTTCGTACAAGGCCTGTTTTTGATGATGAGGGAAATTTAAGAAGAGTGATTAGTTATTCTCGCGACCTTACTGAACTCTATCAATTACGTCAAAAGGTAGAGGAAATGGATAATCAGCTAAAAACATATAAAAAAGAATTAAGAGAAACATATGAGCATGAAGGACTTATTTTTAAAAGTCTAGCTATGCAAAAAATAGTCGATACAATCAAAAAAGTATCTGTAGTGGATAGTACTGTTCTCGTTTTAGGCGAGACTGGAGTAGGAAAAAGTCGATTAGTACGCCATTTACATGAAGTGAGTCACCGTAAGCATGAAAGTTTCTATGAAATTAATTGTGCGGCATTGCCAACTAATTTAATTGAATCGGAGCTCTTTGGATATTCAGGTGGATCTTTTACAGGTGCGAATCGTGAAGGGAAAAAGGGACTATTAGAATCCGCGCATAAAGGAACTCTTTTTTTAGATGAAATCGGTGAAATGCCGATTGAAATTCAAGCGAAGCTTTTGCAAGTATTGCAAGAAAAAACATTTCGTCCTATAGGCGGAAGAGAATTAAAAAAAGTGGATGTTCGAATTGTGGCGGCAACAAATAGAGATTTAAGCGAGATGGTGAAACAAGGAACATTTCGGAAAGATTTATACTATCGTTTGAATGTTATTCCAATTGCAATTCCCCCGCTTAGGGAGAGAACAGAAGATATTTTGCCGCTGATTTATCATTACTTGCAGCACTTTAATAAAAAGTACGGACGTGATGTGAAACTAGCGCCGAGTACGTTACAAATGTTTGTCGGATATCCGTGGGAAGGAAACAATAGAGAAATAGAGAATGTAATTGAGAGAATTGTTATTACTGTCGATGATGTTGTAACGGTAGAGGATTTGCCACTCTCTATGCAAGAGGCTGCAGTTGAACAATCAGGGCGAAGTCTTTATAAAATGCTGGAAGAGGTAGAGAGAAATATTATTCTTAAAGCGTATAAAACGTATGGATCAAGTTATAAAGTGGCTGAGTTTTTGCAAATTAGTCAATCTGCTGCTACTAGGAAAATTAAGAAGTTCATAGAGGAGGAAGAAAATATTGGATAAAAAGGCGACTTTCGTAAGTATAGATAAAAAGGCGATGTATATAAATGGTGAGTGGATTACACTACAAGAACAAATTGAAGTAAATAATCCTGCGACGAAGGAAATATTTGCAACTGTACCAAAAGGCGGAGTAACAGAGGCAAAGCAAGCTGTTGATGCTGCGCATGAAGCTTTTAAAACGTGGTCTAAGTTAACGGCAGCAGATCGTGCCACGAAGTTAAAAAAGTGGTTTACGCTTATTGATGAAAATAAAGAAGAGATCGCAGCGATTATGACGAAGGAACAAGGAAAGCCGTTTGCAGAAGCGCTTGGTGAAGTAAATTATGCAAACAGTTTTGTTGAATGGTATGCAGAAGAGGGGAAACGCGTATACGGTGAAATGATTCCTGCTTCTCATCCGAATAAGCGCATTTTAGTTATGAAGCAACCAGTTGGCGTTATGGCAGCTATTACACCTTGGAACTTCCCAGCTGCTATGATTACGAGAAAGGTAGCCCCAGCGCTTGCAGCAGGCTGTACAGCCGTTGTGAAACCAGCAAGTCAAACGCCATTAACTGCATTGAAATTAGCTGAATTAGCCCATGAAGCAGATATTCCAAAGGGCGTAATCAATATCGTAACAGGTAGTGCAAAAGCAATTGCTGATACATGGATGGAAGATGGTCGCGTTCGAAAAGTGTCCTTTACAGGGTCAACGGAAATCGGGAAAGAGTTAATGGCTAGTGCGGCGCAAACGATGAAAAAAGTTTCGCTTGAGTTAGGGGGACACGCTCCGTTTATCGTAATGAATGATGCAGATTTAGATAAAGCAGTAGAAGCGGTGATTGGTTCGAAATTCCGTAATGCAGGACAAACGTGTATATGTACAAACCGAGTATTCGTTCAAGAAGAAGTATACGAAGTATTTGTAGAGAAGTTCCAAAAGGCAGTAGGGCAGTTGAAAGTAGGAGACGGTTTCGGTGACGGAACGACTGTCGGGCCACTTATTGATGAGAATGCAGTTTCAAAAGTACAAGAACATATTGAAGATGCTATTCAAAAAGGTGGAACAGTTTTATATGGTGGTCAAAAGGTCGCAGAGTTAGAGGGACATTTCATTCAACCGACTGTAATTGGGTTGGCAAATGATACGATGATTTGTATGAATGAAGAAACATTTGGGCCAGTGGCACCAGTTGCGAAATTTAAAACAGTTGATGAAGTAATTGAACGTGCAAATAATACACCATACGGTTTAGCTGCGTATATTTTCACGAAAGACATTAGCCAAGCATTCCAAATTAGTGAAGCGCTAGAGTACGGTATTATTGGTCTAAACGATGGTCTTCCATCAATTGCACAAGCACCATTCGGTGGATTTAAAGAAAGTGGTATCGGCCGTGAAGGAGGCCATTTCGGCATCGAGGAATATTTAGAAATTAAATATATTTCATTAGGACTATAAGTAGTATACTAGAATCTCTATAAGGTAACAGAGAAGGAGATTCTAGTATGGTATATTGGCTATTATTACTTGTTACAATTATTTTTGAAGTAGCTGGAACAATCGCAATGAAACTATCAAATGGTTTAACAAAGCTCGTTCCAAGTGTACTTATTTTCGTATTTTATGGAATTTGTTTCAGCGTGTTTGCTATCGTCGTTAAAAAGATTCATTTAAGTATTGCTTATGCCATTTGGTCTGGCGTTGGAACGTTACTTATTACAATCATTAGTGTTTACTTTTTTAAAGAGCATATTAGCTTATTCCAAGCATTTTGTATTCTCTTTATTGTTTTGGGTGTCATTGGGCTTAAGGTTTCATCGGCATCATGAAAGCTATCTTTTGTAGAAGATAGCTTTTTTCTATTTGTGCAGTTAGCAATTAATACGACAAAATATGACAAGAAAGAGTAAAGCGTTTTGTTATGATACATATGAAATATTGTCTTATGTGGAGGAAAGAGTATGTTAAAAAAGGTGAGTCAAATTGTTTTAATTTTTGGCATAGCTTTTAGTTTAAGTGCTTGCACTGAGACTAAAGATAGTAATGAAAGTAAACAAGAAGATGTTCAAGATAAAGTGTATAAAATAGGGGAGACAGTAGACGTAGATGGTTTGCAAGTAACTATCGATTCAGTTGAATTAGGATATCCGGATTATGATGAGGATAAAAAGAAAGAAGAGATTTTGGGGGTTGTTTTCAAAGTGGAAAATAATAGTGAAAAGGAAATACCTTTTGCATTTTATGAATTTGAGATTACCGATAAGAAAGGTACAAGATTTAAAGAATATAATAACCCTGATAGCTTTATTAGTAAAAAGTTAGCACCAGATGAAAAAATCCAAGATATCATGCTATTTGATGTAGCGAAAGAAAATACGTATATCGCTACGTATAGACCGGAGTTTACGCGTGAAAATAGAACGATAAAATTTGAATTGAAACCAAATAAATAAAAAACACATTGGATTATCCAATGTGTTTCTTATGGTAATTAATTTAAAACGCCCAGTTACCTTTACGGAAGATAGGCTCATGTCTGCCATCAGCTGTAATACCATCGATATCAAGCTCAGCGGATCCAATCATGAAGTCGTTGTGTGTAATACTAGCGTTTGCGCCGTTTTCAGCAAGTTCTTCTTTAGACATTGTTTTTCCGCCAACTAAGTTAAATGCATAAGCATTTCCGATTGCAAGGTGGCAAGATGCATTTTCGTCAAATAGTGTATTGTAGAATAAAACATTTGTGTTTGAAATTGGTGAGTCATGAGGTACTAAAGCTACTTCTCCTAAGAAGTGAGAACCTTCATCTGTTTCTACTAAATGTTTTAAAGCTTCTTCACCAGCTTCAGCTTTATAGTCTACGATACGTCCGTTTTCAAATGTTAACGTGAAATTATCGATAATATTACCTGCAAATACTAACGGTTTTGTACTAGAAACTTGGCCGTTTACACCTGTTTTAAGTGGCATTGTAAATACTTCTTCAGTTGGAATATTAGCCATAAATGGTACGTTCTTTTCATTTAAGCTACCAGCACCAGCCCATACATGTTTTTCTGGAAGTTCGATTGTTAAATCTGTTCCAGGACCTGTATAGTGAAGAGCTTTATAATGCTTTTCGTTTAAGTAATCCACTTTTGTATGTAATGTTCCATCATGTTCTTTCCATGCTTCTACAGGATTTTCTAAATCAGCACGAGTAGCTTTGAAAATAGCATCCCATAACTTTGCTTCTTGTTCTTCTGGCGCTACGTCAGGGAATACTTTCGCAGCCCATTCTTTCGTAGGAACAGAAATTACACACCAGCTTACTTTATCGGCTTGTACGTAATCACGGTATACTTTCATCGCTTCTCCAGCTACTTTATGAGCTGTTGCGATACGTGTTGCTTCTACACCTTTTAATAAATCAGGGTTTTCTGCATAGATAGACATAAATGCAGCGCCTTCTTTTGCTAATTCTTCACGAGCATGTGCTTTCCAAGAAGGGAATTCAGAGAAAGCTTCTTCAGGAGCTAGATCGAACTTTAAGCGTGTTAACGTCTCATCATTCCAATCCACATATACGTGTTTTGCACCAGATTTATATGCTTTCTCTGTAACGAGGCGTACAAATTGTACAGCTTCAAGAGGTGCACTAATTGATAAAGTTTGTCCAGGTTGAATATTAACACCAACATTAACTGCAAGAGCAGCATATTTCTCTAACGTTTGTTCAAATGACATATGTATAATCTCCTTTAATTTGAAAGATTTCTTACTATATATAATACAAGAAAATTCTAAAAATATATATAAATATAAAGTAAAAAGAGAGCTCAAAATGTATTGAGCTCTTACATTTACTTAATTGAAGAAGCAAACTGCTCTACAGTCGTTGTATGGTGTATACGAACGCGCTTCATCTTTAACAATTCATCAGGTTCACCCTTCGTAATGAATTGCCCAGGCTTTGTCGTCGTCGCAAATTGATAATACTTCTTCGTTTCTGCAACAACCTTATCATCTACATGACCGAATGGATAAGCAATCGCGATAACAGGCTTACCTGTTATTTTTTCTAGCTTTTCTTTTGAACCTTTTAACTCTTCCTCATAGTTTTTAATTTTCGGCAAGTCTGCATGTGTTGCAGTATGAGATTGCACCGAGAAAATGCCGGAATCAACCATTTCTTTTATTTCAGAAGTAGACAATGCTCCTTCTACATCAACGTTATCAACAATCATATATTCTGTTGCTGCCGGTTTAAAAGTATCATCTTTTAGCTTTTGTAAAACGCGAAATGCATTCATATTATTTTTCATACCGTCATCAAATGTAACGAAAATCGGTTTATTTACTTTATTTATATCGCCCCAGCGTTCAAACGTTAACAGCGTATAACCATTGTCCTTTAAATGTTTCATTTGTGCTTCAAAGTTAGCTGGTGATACGAATAAGTCTTTAATACCTTGACCATGATAATCATCAATTGCGTGATACATAAGAACAGGAACCTTTTGTTCGAAAGTAATAGTAGATTTCGTAAGCGGGATTGTTTTCCCATCTTCTTTCATTCCTGTTGCTTCAATTTGGAACTCACCGCGTTTTCCTTCAAATTCCTTTATATCAAAAGGAAGTGTGAATTGCTTCTCTTTTTCTTTAGAAGAAAAAGATTTAGCACTTTCCTTGCCATCAGCTGTGCGCCAAATTTTATATTGTACTTCATTTAAAGAATCTTTTATGTCTGTAATATGAATACTTGTGTTTGTAGATTCGTGTGTGATGGGAGTATAAGAAATTTTACCTTGTTCTTGTAGAGTCTCTTTTTGTATAGCTACTTCTTGAACCTTTTTCTCTTTTTTAGGTTCTTGGCTTACATTGCTAGTATTGCAGCCTGCTAGAATGGCAGACGTACATAAAGCAATTGCTGCGTATTTTCTCATAAAAATCACCTTCTATTGTGTAGTATGTTGCATATTGACATTAAAATCCCCACCGCTATAAGAGTGGTGGGGATATACCCTTGTTCATCATATCATTTGAAGAAAATGAGGGGAATATGATTTTTAGGAGGCTATTAAGGTAATAGATTAGTGACTTTGAATAGATGTATTTTTTTGTTTCTTATTAGAATTAATAATAATATAACCGACTACAAAGATAAGAGGAATAATGAAGACATAGATAGGCATTCCCCATACATAATAGCTTTTCAGCGTTAAGACTAGTAAATGTAAGAAATCGAAAATTGCGTGGGCTTTCATAATATCCTCCAATGGTTTTTTGAAAATTATAACATTTTTAACTTGTTATTTGTATAATTTGGAAAGTGATTTAAGCTAATTTTAAAGTAAGAAGAAGACTTATTAATATGCAATTTTGCATACAGATATGGGTTTTATTAAAATATAAAGATTTTATACTATAATAAAAACCGCTATAAAACTAAGTAAGAATAATGTATGGAGTGGAGAATAGAAATGAAATATAAAAAAATAATATATATCTTTTTCATTTCACTATTTATAGTTGGTTGCCAAAGTGAAGTGAGTAAAGCGAATAGTGTGGAAGAGTATATTCCATCGCATCTTATGAATGCGGAAGTGACGGCGGATATTATGACACTAGAGATGGATCTTGATACACGTAAAAAAGTAGAGGTTATTACTAAAAAGATGAGTGATCATGTGAAGAATGATAAAGAGTGGTACGTAAACTACATATCAGGGCATATAGATAAACAGGTGAAGCCGTATCATCCTAACTTTGGTATTACAGAAGAAGAATATAACTTTTTTAGAAACGCCGTTGAGAATAGTAGTTTATCTAATACAAGTGATGGAAAACTTCAATTTAAGCAAAAAAGTAACCATGAAATTGAAATTGTTTCAAGTAGAAACCTAGAACTATTCCAGCATCTAGTAATTGATACAGAGAAGAATATAATAAAAACTTCTTTTGGAGAATGTCAGTATGTTGGAGAAATAAAGCCATCTTCAGAAAAAAGAATATTAGGTCGAGTAAATGGCAAACAATGGATGTTACAAAAAGAAAATTTAATCTATTTATTCTCTTTAGGAAAGCTTGAAGGAGAAGATAAATCTGTTATGGTTATTTCAGTAAAAGGCATACACGAAGGAAAACTTATTAGTAACGAGGAAGTAGTCGAATTCCGTTCGATTTCATAAAGAATCAAAAAAATCACCTTACTCGTTAAAGTAAGGTGATTTTTTATTAAATAAACAATCCAGCGATTGTCGCAGATAAAATAGAAGCAAGTGTTGATGCAAATAGCATTTTCCAACCAAATTTAGAAACAACGCTTCCTTGTTTTTCAGAAAGGGCACGGATTGTACCAACGATTGCACCAATTTGGCTAATACTTGCGAAGCTAATTAAGAATACTGTAACGATTCCAACTGTACGTGGAGCTAATGTTGTAGCTGTGTCTTTTAAATCAAGGATTGCTACAAACTCATTTAAAACAATCTTTGTACCCATAATACCACCGGCTGGGATAATATCTTGAGTTGGAATACCCATTAAGAATGCGAATGGAGAAAGTATATAACCGAAGATTTGTTGTAAAGTAACAGCATGTCCCATTGCGCCTGAAGCTGCACTAATTACGTAGTTTACAACTTCCATTACACCGATAAAGGCGATCATTAATGCGGCAACGATACCAGCTACTTTTAAACCATCAAGCGCACCGTTAATCATTGCGCCGATAAAGCTGTCTCCGAATAGAGTTCTATCAAATTTTTGAATCACTTCATCTTCTTTTTTCGTATCAACTGGTGTTAATAACGAACAAACGATTAAGCTTGAGAATAAGTTTAGCGGAAGAGCTGCTAGTACGTATTTTGCATCTAACATCATTACGTATGATGCTGTAACAGAAGCAGAAACGGAGCTCATCGCAGAACAACAAATGATAAACATACGGTTTTTATTGAAATGCTGTAAATCGTTTTTAATAACGATTAACGCTTCACTTGAACCGAAGAATACAGAGTTTACTGCGTGGAATGACTCAACGCGTGGCAAACCAGTAATTTTTGAAATTGCACCGCCGACAACACGAACGATGAATGGTAAAACACCTAAATAACTAAAGATTGAAAGTAGTGCTGAGAAAAATACGATAATTAATAATACGTTTAAGAAAAAGACAAAATCTCTGTGAATTCCATTAAAGAGAAAATCGACACCTGTCGTACCAAGTTTAATTAGTTTGTTGAAAACTTTACTAATGAAAATAATGATTTGTTGACCAACCTTTGTAGCAAACATAAACCAACCGATTAAAATTTGGAAACCAATCATAATTGCAATTGCACGGAAGTTGATTTTACTTTTGTTGTTTGACAAAGCAAAACATAAACCTAACACGGCAAGAATACCGATAATGCTCATTACATATTGCATGTAGTTGCCCCTTTCAGAAGTTCGTATAAAGTTTGTACATAAAACGCTCGTTATATTACTAAAAATAAAAGAACAAGGTTTTATGTCATACGTAAGATGTCTGACCTTTTAGAAAAATAAAAATAAAAAAAGACCCATATGGATTCACTTTCATCTATGAGAGAAAGCTAATCAATATGAGTCCTTTTTTGCGCATAGGCTAATATTCATTAGTTTTCCCCATAGTCCAGCAATTTAAGGTTGCCGGGTAGAAACTCTCGATCCATATTATCAAGTATATATGAGGTAACATCGTCCGTATTAAATTAGTAGTAGCGTAACATTAACAGAGAAGTATCGTCAATAGCTTTTTTTCTTCCAATAGAAAAAGACCATATAAGTATGATAAAATGTAACGCAGTGTTATGAAAAAGAGAGGTCGGAAAATGAGTACTAAAATGACGCCACCAGTTGAGAAAAACGAGTTTATAGATGTAGTATTTGAAGATTTAACACATGATGGTGCCGGTGTTGCGAAAGTAAAGGGCTATCCTATTTTCGTTAAAAACGGATTACCAGGTGAAGAAGCGCAAATTAAAATTATTAAAGTGAAGAAAAACTTTGCATTTGGTCGTTTAATGAAGCTTCATACAGAAAGTCCATATCGTAAAGATGCTGAATGCCCAGTATATAATCAGTGCGGCGGTTGTCAGCTTCAGCACTTAACTTATGAAGGACAATTACAAGCGAAAGAAAAACAAGTACGTGACGTTATGCAGCGTATTGGAGGACTAGGTGATGTTCCTGTTCATCCTGTACTTGGCATGAAGAACCCGTGGGTATACCGCAATAAAGCACAAGTACCAATCGGAGAACGTGAAGGTGGGCTTGTAGCTGGTTTCTATCGCCAAGGAACGCATGACATCATTAATATGGAATCATGCTTAATTCAGGCAGAAGAAAACGATACATTAATCCAAGAAGTAAAACGTATTTGTGAAAAGCACGGTATCACTGCGTACAACGAAGAGCGTAACAAAGGAACACTTCGTCACGTAATGGCTCGTTACGGACAAGTAACAGGGGAAATTATGCTTGTCTTCATTACACGTACAGCAGAATTGCCGAACAAAAAAGCAATCATTGAAGAAATTGCAGCGAAATTCCCAGAAGTAAAATCAATTGTTCAAAACGTAAATACGAAGCGTACGAATGTAATTTTCGGAGACAAAACGACAGTACTGTACGGATCAGAATATATTTATGACTTTATCGGTGACATTAAATTTGCGATTTCAGCACGTTCATTCTATCAAGTAAACCCAGAACAAACGAAAGTGCTATACGATAAAACGTTAGAATACGCAAAATTAAATGGTAACGAAACAGTAATCGATGCCTATTGCGGAATCGGATCAATCTCGTTATTCCTAGCGCAAAAAGCGAAAAAAGTGTACGGCGTTGAAATCGTCCCAGAAGCAATCGAAGACGCAAACCGAAACGCAGCACTAAACAACATGACAAACGCTGAATTTGGCGTAGGAGAAGCAGAAGTAGTCATTCCAAAATGGTACAAAGAAGGCGTAATCGCCGACACAATGGTCGTAGACCCACCGCGTAAAGGCTGTGACGAAGCATTACTAAACACAATCATCGACATGAAGTCAAACCGCGTCGTATACGTATCGTGTAACCCAGCAACATTAGCACGTGATTTAAAAGTACTAGAAGAAGGCGGATATAAAACACAGGAAGTACAACCTGTTGATATGTTCCCGCATACGACGCATGTGGAGTGTGTGGCTTGGCTTAAGTTAGTATAATAGGAAAGCAGTTGATATAGGAAAAATCTATACCACCTGCTTTTTGGTTTACAAAAATACCATTCATAAGCGATTTTAGTTAAAATAAATATTGCTGATTTTCACAAATTATAAATTGAGATTTTGAAATTGTATTCATAGTGAGAGGATTTGAATTTGAAATGATAGATAATTTTTGGCGTGAATTACCACGACCATTTTTCGTACTTGCACCAATGGAAGATGTGACAGACGTTGTTTTCCGTCACGTAGTAAGTGAAGCAGGTCGTCCGGACGTATTCTTCACAGAGTTTACAAACTCGGATAGCTATTGTCATCCAGAAGGTATGAAAAGTGTACGTGGCCGTTTAATTTTTACAGAAGACGAACAACCGATGGTAGCACATATTTGGGGAGACAATCCTGAATACTTCCGTCAAATGAGTATCGGTATGGCAGAGCTAGGATTTAAAGGTATCGATATTAACATGGGTTGCCCAGTTCCGAACGTTGCATCAAGAGGAAAAGGTAGTGGCCTTATTCTACGTCCAGACGTTGCAGCAGAACTTATCCAAGCAGCAAAAGCGGGCGGACTACCTGTCAGCGTAAAAACAAGACTTGGCTTTAAAGAGTTAAGCGAGTGGGAAGATTGGTTAACGCACATTTTCAAACAAGATATTGCAAACCTTTCTATTCATTTACGCACAAGAGAAGAAATGAGCCAAGTAGATGCGCATTGGGAACTAATTCCGGAAATAAAAAAATTACGTGACCGCATTGCACCAAATACGTTAATAACAATCAATGGAGACATCCTTGATCGTAAAATGGGGCTGGAACTTGCTGGAAAATACGGCATTGATGGCGTAATGATCGGACGAGGAATCTTCAAAAATCCATTTGCTTTTGAAAAAGAGCCAAGAGAGCATAGCAGTAAAGAACATCTAGATCTTTTAAGACTACAGCTGGATTTACAAGATCAATATGCAGAAGTACTGCCACGCTCAATCACAGGGCTTCATCGCTTCTTCAAAATTTATGTAAAAGGCTTCCCTGGGGCTGCTGAATTGAGAAATCAATTGATGAGCACGAAATCTACTGATGAGGTGCGTGCTTTGTTGGATAGGTTTGAGGATAGTGTTGATGAGGTAGGGAGGGGATAGTGAAGTGATGTAATTTTTGAAAGTTAGGAGGGAATGGATTAATTACATCAATTTATGGGTACTTATTTTATTTAGTTTTGAGTGCCTTTGCAGAAGGAAAAGTTTGTTTTTGAAAGAAGAAGGTCTTAAAGATGTAATAAACCACAAGCAACTTTGGGTGACATATGCATGCTGCAGGCGTGGAGTGCTGTGCTGTGCGTTGTTAAAGTTAAAAGAATAAAGAGTTAGAATTGAGCAGATGGAGCAGATGGAGCAGATGGAGCAGATGGAGCAGTTGGTTACTTTAAGTAATAGATTTTGAATGTTCCCTCTGAATTAATTTCAATTACCATACGGAACATTTCAGTGGGAACATTCTTGTGTTTTATAAATTGTTTTATATTCTGTTCATTAGCAATGAACAGATACACGTTGTTTCATTACAGGCTTGGAGAAGATAACAATTGAGTTTAGACTGATTTTTAGGGCCTACTATTTCGGGAAATAAGTAGAAAATAGAACTAAAACCCACGAAGAAAATAAATTTTCTCCGTGGGTTTTAGTTATTTAAAGAGGCTTTTGAGGTAGTTTTAGTAAATTTTATAATTATATCTGGAAAGTATTTATTCTAATTTATGGGTATTTATATACCTTAATTTACCATATATAAAAGCTCGCTCTCCTTCAGAAAACTTTTATATGAGATTAGCATACGTGCCAATTGATTTATTTTCTAGAGCAGATGTCTACTATCTTGTGAGGTGGAATGATTCATAAGACAACCATCATCCCTATGAATAGAAAATTATCGTTATAAAGAAATTTAGCCGGAGTAACAAAAGTATAGTAAAATCTATTTAAGGAAAAAATTTCAAATTTTTATTGACGATTATAATAAAAGTAGTGCATAATATGTTTGTGTTCTTGTTTTTGGTAAAAAAGTAAAAAAAAACTATTTCAAAGTGTATAATTTCATTTTATTTGTATAGATAAATAAAATGAGAAAGGGGTTGTGTTTGCCTCTAGTTTTATTAGAGTATTGGTGGAGGGAAATTTGAACTAGAACTTACCTCTTAATTGTTTATCTTGTTTTAGGCAATGACGAATGTTTAAATACTTGAGGGTTCCAGATGAGGCGTATATATAAAGCACTATGTATATTAACTTAATCATAATTAACATGCGCAGAATATAAAATGATCTAGAATTCCCTCAAGGAAAATTCACAGATATACTTAAAGATGTAGTAGTGTAATGTAATACTGTTATTATAAAACATTCGTTCTTGCATCAAAAGAGACTGGATTAGAGTTTCTTATCTAACTAATTTTATGAATAGGCAGAAGTTCATCCCTCTTAAGCAGGTGATTTGAAGCATTCTGACTTTCTTGACCTCTATGAATTTACTCTCAAAAAATAGGGCTAGGAAAAAATGAGTATAAATACATAATTTTCCGAAAAATATTTTATCCGATGATAGCCCTCGCCACAGATATTCCATCAAGAATAGCAAAAACCATAAAGAAAATGGGGTCTTTTGCAAACTTTATAATTAGTAAATCCTACATCTTTAAATACATACAAATACAGTTTGATCGAACAAAAAATATCCATAGTTTTAAAACATAAAATACTTAGTTAGCTATTTATCAGCATAAAAGGCTATCAATGATACAGCTTAAAGTCTGGAATAATAAGATTTTGAAAAGCTTAGTGAATATATTAATATGATACAAGCTTAAAAAGTTTTATCAAGCTCACACTTTTAACACTAATAGTATTCACCGAAAATCTAAAATTATGATAACAATAGTTACTTCGAAAATAGAAAAGGTGAGAAAATGAAAAAAACTAATGGTAATTGGAAAGATTTTTTTGAAATAATTAGAAAAACTAAACCTAATATACGTCTTTTTACTTTTGCTATTATTATTGCTTCTATTAGTGCAATAATCTCAAGTTTTATCCCTAATTTTCTGAAAAATCTGATCGATTCTTACGCTGCTTCTGGAACTTTCAATGGAATTGTTTTATTAGGATTTATAGCATTATTTCTTAGTGGAACGATTCTTGGTGCAATAGGAAGTTATTTATTAAGTGTAGTCGGATTGAAAGTTGTTGCAAATCTTCGTGAAATAACTTGGGTTAAAATTGTTAAATTGCCAACTGAATTTTATGATAAGAACCGATCAGGGGACATAGCAAGTAGAGTAGTAAATGATACCACTGTTATATACGACTTGGTCAGTAATTCATTCTCCCAATTTATTAATGCAATATTGATGATATTATTTTGTGGATTTTGGTTATTTTATTATGATTGGGAATTAACATTAATAATAATTATTGCTATTCCAGTATTTCTATTATTTTTCATTCCTCTAGGGAAAATTTTATCAAAATTCTCTAAGAGTATTCAAAAGTCAACAGCAAAATTAAATGTTAGTGCTGTAGAAATGATTTCTGAAATTAAGTTGATTAAATCTTTTACAGCGGAAAATTATCAAATAGTTAAAGGAATGGAAGATATAAAGGATTTAAAGAATATTGGTATAAGACAATCTAAATGGATAGTTATGGTGAATCCAATCCTTAATTTAATCATGATGATTATTATCGTTACCATTATTGGTTATGGTGGAGTCAAATTGGCTAATGGTGACCTAACATCAGGCACATTTATTGCATTTTTAACACTAATTTTTTATCTCATGGGACCTATTGCAAATTTTGGATTATTCTTTACGCAATTACAAAAAACAAAAGGTGCGACAGAAAGAATTTCTCAATTGCTGTCTGAAGAAGAAGAAAGTCAAGATAAAGGAAAGGTTTTAAGCTTGACTGATAAAGATTTAGAAATTAAAGATATAAGTTTTCGATACAGCAATCAAGAGAATGTTTCATTTTCCTTGCAAAATATTAATCTGACTATTCAAGGAGGTAGTACTTATGCTTTAGTTGGTCCTAGCGGTAGTGGGAAAACAACGTTAATTTCTTTATTAGAGAGATTTTATAAACCTAGTAGTGGGAAGATTTGTATTGGTGGAGAAGATATTGAAAACTTTTCTCTAATGTCCTGGCGTTCACAAATAGGTTATGTTTCTCAAGAACATAGCTTGATTAGCGGGAATGTGAGAGAGAATTTAATCTTTGGATTAGCTGAACAACCAAGTGAGGACAAGTTAATAGAAGCCTGTAAAATGGCTTGCGCTTGGGGATTTATAGAAAAATTACCTAATGGATTAGACACGTACATTGGTGAAAAAGGAGGGGGGTTGTCTGGTGGACAAAGACAAAGAATTGCAATCGCAAGAATGTTTCTGAAGAATCCAGAAATAATTTTATTAGATGAAGCGACCGCTAATCTTGATAGCCAATCAGAAGAAATAGTTCATTCTGCTATGAAGGAAATTACAAAAGGTAGAACAGCTATTATTATAGCCCATAGGTTATCTACAATTATTGACGCTGAAAATATTATCTTTATGGAGGATGGGAGAATAACAGGGCAAGGAAAGCATGGGGAGTTACAAAAGACTCATAAACTATACAAGCAGTTTTGTGAACAACAATTTCAAACTCAGACTAGTAAACAGCAATTACAACTTCAGTGAATATTAAGACAAGGATATGCTGTATTACTGAAATAAAACTATTTGTTAAATTAAATAAGTGACTAATAAATTATCAGTTTAACGGAATAATCAGAAAAATAAAATCGAAAGGGGTAAGTAATTATAATGGACAAAAAACTAGTTTATTTTAAGTATATGAATAATGATTCAAATTATTATGTCGAAAGTAATTTGACTACTAATGTAGATGAATATGAGGTAAAGGAAATACCTAGTAATTGTATTACTGTTAAAGCGGAGAATTCACCGTGGAAATTTTATAATTTTAAAGATAAAAAAATAAGAGAACAGGGCTGGAAGATTCATATCAGTGCAACGATGGAGAATGCACAAGAGATTTTAGAGGTAGTAAGTAAAATATTAATTGAGCGTCAAATTGCTTTTAAACATATTATCGATAAACAAACTTTAATGAATATTAATTCGAAAAATGGAGATAGAATAACATCAGGAAAATTCATTGCAATATACACTCCAACTGAAGAAGAATTCTTTGAATTATTGAATTTATTGTATGAAGAAACTAAAAATTATGAGAATGGTCCTTATATCTTAAATGATAAGTCTTGGAAGAATAGTAATATTTATTATAGATACGGAGGATTTAGTAGTATATACAATGAAAAAGGTGAGCTCTGTATTAGAGATAAATCAGGAAATTTAATTCCAGATCATCGTAAAGCCTATTATCAAGCACCTGAGTTTGTACAGGAATTTAATCAATTTTTGGATTCAAAAAATAATTTATCTGAAGATAATGAGGAGGACAAAAAATTTGAGGAGTACGAATTTCAAGGAGTGCTTAGATACTCTAATGGAGGAGGAATTTATTTAGCAGAAAGGAAAGTAGATAAGAAAAAGGTAGTTATCAAAGAAGCGAGGCCAAAGGTAGGATTGGACGGTCAGTATAGAGATGCTATAGACAGATTGAACACAGAATATGAAGCTTTAACTAAACTTGCGGATATTGAGGGTGTAGTAGATGTTATTGATTATTTTAAATCTTGGAAACACCTATTTCTTGTAGAGGAATATGTAGAGGGGTATGATCTGCAAGCGTGGATTGCAAGGAATTATCCATTTCATCGTATAAGTGATAAAAAAATATATTTAAATAATGTAAAAGTTATCATAAATAGTTTAATTAATACGGTTGAAGAAATGCATAAAAAAGGTGTTGGTATGGGAGATTTGCAACCATCTAATATATTAATTACACCAGATTTAGATTTGAAACTTATTGATTTTGAATCAGCAACTAATAAAGACAATATAGAAAAAGCAGTTATGCAAACAATTGGGTTTGCTAATGACAAAAATAAAAATCATAAAGAGAGAGATTGGTATGCAATAAAGAGAATTTTGAGATTTTGTGTATTACCTATTGGTCCTGTTAGTGAGCTTGAGGTAAATTTAAATAATTATCATAATCATTGGATTGAACAAGAGTTTGGTGAAGATTTCTATTCTTATGTAAGAGATGTAGAAATCTTATGTGATAGATATTTATCAAAAACTAAAGAGAGAGAATATAAGTTTATAGATGATTCAAAAAAAGGGGTAACAGATAATATAAATTTAATAATAGAAAGGCTAAGAAAAGGTATTTTAAAAAATTTAATACCTGAAAAGGGATTAATCTATGGTGATATTAGACAGTATGAAAGTCCAGGTGGGCAAATAAATGTGCTTACTGGTGGAGCTGGTGCCGCCCTGGCCCTTTGTAGAACAGGAAATGTAGATGGAAAAGTAATTGATTGGATTGAAAATTACTTAATTGAAAATATGTATGCCGAAGAGCAGCAAGGGCTATTCATTGGAAAAGCTGGTATTGCGACAACATTATATGAGCTAGATTATAGAGAGGAATCCCTAGAGTTATTTAATGAGTTTTTTGATAAATTAGATTTTGGAGATATATCTTTAAGATCTGGTTTGGCTGGAATAGGACTTGCCTTACTAAGTTTGTATTTGGAAGAATATAATAATGAATATTTAGAAAAGTCGGAATTTTTAGCGAGCAAGATTAACGCTTTTATAAGTGAAAATAAAAGTTTAATTTCTAAAGATTGGGAATCTATTCCAATCGGGTTGATTGACGGTTGGTCTGGTATATCATTGTTTTATTCAGCCTTATATTCAATAACTAAAAATCAAGCATATTATTATAAAGCTAAAGATTTAATTGATTGTGATTTAAAAAACACCAAGGAAGATAAAAATATGAGTGTTTTACAAACGATTGACGAAAGAGATCGCTTATTACCATATTTATCAGGTGGAACTATCGGAATTGGAGTAGCCATATGGTATTTAAATCATGTAAGTGGCCAGGGTCTTTACCAAGAAGAATTAAAATTAATCGTTAATCTAAACGAATTTAGATCTACATTTAGTGGAGGATTATTTAATGGAGCAGGTGGCTTTTTATTGTTGCCTCATATCATGGAAGATAGTGCAAAAGAAATTGAAAAAAATATAAAACTAGCAATTAGCAAATTAGATTTATTCCTTATTCATAAAGAAAATCATACTCTATTCCCAGGTAACTTTTGCTATCGTTTGTCTGATGATTTATATTCTGGAAGTGCAGGAATAATATTAGCTTTAAACGGGATTTTATATTCAAATCCATTATATTGGTTACCAATTATCAATATTAATAGTTTTATAAAGAAAACTAAAAAATTAAAAGAAGAAACATTATTAAATAATTGATCTAGGTAAACCTAGATTTAAGATAGTAATTTTAAGGAGGTGGTTTAAACACAAAAATATCATATTTAATCTAATTTAAAAGGGGGATATAAAAA
>NZ_QNUB01000027.1:0-12512 GCF_008042345.1 Bacillus sp. AR8-1
TCTAGTTTTGAAGGAATATATATTTAAAATTCCTTTTGACATTCTGAAAAGAATGTGTATAATGATAAAAGTCTGGTAATGATGGCAGAGAGGTCACACCCGTTCCCATACCGAACACGGAAGTTAAGCTCTCTAGCGCCGATGGTAGTTGGGACCTTGTCCCTGTGAGAGTAGGACGTTGCCAGGCTTGTATTATTCCGCAGTAGCTCAGCGGTAGAGCTATCGGCTGTTAACCGATCGGTCGTAGGTTCGATTCCTACCTGCGGAGCCATTATGCTTCCATAGCTCAGCTGGTAGAGTACTTCCATGGTAAGGAAGAGGTCACCGGTTCAAGCCCGGTTGGAAGCTTGGAAAAGTTTTTAAATTTTTGGCCCGTTGGTCAAGTGGTTAAGACACCGCCCTTTCACGGCGGTAACACGGGTTCGAATCCCGTACGGGTCACCACTTTTGGAGGATTAGCTCAGCTGGGAGAGCACCTGCCTTACAAGCAGGGGGTCGGCGGTTCGATCCCGTCATCCTCCACCATATATGTTTAAATGTCGGAGGGGTAGCGAAGTGGCTAAACGCGGCGGACTGTAAATCCGCTCCTTCGGGTTCGGCAGTTCGAATCTGCCCCCCTCCACCATTTTCTTAAAAATAACCTGAAAGGGTTTATTTTTTTGAGAAGATAACCATACTAGTAAATATTAATGGGCTATAGCCAAGCGGTAAGGCAACGGACTTTGACTCCGTCATGCGCTGGTTCGAATCCAGCTAGCCCAGCCATTTACGAGCCATTAGCTCAGTTGGTAGAGCATCTGACTTTTAATCAGAGGGTCGAAGGTTCGAATCCTTCATGGCTCACCATTTTCGCGGAAGTAGTTCAGTGGTAGAATACAACCTTGCCAAGGTGGGGTCGCGGGTTCGAATCCCGTCTTCCCTTTATTACTTTGGGGCCTTAGCTCAGCTGGGAGAGCGCCTGCCTTGCACGCAGGAGGTCAGCGGTTCGATCCCGCTAGGCTCCACCAAAAAGCTATTTTAAATAGCAAATGGTATGTTCTTTGTGTTTAAATAGACAACTTTTATATTTATCGTTTAAAATGAAGAAAACGTAAAAATAAGGGATGGGGGATAATTGTGAAAGTTGTTATTGCATCTGATTCATATAAAGAAAGCCTAAAAGCTATAGAAGTATGTGAAGCTATTGAAAGAGGTTTTAGAGCAATTTTTCCTAATGCAAAGTATGTGAAAATACCAATTGGAGATGGAGGAGAAGGGACGGTTGAATCGCTTGTTGATGCTACAGGGGGGAGAATTATATCAATTAGTGTGACAGGACCGCTTAGAGAAAGTGTGCAAGCTTTTTATGGCGTGTCTAAAGATAAAAAGACAGCGTTTATTGAAATGGCAGCAGCATCAGGATTACAGCACGTTCCAGTTGAAAAGCGAAACCCACTTATTACAACGACAAAAGGAACAGGAGAACTTATATTACATGCGCTAAATCAAGGGGCGGAGTACATAATTTTAGGACTTGGAGGAAGTGCTACAAATGATGGTGGGGCAGGCATGTTAGCAGCTTTAGGAGTAAGATTTATAAATGACAAGGGTGAAGTAATAGATCCATCTGGAGGTACGTTACATTCGATTGTTGCTATTGATTTTTCACAAATGGACCCACGCTTAAAGGGGATAAAGATAGAAGCGGCATGTGATGTGGATAATCCATTAGTCGGAATGCAGGGAGCATCTTTCGTATTTGGGAGACAAAAGGGTGCGAATGTAGAGATGATGAAAGAGCTAGATGAGAATTTAAAACATTATGCGAATATCCTTAAAAGATATGTATCTTCTGATGTATCTGAAATACCTGGTGCAGGGGCAGCAGGAGGAATGGGAGCGGCTGTTATTTCAGTGCTAAAGGGAGACTTGCGAAAGGGCATTGAAATTGTATTGGATTATACAAATTTCGATAAACATATAGAAGATGCAGATCTCATTATAACTGGTGAAGGTAGAATAGATGAACAAACTGCATATGGGAAGGCTCCTGTTGGTGTTGCGGGGCGTGCGAAACGTTTTTCTGTGCCTGTAATTGCCATTGGAGGGTCTGTATCATCTGATTATTCAGCCGTGTACGAGAAAGGAATAGATGCGGTATTTAGTATTACAACGAGACCGATGACACTAGAAGAAGCATATAGAGTAGCAGAAGAAAATATTGAAATGACAACGAAGAATATTGCAACAGTATGGAAAATAGCTTCAGAAAAAAACTTCTAAATGTAGGGTTGTTTTTTTATTATTATTTAATAATAGTGATTGTGATTGTTTCATTAAGTTAACTTTATACATAGAATAGTCTTGAAATTTGATTTTCAACGTGAATATAAGTGAATAATTTGTATATCCATACAGAAAAATGTCGAGTTGAGTCAGACTATATAAAAGATTTAAAATATTTAGTGAAGGCACAGAAGGGGGATACTATCTATGAAAAAAGAAATCTCAGTTATTGGAGTTCCAATGGATTTAGGGCAGATGCGTCGTGGCGTTGATATGGGACCGAGCGCAATCCGTTATGCAGGGGTAATTGAAAGAATTGAAGAAATTGGATATAACGTTAAAGATATGGGAGATATACGTATAGAGAGAGAAAAAGAGATAGATGAAAATACAAAATTAAGAAACCTTACACAAGTTGCAACTGTATGTAATGAATTAGCAAGTAAGGTGGATCATATTATAGAAGAAGGTCGTTTTCCACTTGTATTAGGTGGTGACCATAGTATTGCTATCGGTACATTAGCTGGTGTAGCAAAACATTATAAAAACTTAGGTGTTATTTGGTATGATGCACACGGTGATTTAAATACAGAGGAAACTTCACCATCTGGAAATATTCACGGTATGTCACTTGCAGCAAGTTTAGGTTATGGACATTCTTCACTTGTAGATTTATATGGAGCATATCCAAAGGTGAAAAAAGAGAATGTCGTAATTATCGGTGCGCGTGCATTGGATGAAGGAGAAAAAGATTTCATTCGCAATGAAGGTATTAAAGTGTTCTCAATGCATGAAATTGATCGTATGGGGATGACGGCTGTTATGGAAGAAACAATCGCATATTTATCTCATACTGATGGTGTACACTTATCATTAGATTTAGATGGTCTTGATCCTCATGATGCACCAGGTGTTGGGACGCCTGTAATTGGTGGTTTATCTTATCGTGAAAGCCACTTGGCGATGGAAATGTTAGCAGAAGCGGATATTATCACATCTGCTGAATTTGTTGAGGTAAATACGATTTTAGATGAGAGAAATAGAACGGCAACAACAGCAGTTGCTTTAATGGGTTCTTTATTCGGTGAAAAACTAAAATAAATGTAAGAAAAGCAACTGAGAAGTTGCTTTTTTTATTTGAAAATAGGCGTATAATAATGATTTATATTATACTGTAAGATAAAAATGTTTGACATCTTACCAATTTGAGCTAAAGGGGGTTGTTTGTAATTGTCGTTTGTTTCATGTATGGTATAATTAACTAGTTGTTGGAAATACATACAGATAGAGCATAAAACAATATTTCAATATATGGATAGAATTGCTCGTAAGTAGGAGGAAGGGATAGCATGCCTTTTGAAGATACGACCATTTTGAAATATCTTAGTACGGCATTAGATATTGCCATTGTATGGTTTATTATATATAAGCTGATTCTCATAATCCGAGGGACGAAAGCTGTTCAACTTTTAAAAGGGATTACAGTTATCATTGTCGTTAAGATGATTAGTATTTTCCTTGAATTGCATACGTTATCTTGGCTAACTGAACAAGTATTAACATGGGGATTTTTAGCCGTTATTATTATCTTTCAGCCAGAATTGCGAAGAGCACTTGAGCAGCTAGGGCGCGGGAGTTTATTTTCGCGTGTTGGACCGCATGAGGATGATGAACCTGAAATGGTTGCAACAGCGATAGCAAAAGCAACCGAATATATGGGGAAACGTAGAATAGGTGCATTAATTACTTTGTCAAAAGAGACCGGTATGGGTGATTATGTGGAAACGGGTATTCCGCTGAATGCAAACGTATCATCGGAATTACTTATTAATATTTTTATTCCAAATACACCTCTTCATGACGGAGCGGTAATTATGCAAGGAAGTACAATTAAAGCAGCAGCATGCTATCTTCCATTATCAGAAAGTCCGTTTATTTCTAAAGAATTAGGAACTAGGCATCGTGCTGCAATGGGAGTTAGTGAAGTTACTGATAGTATTACAGTAGTTGTGTCTGAAGAAACTGGTCAAATTTCTTTAACGAAAAATGGTAAGTTGCATCGTGATTTGAAGACAGAACAGCTGAAGGATATGTTATTAGCTGAATTTAGTGGGAACGAAAAAACGACTTCTTCGTCTTTATGGAATTGGAGGAGAAAGCGTCATGGATAAGTTAATGGAGAATCATTGGTTTTTAAAAGGGATCTCATTACTATTGGCGTGTATGCTTTTTATGTCAGCGACGTTAACTGAGAAAAATACGACATCAGGTATATTACCTTTTGCAAATGATACGAAAGAAACATTAACTAATTATGAGATTAATCTTAAGTATGATGAGGAGAAATATATTGTAAGTGGTATTCCAGCAGAGGGCGTTAAGGTGAAGTTAGAAGGCCCAAAAGCATCAGTTGCTACAGCAAAAGCAAAAAAACAATTTGACATACCAATTGATTTGCGAGATAGTCCAAAAGGAACTTATGAGATTTCTTTAAAAACGAACGGGCTTCCAGACGATGTGAAAGGAACAGTTCAGCCATCAACAATTAAAGTTACTCTTCATGAAAAGGCGAGAAAATATGTTCATGTAGATTTGAAATTATCAAATGAGGATCAAATGCCAGCGGGGGCTACTCTCGAAAAATCAAGCATTAAACCGGATACTGTTGAGGTAGTTGGGACGAAAGAAGAAATTGAAAGCATTTCATCTGCCAAAGCGTATGTTGATTTAAAAGGTGTTAATAAAACTGTTACAAAAACGCCCGAAGTTACATTATACAATAAAGAAGGAAAACGTTTAAATGTAAGAACAAGTCCATCTAAAATTAGTGTAACATTGAATGTGGCAACGCAAACTACAGCCAATAATACTGAAAAAACTGTTCCTGTAACGTATACGAAGAAGGGGAGTTTAGCAGAAGGATTGGCAGTTACAAATATCAGTGTCGAGCCGAGAGAAGTAACAATAGCTGGTCCAAAAGATATTTTGGATAATATACAATCGCTAGAGGGGGTCGAAGTAGATCTTAGTCAATTGACAGAGTCTACAACATTCGATGCCTCTGTTTTATTACCCAAGGGTGTAACCAGTGCAAAACCGAATCAAGTGAAGGTTTCGGTGGGAGTGCAAAAAACAAAACAAACGAAAACAAAAACGATTGATGGCATCCCAATCCAAAAAAATGGACTTTCTAAAGATGTTACGGCTCAGCTAATTTCGCCGCAAGATGGAAAGATAAGTGTTGATATTTCAGGAGAAGCAAGTATAGTAGATAAAATAACAGCTGCCCAAATAACAGCGGTAATTAATTTGCAAAATGTATCTTCAGGGACGAAAGATATTTCTATTCAAGTGAGTGGACCTGGTAATATTTCAATAGAGCCAAAACAAAAAAGTGCTAAAGTTACTATTGTAAAGAAAGAAAAACCAGATAAAGAAGTACAAGGTAACGGTCAACAACCGGATTCAAACACCAATCAAGAAAATCAAAATGAGAAGCCAAAAAATCCTGAATCCAATCAAGAAAAAGAAACGGAACAGGAAAATAATCAAAACCAAAATCAAGATAAAGATAAAGATAAAGAAACTAGTCAAGAACCAACGGTAGATAACCATAATCAAAAAGAGCAAGAAAAAGGAGCGAATCATAATGGGTAAATATTTTGGTACAGATGGAGTACGTGGAGTTGCAAATAAGGAGTTAACACCTGAATTAGCTTTCAAAATTGGGCGTTTTGGTGGTTATGTATTAACAAAAGATACAGATCGTCCAAAAGTAATTATCGGTCGTGATACACGTGTATCTGGCCATATGTTAGAAGGAGCTTTAGTAGCAGGTCTATTATCAACTGGAGCAGAAGTAATGCGCCTTGGCGTTATTTCTACACCGGGCGTTGCTTATTTAACAAAAGCACTAGATGCACAAGCAGGTGTTATGATTTCTGCATCTCATAATCCAGTACAAGATAATGGTATTAAATTCTTTGGTTCAGACGGCTTTAAATTAACAGATGAGCAAGAAGCTGAGATTGAAGCTTTATTAGACAAAGAAGTTGATGAACTACCACGTCCGACAGGTACTAATCTTGGACAAGTGAGCGATTACTTTGAAGGTGGACAAAAATATTTACAGTACATTAAACAAACTGTTGAAGAAGATTTCTCTGGCCTACATATCGCTTTAGATTGTGCACATGGTGCAACTTCTTCTCTAGCTCCATACTTATTTGCAGACCTAGAAGCTGATATTTCAACAATGGGAACTTCTCCAAACGGTATGAATATTAACGAGGGTGTAGGATCTACACATCCAGAAGGCTTAGCTGAATTGGTAAAAGAAAAAGGTGCGGATATTGGACTTGCTTTTGATGGCGATGGCGACCGTTTAATTGCTGTAGACGAAAAAGGAAACATCGTTGACGGTGATCAAATTATGTTTATTTGTGCGAAGTACATGAAAGAAACTGGTCAATTAAAACATAATACAGTTGTTTCAACTGTTATGAGTAACTTAGGTTTCTACAAAGCACTTGAAGCAAACAATATTACAAGTGATAAAACAGCAGTTGGTGACCGCTATGTAATGGAAGAGATGAAACGCGGTGGTTACAACTTAGGTGGAGAACAATCAGGCCATATTATCTTACTTGATTACATTACAACTGGTGACGGAATGTTAAGTGCACTTCAACTTGTAAACATCATGAAAATGACGAAAAAACCATTATCTGAGCTTGCAGGAGAAATGACGAAATTCCCACAATTGCTAGTAAACGTTCGTGTAACAGATAAAAAATTAGCATTAGAAAATGAAAAAATTAAAGAAATTATTCGTGTTGTAGAGGAAGAAATGAACGGTGATGGCCGTATTCTTGTTCGTCCATCTGGAACAGAGCCACTTATTCGTGTAATGGCAGAAGCACCAACACAAGAAGTTTGTGATGCATATGTACATCGCATTGTAGAAGTTGTGAAAGCCGAAGTTGGCGCTGAGTAATTAGCTGAATTTATATGAAAAAGGAGCACAAAAAGTGCTCCTTTTTCATATGTTTTATAGACGATGAAAAAAATTTCATTGACGGTTTATCCATGTTTGTTATAAGATGGTCTTGTTCTTTTTCTCAAAGGAAATATTGTAAATTATAAAAGCGCCAGAACTACAAATAGTGTAGTTGACGAGGTGGGGTTTATCGAGATTTCGGCGGATGACTCCCGGTTGTTCATCACAACCGCAAACTTTTACTTAAATCATTAAGGTGACTTAGTGGACAAAGGTGAAAGTGTGATGAGAGAAGAGGAACGGATGAAAACTAGCTGTATAAGTATATACGGACTTAAACCCAATCGAGAGGAAGGTGAAAGCCGTTACAAGCTTACAGGGCTAGCAATATGTAATCCGTTTTTTAGTATAAATAAAAATGGTATCGGACTATGTCGTTACATGTTCGCAGAGCAGTGTAAGCATTTGTAACGGCGACTAAACATGTGTGGAATCGTAGGATTTATTGGAGAGCAAGATGCAAAGGAAATTTTATTAAAAGGTTTAGAAAAGCTAGAATATCGTGGATATGATTCAGCAGGTATTGCAGTACAAGCAGAGAACGGTGTTGTTGTATACAAAGAAAAAGGCCGTATCGCAAAACTTCGTGAAATCGTAGATGAGAATGTAGCAGCAAGCGTAGGTATCGGACACACACGCTGGGCTACACACGGTGTTCCAAGTAAAGTAAACGCGCATCCGCATCAAAGTACATCAAAACGCTTTACACTAGTTCATAACGGTGTAATTGAAAACTATGAATTAGTGAAAAAGGAATATTTACAAGATGTAACGTTCGTAAGTGAAACAGATACAGAGATTATCGTACAGCTTATGGAACAACAAGTGAGCACAGGATTAAGTGTAGAAGAAGCGTTCCGTAATACGCTATCTCTTTTACATGGCTCTTATGCAATCGGATTACTTGATGCTGAAAATCCAAACATGATTTATGTTGCTAAAAACAAAAGCCCGCTATTAGTAGGTGTTGGTGACAACTTTAATGTTGTGGCGAGCGACGCTATGGCGATGTTACAAGTTACAGATCAATTTATTGAGTTAATGGATAAAGAAATCGTAATCGTAACGAAAGAAAGTATTACAATTAAAAACTTACAAGGTGAAACGATTGAACGTGCACCGTTTACAGCGGAATTAGATGCAAGTGATATTGAAAAAGGAACATACCCTCATTTCATGCTTAAAGAAATCGATGAGCAACCACTTGTAATCCGTAATATAATTCAAAAGTATCAAGATGAAAATGGCGAGATTGAATTAAATCAAGACATTCGCAATGCGATTTTAGATAGCGATCGTATTTACATCATTGCATGTGGAACGAGCTATCATGCAGGTCTTGTTGGAAAACAATTTATCGAGAAGTTTGCAAAAATGCCAGTTGAAGTGCATGTAGCAAGTGAATTCTCTTACAACATGCCATTATTAACAGAAAGACCATTCTTCATTTACATTTCACAAAGTGGTGAAACTGCTGATAGCCGTGCAGTACTTGTACAAACAAATGAAATGGGTCATAAAGCATTAACAATTACAAACGTGCCTGGTTCTACTCTTTCTCGTGAAGCTGATTATACACTTCCGTTATATGCTGGACCAGAAATTGCAGTTGCATCAACGAAAGCTTACACAGCACAGCTTGCAGTACTTTCAATTTTAGCAGCTGATATTGCTAAAGCAAAAGGTGAAGTTCTTGATTTCGATTTAACACACGAACTAGGACTTGTAGCAAATGCAATGATAGAACTTTGTGATCAAAAAGAAGAAATGGACGCATTAGCAAAACAATTTTTAGCGACAACGCGTAACTGTTTCTTCATCGGACGTAGCGTAGACTTCTACGTAGGATTAGAAGGTGCGTTAAAACTAAAAGAAATCTCTTACATCCAAGCAGAAGGATTCGCTGGAGGAGAGTTAAAACACGGTACAATCGCTTTAATCGAAAATGGTACACCAGTTATCGCACTTGCTACACAAGAGCACGTAAACCTTGGAATTCGCGGCAACGTGAAAGAGGTAGTAGCACGCGGAGCTAACCCATGTATCATCTCAATGAAAGGCTTAGAAATGGAAGGAGACAGCTTCGTATTACCAGCTGTACACGAAGCACTAGCACCGCTAGTAGCAGTTATTCCATTACAACTTATTTCATACTACGCAGCACTTCACCGCGAGTGTGACGTTGATAAGCCACGTAACTTAGCTAAGTCTGTTACTGTTGAGTAGGAGATTGGTAGGTTAATAAATATAGTTGTAGCTTTAAAATAAATTTACAAATTTGCACCCCTTTAGATATTTTATCTAAAGGGGTGTTTTTGTGTCGAAAAATAACATCTAGAATTGGTAAGTGGATAGAACCCTATAGATTAAAGTTTTACTTTATCGAATTCACTTTTATTTATCTGAATTTTTCGTTATTATTTTAAGTATTCATGAACAATTTCTTTTATTACGACAAAAAGAGACGAGAGATTTATGGACATTTCAGGGGGGATATTGATGAAAACGATTAAAAAAACATATCTAAGTATAGAAGAGATTATTTCATTACCAACCTTATCAAGTACAAACATAAGTGATGATGGTAAAAACGTAGCATTTGTAAAGAAGACGGCTGATTGGAAAGACAATACATATAGGAATCATGTATGGATATATGAAAAAGATAAGAAGCAGAGTTACCCATTATCAAATGGGGATATAGATAGTACACACCCATTATGGTCTCCAGATGCTAAGTGTATCGCATATCTTAGTCCAGTTGGTGATGGGAAAAATCAGATATTTGTTAAGTCGCTAGATGGTTATAGCGAGGTTCAAATTACTGATGAGAAGGAAGGAATTAGTACATTCAAATGGGATCCTGCTGGCAAAGGTTTTTATTATGTTGCACAGTCAAAAGAATGTGAGGAAATAAAGAAACGTAAGGAATTATATGGAGATTTCGATCATGTAAGTAAGGAACACCAGAATAATTGTTTATATTACATTGAAATAGAAAAGGTGATACAAAGTGATACAGATGAACATGAGAACAGAGTTGTTTATCGATTAACTGATGGTAAGGATTTTCATATCCATGAATTTGATATTTCAAATGATGGTAAAAAGGTTGTATTTATGGCGACACCAAGCTCAAATATGGCAGATTATATAAATGGAGATCTATACATACTCCATATTAAACCTGGAGAGCTACAAAAGCTGAATGTGGATAAATTGTTGGGAGGGAGTGTTTGCTTTTCTCCAGAGGGCAGCAAAATTTGTTACTCAGCAAGCATAAGAGAGAGGGATTACTATAGAAACTATATACAAGATAGTACGTTAGAGATATATGATATTCATAATGGAGAGCTAATTCAACCTTTAACAGATTTTGATAGTACGGTTATGCCATTACAGTGGACAGCTAAAGGGATTTTAATTAGATGGCAGAATAAAACGAATTATCTTATTGGGTTGCTAGCTGAAGATGGAACTGTGGAAATATTA
Source organism: Bacillus sp. AR8-1 (assembly GCF_008042345.1). Taxonomy (NCBI): domain Bacteria; kingdom Bacillati; phylum Bacillota; class Bacilli; order Caryophanales; family Bacillaceae; genus Bacillus; species Bacillus sp. AR8-1. The sequence goes on from NZ_QNUB01000027.1 coordinate 10,817, forward strand.
AGCGAAAAAGTAGATGGCTTTATAATGGATGCTTCTATAACAAAGGATGGCAAATATATATCCTACAATAAGGCAATAACAAATGAAACCTTTGAAATCTATTTAGACGATAAAAAAATAACGGATGAAAATAGCTTTTTCAAAGGGAAACTTAGAAGTAACAGGGAAATCATCTCATGGAAAAGTAGCGATAGTCTTGAAATAGAAGGTGTTTTATCAACGCCAGTAGAGTTTGATACTAATAAAAAATATCCTTTATTAGTAGTAATTCACGGCGGTCCGGCTTGGGCGTCTTTTCCGATATTTTCAGACTGCTTCAATGAGAAATATCCGATTGAACAGTTTATTGAAAAAGGCTTTATCGTTTTAGAACCAAATTACAGAGGAAGTTCAGGTTATGGTAATGAATTTTTAAAAGCTAACTATAGAAAACAGGGGATTGCTGACTACGATGATGTTATATCTGGAGTGGATGAACTAGTAGAAAAAGGGATGGTAGACAAGGATAGAGTAGGAGTTATGGGATGGAGCAACGGTGGATATGTATCAGCTTTCTGTTCTACATTTAGTAGTCGATTTAAAGCTATTTCAGTTGGCGGTGGAATCACTAACTGGAGTACCCATTATGTAAATACAGATATACCTTACTTTATTAGAATGTATTTAGGAAATACTCCATGGAATGATCCAGAGATATATACGAAGACATCACCTATGACGTATATTGAATCAGCTTGTACGCCTACCTTAATTCAGCATGGAGAAAAGGATGCAAGAATTCCAATTACAAATGCATATGATCTATATCAAGGATTAATGGATATGGAAGTGGATACAGAATTAATTATATTTAAAGGAATGGCATATAGTCCTAATCAGCCGGGAATGAATGTAGCTATTATGAAGCAGAATTTGATGTGGTTTTCACACTATATTCTTGGAGAAAGTATGGAGGGTTTTAGAACTTTATAATGGATGTTTGTACAAGACATAAGGCTGAAACGGTCTTCATCTTGAGATGATTTATTATAAAATATATACTTAAACTAATATCTGTACACACATCAGGGAGGACTAATATGACAGGAAATAAAAATGACTTACTAGTAGAAAAACGTCAAGAGTTATTGAAAGTATTGCAAGCTCGTTTTGAGAAAAATATGAACCGCCATGAAGGTCTTGAATGGGCTAAGGTTGAAGCTAAGATAGAAGCTAATGCTGAAAAATTATGGTCACTTAACGAAATGGAAGTAACTGGCGGTGAGCCGGATGTAGTCGGTTATGATGAAGAAAAGGACGAATATACTTTCTATGATTGTTCAAAGGAGAGTCCTAAAGGCCGCAGAAGTCTTTGTTATGATCTTGAAGCGTTAGAATCAAGAAAAAAACATAAACCAGAAAATAATGTTATTGATGTTGCAAATGCTATGGGCATTGAACTATTAACGGAAGAACAATATCGGGAATTGCAACAACTTGGGGATTTTGACATGAAATCATCAAGTTGGGTACAAACACCTTCAGATATTCGAGAACTCGGTGGTGCTCTATTTTGCGATTATCGCTTCGGACATGTTTTCGTGTACCACAATGGAGCAGACTCTTACTATGCTGCCAGAGGTTTTCGTGGCTCGTTAAAAGTTTAAATTAGGATAAATAAGAAAAAGAGCCTATACTCTGAAGTGACCCCTAAAAG
>NZ_QNUB01000028.1:0-799 GCF_008042345.1 Bacillus sp. AR8-1
TAGCGTAAGCTAGTAAGATCCCTGAAAGATGATCAGGTTGATAGGTTCGAGGTGGAAGCATGGTGACATGTGGAGCTGACGAATACTAATAGATCGAGGACTTAACCATATAATATGTAGCAATGTTATCTAGTTTTGAAAGAATATAAAAAACTTGTTGACTTATAGAAGTAAATGAGTTAAAATGATTCTTGTCTTAAATGAATATAGTCTGGTAATGATGGCAGAGAGGTCACACCCGTTCCCATACCGAACACGGAAGTTAAGCTCTCTAGCGCCGATGGTAGTTGGGACCTTGTCCCTGTGAGAGTAGGACGTTGCCAGGCAAATGGAGGATTAGCTCAGCTGGGAGAGCACCTGCCTTACAAGCAGGGGGTCGGCGGTTCGATCCCGTCATCCTCCACCATTTATGTCCGAGCTTAGCGAAGTGGCTAAACGCGGCGGACTGTAAATCCGCTCCTTCGGGTTCGGCAGTTCGAATCTGCCCCCCTCCACCATTCTTAATTAATGGGCTATAGCCAAGCGGTAAGGCAACGGACTTTGACTCCGTCATGCGCTGGTTCGAATCCAGCTAGCCCAGCCATTAAGAGCCATTAGCTCAGTTGGTAGAGCATCTGACTTTTAATCAGAGGGTCGAAGGTTCGAATCCTTCATGGCTCACCATTTTTAATAAAATATGCGGGTGTGGCGGAATTGGCAGACGCACTAGACTTAGGATCTAGCGCCTTTGGCGTGGGGGTTCGACTCCCTTCACCCGCACTTTTAATAAAATATCTCAAACATGTCTTGCGGAAGTAGT
>NZ_QNUB01000029.1:0-173874 GCF_008042345.1 Bacillus sp. AR8-1
AGGTTGACGCCAACAGGGTGATGACAATATAAATATTTCTTTTTTCTTCTATTATATGTCCATTTCGCAGACTGTAAATATATTTTCATTTCCATACATGTCTATCATACTCTTCATTAATACAATAACTCATCCAAAAGGATTGTAAGTAACTTAATGGACAAGTTTTTTGAATGTGGGTTTATGCGAGCTGAAGAAAGTATACATTAGATTTTTTACAATAATTATGTAACTCAACCATTTATTCCTGTTATAATTATATTTTGATTTACATATATAAGGAGGTTTTTATTTGTTTACTGCATTAATGTTTTTGTTTTTATTAGTGTCAATACTATCGGTGATTGCACTAATTATAGGCCTAATCAAACCAGGAAAGGTAGTTCGTTTTGGCAACACAAAAACAAGAGGTCGAGTTATATTAATTTTCTTGCCGGTATTATTCATTTCGTTTATTTTAGCAAGCGTGTTTGCTAGCAAGTCGATAACTCCAGAAGAACGAGTTGCAATTGATAAAAAAAGAGCTGAAGAAAAAGTATTAAAAGAAAACCAAGAAAAAGAAAAAATTGAAAAGGAAAAAGAGAAGAAAGCTAACGAGCAAGAGAAAAAAGCACAGGAAAAAGAAGAACAAGAAAAAGCTAAACAAGCTAAAGAAAAGAAAAAGGTTGCTGAAGAAAAACAAAAACAGGAAGAAGCACAACAGAAAGCTGAAAAAGAAGCTGAAGAAAAAGCCGAAGCTGAAGAAAAAGAGAAACAACAAAAAGAAAAGAAAGAAGCTACACCAGATAAGGAAAAACAATTACCAGCCACACAATCAAATAAAATTTCTGTTAAAGCAGGTCTCGGTGATACAGAAGAAAACTTTGTAAAAGAATACGGTTCAAATAAAGGGTCCACTTCAATCGCTAGATTTGCAAACGATTATATTATAGCAATGTTTTTAGAAGGTAGAGCAAATAATATCACCCTTCAATTTTCCCAATCAGGAAAACAAAGTCGTTCATTATCCGATGTCATGACAGAAGTAAAAAATATACTTCCAGTCGATGCAATAGAGAAAGAGCGTTATACAGATGCTCAAGATCCAGAAAGAGAAATCATTACATTTACTAGTGAAATATTAAAAAATAGCGTTCCAGAAACAGCATTCTTAGGTGATGAGTCTGGGACATGTATGGCTATAATTCGAAAAGGATTAAATGAAGAATATATTTCTGCGGTTATCGCTTTAGGTAATAGTAATCCATAAAATGGAGACTATGCGTGAAGGTGTTGAATTGACATTATCAAAAGTAGACACCTTACATGAGTTGGCTTAAGTAATGAAGAGAGCCCTAACTAGAGAAACAAATAATATCACAAGGAGAATACACTAAAATGAAAGCAATGAAACTAGTATATCTCGCACTTGCACTCATGCTTGTGGGTGGAGGTTGTGAGGTATCTAAAGACCATTTAAAAGATAATACATCTCTAGATGCATCAGACAAACAAGAAACTGCTAAAGAAAGTCCAGCAGCAAAAGCTTATAAGACTGAAGTTATGGATTTAACTAAAGAGTTAGAAACCTCTATGGGTGAAATGTCTAAGATAATTAATGAAGATAGTACGCTAAGTACATCAAAACAGCGTTTCAGAGACGCATTAGCTAATGTATCAAACGTAACAAACAAATTCAATGCTCTAACACCTGGTGATGGGCAAAAAGATATTCATGAACTTATTTTACGTTCGTTGAAAATTATGCGTGACGGGATAGAAGACGTATACGTTTACCTAGATAATATGAATAAATCTGAGGTTAATGATGGTTTTAGCTTAATAAATCAAGGGTCAGACATGTATATGAAAGCTATAAAGAAGTTGTACTAGAGTAACTTGTAATTATACATATAATCATTCAACTGACTAAGGGGTAATGTAAAAATGAAAGCAAAGAGAATCGTAACGTTAGCTTTACCTATCATGTTATTATCAGCTTGTACAACAGAAACATACGGACTTACTCAATCAGAGTTTAGACAGGTAGACAAAGAGTTTAAAGCAGATAAAATGATAGAAGATATGAAAAAAATGCATTATAGTGATGAAGATATCGAAAAACAACTAAGAGGTGCATTAGCAACTATTAAGGCTAAGCAGGAAGAAGCGGAAAAAAAGTCTAAACCGAAAAAAGACATACAATTAGACTCATACAGTAAAGAAACAAAAACAGATACAGGCAAACAATCCTCTGATAAAGACGATACAGAAGGTTTTCCTACAGATGATATAGATAAGAAAGAAAAGAGTACAAAAAAACTATCCGAAAAAGAATATGTCAATCGTGCATTTGAGTTACGTTTAGACTTACAACAAGAAATAGATAGTATAAAAGCAAAAGCTAAATCAATGATGGAAGATGGTGAATCAATTACAAAGCCTACAATAGATGCTATTACGGATACGAGACTTGTATTGGATGATTTAGAAAGCATGAATGCACCGAAAAAGTATGAAGAGCAGCAGGAGTACCTCATTAAAGAAGCTGTAACAAAGAGTAGAGAAGGATTAAATAGAGTAGAAGAAGATATTAGAAAGTTCGGCGACGGTAGAATTGGTACTGTAAGACTAAAAGAAGTACTAGAAAAAGGTATGAACGATGTAAACTACGGACCTCGTTTGTTGGAAACCTTATTCGAAGATTTTGAAGCAGATTATCCTGGGGCAAAACAGAAAGCAATGGATAAGAAACAGAAAGAAAAGAAAGACTCTGATGAAGGGACTGTTAATATCTCTGCAAACGGTAAAGAGTTAGTAGCTGATTGGGGTACATATCGAAATGGTGAATTTAATCTAGGTTTTGACTTAAAGAAAGATGGTTCTTTCCTCATGTATGAGAGTGAAAACAAGGAAGAGCGTAATCAAACTCATATGATAGGTGAATGGAAGTATGACGGGATTAAGAAAGAAATTACCTTCAAGTATAAGAAGTTTATAGAGCATGGCTCAGAGAAAGAAGGTATAGACTTACCACCATATGCGGAATTCAAGGTATTATCCTTTAACGGTGATACATTTGAAATGATGGAATTAGAAAGTGAAGTAGTAATGAAAGCAAGGAAACGCTAAAAAAGCAAGTGAGCGGTATAAAAACGTAAACAATAGAGTATAAAGGGAATCTACAAAATAAGAAGTAAAGGGGTAGGAGAAATGAAAAACAAGAAACTAATATGTTTAGCACTTCCAATCATGTTATCAGCGATAGGTTGTTCAAATAATGACATAGAAAAAGAAAAGAAAACTGATAACTTACAAGTAGCAGAGTCAGAAAAGAAAACTGAAACCAGATCTGATAAGGATGTTATAAAATCGTTAAATGAAGAAGTAGATAAACTACATAAAGAAAAGGACGAGTTAGAAAAGAAGATACAAGATGAAAAAGCTAGTAAAGAAAAAATAAATCAAGAGAAAGACGGGTTAGAGAAGAAAATACAAGATGAAGAAGCTAGTAAAAAAGAAGTAAGTAAAGAGAAAGATGTAATTAAAAAGGAAGACAAGATAGAAGACAATACGAGATTCAGTACTATAAAAGAGTATCAAGAGACAGTGTATAAACTTGCTAATAAGTTTGAATCTGAATTACGCGCAACGAAACCAATAATTGAAAAAGATAAAACACTATTGACAAATAAAGACGAATTAAAAGCGCAGTATGATAAAGTACAAGTACAAGCTGACAAGATAAAATCTCTTCACCCACCTAAGGAGTACACAGATTTACAAATCGGACTGATAGATTCCTTAACAGTATATCAAAAGGCAGTAGCCGGCATGTTTTCAGGCTTAGACGAAAGGGATAAAGAAAAGGTTAAAGGGTATGAACAATCTGTAATGGATGGTTTGGCATACTTTAAAGATTCACTAAACGCAATAAAAGAAATAAAGGAATAAGTTATGTCCTTTAATTTAAGGGGAGCATCTTCATGAAAGTTGTACGCTCTATATTTAAAGGCTTTCGTTTAATAGGTTTAATTGTAAAGCCAGTACTTAAAGCATTATCTAAAAGTAAATTTTAAATCTCATAAAAATTAAGATCCCCTTCTGCATATGAGTGCATCAGGGGATCTTTTTCAAATTATTCTATTCGTTCTACAGACAGTACTCATAGATAAATAAGAAACGGTGTATATTTACCCTAACATTTATAAAGATGAAAATCAATATATAATTATCTACATATAGAACCAGATAATAATTTTTATTAATAAAACTATTCTTTTGTTTTATTTTTTAATGTACTCGTACCACCAGTTTCTTTCATCCATCCAAGCTGTAATCTTATCAAGCTCGCCATTAGGTAGTACTTCAGTTTGTAAGTAAGCTAAACCAGTTAATGGATCAGAGACAACCTTCCCTTTTGTTCCACGCTCATTCATAGCATTTACGACTTCCTGAACCAATGAGATACCAAAACCACCAGATTTAACATACTGATAGCCGCCATTGGCAATAGCTTGTTCTGGTTGTTTTTCTCCTGTAAACCAGGATAACGGTTTACTACCAATCAATTGGTTCAAATCACACTTACCGATACCAGGTACATTACCTGTCTCTGTGTATTGCCAAATATCGCATGGATAAGCTGGCTTGTTACCGCCATAACGAGGAATCCAAACAAAATCAGATTTTACATTTGCCATACCAAACAGAGCATACATATGATGACCAACGTATAAACCAACTTTCTGAGCACCTAATCGGCGTAGTTCATCAATAAATGCTTGTGTGCCCGCTCTCATATCATTCATTGTTTTTACTTCAACATCTGCAACCCAGACTGTCGCGCTCTTGTCTCCACGGTTCCAGAAGTCACGAGCTTCTATTCGTGCATCATTTTCAGAAACGAAACGACAGAATGCATAGTTACCAAAAGGAATACCATGTTGCTTCATGGCTTGTACATATCCTTTATACAATGGATCTACATAATTTGAACCATCTTGTACACGAGCGATGATGAAATCAATGTATTGCTTTGCTATAGGCCAGTTAATGTCACCATTCCATTTTGAAATATCAATAATTTGTCCCATTACTTAACATCTCCTTTTCTATCTTCTTGTTTTGGTTTACCGCCTAAAATCTCGACTGCATTTGTTAAAGCTTGCGGAAGCGGAATACCCATTCGTCCGGCATTTTCTAAAAGTGAAAGTAATTCATTACCCATGAAGAAGAAAATTGTTGCTTCACGAATAGCACTATTACTTCCTAACGCTGCATCTAATTGAGCTGCCGCTCCGACCAAAAGAAAAAGCACCACCTTTTTGGCGATGCCTTTAAAACCAACTTTACTTTTTAATTCTCCGTTATACCCTGCTGCAATCATGCCAGTTAGATAATCAATAACTGCCATCGTTACTAAGATTTTCAATGTTGCATCCCATCCTCCCAAGAAATACCCACAAAAGCCACCAAATGTAGCGATAAATGCTTTCATTAATACATCAATACGATCCATCTTTCCATCTCCTTATTTATAATAAAAAAGAGAGACGCTTGTCCCTCTTTTCTCAAAAACCATTCAATTATATTAATCCAAGTAAGTTTATTTGTCTGTTTTATCAAGATCATCCGATAATTTCTTTAAAATATCACGTGCTTCTTTCTTCTCTTCATCTGTTAATTTAGCATTCTTACTCTTTGCTTCCAACGACTTAAGTACTTCCATGTATGTACTATCTTTAGTGCATACAGTGTCTGTATAAGAGTCGCCAATAGCTACTAATGAATAATACGTTTCTTTATTCTCCTTAGGCACATGCCCTAGAATATACAAAACTCCATCTTTACCAATGCTTATAGAGTTATTTGAAGTACCACCATGGAAAATAGGAGATGACCACTCGGTCTTCCATTTCAGTGTCCCCTCTGGGTTTAATGCATATAATTGTTGAGATGAATGAACATAAATCACACCATTTTTATCGATTACCGGTGAGTTAATAATAACCTGAGTACCTGTTTCATATTTCCATTTCAGTGTATAGTCTAGATTATATGCATATACACCACCGCTTTTAGCTATATAAATGGTTCCATCTTTTGAATATATTGTAGGAGCAGATTTCGAACTAATCTCATCCTGTTCCCATTGTTTCATTATATTTCCATCTTTATCTAAAACGTATATAATAGACCCACCATTTATATATAATTCGCTATTTAAACCTAAAGAAAAACCAGGATTACCTCCATTCCCCTTAATCTTTTTATTCCATAATTCTTTACCATCTTTGTCATGAGCATATAGATAATAATTTTCACCACTTGAAGATACAGTATAAATAATTCCATCCTTTGACATAAGCATAGAATTAGTTCCCGTTGTCGTTCCTTTAAACAGTTCACTTGATACCCATTTTTTTGATCCATTTGGATTATATGCGTGTATTGTTCTCTTATCATAAGCAGCATAGCGTACATAAAGTGTACCTTCACTATCTAGAATAGGAGTATCAACATAACCATTATCTTTAGTTTGCCATTTTATTGAACCATCTGGATTTAAAGCTGTTAATTTTCCTCCTACAACATAAATAGTTCCGTCTGCCGCTATAACAGGTGAAGTGTAAATATTCGCTATACCATCTTTAACCCATTTAACTGAACCATCTTTATTAAATGCATACAGTTTTTGGTTTGCATTTCCTATATAAATCGTCCCATCACTTCCAATTGCTGGTTGACTGTAAAATGTTTGAATACCACCTTCTTTGTAAAAAACCTTATACTCCCATTTCACTTTAGGTGTTTCTGGTCCAACGTAAGGTGAATTTTTATTCCAATTCTGACCAAAAGAAAACTCAGCTTGTAAATCATACTTCCCTTGTTCAAATTGTTCACCTTGTGTGCTTGATGTTTCTGCTTTTGTCATTGAATTAGGATGCAACCCTACCATCAAAACAAACAACAACATCATTAGCATAAATTTCTTTTTCATAATATACCTCCTAAATTAACTATTAAATTATATGACAATAAAATCATATTTATTATATATTATAATTAATAATTGAAATACTTAAAAACTAATATAAACAGAAATAAAAAAAGACCAGCTAATACTGCTCCTGCTCTGTTTACGTATTATTTTCATTAGTTGGTTTTAGTGGTTCTTGTGGTGGATAAGAACTGGTAAGCGATGTATAACACTCCATACAAATGTGCTTTTTCGCAAATCCCATATCCAGTGCGTACAGACGAGCTCCGCGTTTACAGATTTCGCATCTTGTTGCAATACGGAAATATATCGTGCCATCCGTTTCCCCCCACACCTCTACTTTATTCGCACCATATAAACCGGCATTGTTTAGCATATCAAAAGGAATTCGCACAAATACTCCGTTTTCGTTTCTTTCTGAATCTACTAACCTACCAGCAAACGGAGCACCTTGCCCCGCTTGTAAGGGATAACCTTGTAAATCCTTGTAATCATTCATATATTTTCCTCCTAAACGTTAGGTAGCTTGTACCATTGTCCTCCCATTCCCATAAAATAAAACCCATAGCCTTGACCGCCATCAAAGAAACGAATGGACCCAGCTTGGCCCATTCTATTACGCCCTAAATTTATTCCTTGCGTTAGAATAGGTTGATTTATGAATACATCCTTTTCTGTACTTATATCAAAGGTCTGCCCATTATCAGATGGACCTATGTTGTTATTTACACCGCCTATAGCAATTCTATTAAACGGTTGAAGACCATCGGCCCTTTCTGCTGCCGCACGATCCCAATTATACATGCAAGCATAGTTACCACTAACCAATGTTATCCCTGAAACACAAACAGCTCTACCCGCAGAAACTTGCGCATTTGCAGCTGTAACTTTAACTACAATCATATGTTCTTGTGGATTGTAATTGTTAGGAACGGTAAATGTGAAATTATACCTTCTAATTTCACCATAAAATGTAGATGGCTCTGGAAAATCTTTATATATTTCGTGCCAAATTTTATAACTCACTTCATCCAATGGCGTAACAAAACATACCTGCAATCGTGGTTTTGCAGTTGTACGCACACCGTTAATCTGTGCGGTTCTATAATGTGCTGACAATGTATAAGAGTTTCCTGGATGAATCCCGTTTTGAACCTTTGTTTCTGGATAATTATACGTGTCGACACGGACTGCATTTACCATTTGTTCATAGTTAAATATAAAAGTGTTATTTTCTATCACTACACCGTTTCCTTGTACTTTCCAAGGTAGACCATATCCAGCACCAAACCCCTGATAATTTGGGTTACCTATATTCAATTTTGGAACACTAGAAAAATCATGATCGGCTATTAAATTTCGTTTTGGCATAACAGTTGTTTTCGTTCCCCATTCATCTTCAAAAAGGAAGTCTAACATTTTAACAGTAACGCCGTTTTTATCGATGGTAATCTTATCGCCATTAATTTTGATAAGATTCGTATCAATACCCTTTGCGGTTAACCATCGCACCATTGTATCGGCATTAATATCCAGTTTTGCAGCATTGATTGTAATTTTCCCAGGGGACATATTGATCGCAGTGACAATGCCGTCCTTTAAAATCTGCGCTAAAATCCCTTCATCTAACACTTCTAACTTAGATTCCGTTTTCTTTACATAGGCATTATAAGTCTCATTTATAAACGTTTCTTGTTTTCCAGAGATAATTGAAACGCCTTTTTCAGTAGCACTAATACTTCTTTCTAATTCAATAACTTTCTGATTGTATTTTTCGGTAGCTACTTTATTAGCGATATCTTCCATCATTTTATCAACATCAGTCTGATCTTTCGGATGTAACCAAAATTCTGTAGCTATAGTGCCACGTTGTAACATAGGTGCAGCACACCATAAACGCCCATTTCTCGTAACGTAATAACGCCATCTCACAAACGCTGCATTAGCTGGCGCTTTATCTGTACATACAGCACGAACCCATGTATGATTTACAACCTTGATATTCGTTCTAGCTGTTTTAACACGAGTTTTTTTATCAGCCGTCCACCATTCAATTTCTATAAATGCACCGCCACTATCAATAAGTGTTTTCCCATCCGTATTGAAATAACCTGATGCAACAAAGTCCTCATTAACCTGACACTCAATGAATTGACTTGTAAGTCCCCACCAACGATCTTGAGTCTGGCCAGTACCGGTAATTGCAAATGTATTCATACCTTTGTATTTTAAATTCGTATCAACAGATCCAGTTGCTCCATTACCACTATTCCAAAACCAATATTTCTGCCCTAACTTAAAATCCGCATCACGCAATTCGTTGACAGTACCTAAACCGCCTACATAATCCTCAACGTCTTTCTTTTTCATTGTTAATTTCAATGCTTCAGAATGTTGACCTATTGTTGTAGTAGCCTCACTAAGCGTTTTTCCTTGCTCAGTTTGTGTTTCCTGTAATCTCTTAACACTTGCAGTTGTTCCTTCTGCATTCTTTTCTACAGTGTTAACACGTTCATTAAAAGAGGTTTGTGTTTTTTCTACCGTTTTAATACTTTCTTTGATTCCATTCACACTTTGCTCAATCTCAGTTGTTTTTTTCGTGAACGTTTCTTTAGAAGTAACTTCATCATTAGCAGGCTGCCATGTAGTTCTTATGTTCCCCTCTTCCAATTTCGCATGATGTGAGTTTAAATTACCATCAATATTTCTTCCAGAGTAATAAAACCTAATTTGAGTTACATCCTTATCTTTTGTTTTGAATGTAACAGTTAGAGGCTCGTCCTTATAATCTACATTAATCTTTAATTGTGAGTCTGCACGTACAGATTTCCATTCTTGCTCTCCGTCTGTATAAGTTATTGCCGTTTCTACACCGAACCAAGGGTTTGTATTAAGTTTAGTCATTTTCCCAGTGAATAAAAAAGAAATAGCAAACGTCTTATTTCTGTAATTAATCTTATTAGAAAGAGTCATTTGTTTACTGTCTGACCATGTTCCGGTCATATTCTGTTTGTTTAACCCTGTTTCTGAATCGCTTGCTAGATTAATTGAACCTACAGAAATGTTACTCATGTCGGTTTGTAATTGTTCAATGGTCTGCTTATTTGAAGTCGCCGTGTTCTTTATTTCATTTGTTGTTTTTGTTAAAACGTTTGTTGTTTGCTTCACATCGGCAATAGTTTGTTTTGTACCTTCAACTGTATCTTCCACTGTATTTAATTTTTCAGTGATTTCACCATCTTTTTTTGTTAATAATTCAATAGATTTAGTAAAACCTTCGTTAGTTTGTTTCATTTCAGAAACAGTTTTATTAATTTCACCTTGAGAGTTTTGTACATTTTTAATAGTTTGCGAAACTTCTTGGAGACTATTTTTAACTTCCTTGAATTGTCCATTGGTTTCGCTTTGCGCTTCTTCCACTTTTTTGTTTAATTCTTCTTTTGTGAGCTGAATATCTTTATTAACTTGTTTCAGTGTTTCTTCCTTTACTGACTCTACATCAGGAATAAGAAGCTCCCAACCTTTACCGTTCCACACTTTTAAAATACCCGGTTTACCGTTGGTAATATCTCGCCACACTGTTTTACCTACTATAAGATTATCGGACGGTGGATTTTTAGCTTCAATAATATTCACCGTATTATTTTTTAGGTTTTCCTGGACCTTTTCCGCAAGTTTCTTCGCGACTTCAGATTCTTTTTGAGCATTGTTTGCTGTTACAACAGTTTCTTTAACTAACTCATCTAGCCGATTAAGAATTTCTTGTTTACTACCTATTGAAGCCAGGACTTTATTATAGAGCTTACGTAATTCTTCATTAGCATCCACAATTTCTCGATAATCTCCGAATACATATTTATCTTGTGAAGGATCGGTAAATGATTCATCACCAGCGATTACCCGTGCTTCTAAATAAAGTTTCGGTGTAAATCCAGTGTCTTTAATTCGAATTGTGTCGCCTTCATTAATTAGCTCATGAGCTAGTCCAAATACACGACCGATACTTTGTGCATTTACTTCATAAGAAACAGATGAATTAACGCGTTTCTTTATCTCTGTTTTCATAAGAGTCATTAAACGTTGTGGTGTTATATCTTGCTCTGTCTCCGGTGTATAGAATCCGAATTTATGTTGTCCTCGTTCATTCCATCGCTGGAATGCATCATTGTCTACAAGATAAGGAATTCCATTATTAATACTAGAGATGGTTATAAAGTCTCCACCTTCTTTTTTTACGAACCCTAATAGGGCTGTACAGATGTTTTGGGAATTCTCAATTCGTTTGATACCCATCAAATCTTTACCAAGAGTTACTTCTTTACCTGTATCACGTCCTCGCTTTTTCACCATATCTACATAACGACCAACAATTTGAGACCCTACAACTTCTGCACGATATTGAATTTCTAAATCGAATAAGGATGCAATGTCTTTTAAAAATTTCAGTGGGTCTATGAATTCATCAATCTTCATAGTGTGGAAGCCAGCGTATTCTGTTTTTCCTCTTTTCCACTTCGTACCCACAAGAGCTATATCGATAAACTCATTGACTGTTTTACCTACAATCTTCTGTGGATTGATAATGCCAGCTTTCGCGAGTTGAATCCATTCCCCAGATGCATAAGCAATGACTGATCTATCATCTGAATCTTTTTCAGCTTCAGTAATTACATATGGAACAATGCGACCATCACGAACTTCTTTTAAAACTAAATTTTGCTGCATGAGTGTCACTGCATGATCTGTATTATCAAACACTTTAAACTCTAATGTATCAATGTTATTTTTTATTTCCCAATGTCGTTTATCGTCCCAATAATCTTTTGGTTGTATATTGGAAACAATTTGACTCGTTTTAAAATCAACAACATGTAAGATTCCACTTGGTGTCCTCATCTAAATCGCTCCCTATACATTACTTTGGCTGTTCCAACAGTTGAAGGCATGATTTCTAGTTTATTCGAACCCTTATGAATAACAGGATAGTCACTAAATATATCTTTTAGATTAATAGCACTTTTACCATTTATCGTTACAAGACTTCGCTCAGTATCAATAACTACTTTGTCCCCAACATCAAAGATATAAGGAGGATTATTTTGTGTATTCATGTTAACCTTCCAAATTTTCAAATCGTCAATAGACATTTGCGAACAAAACATGTTGTTAGAGAACTGAGAAATGCTGATTTGTACTTGAGTGACTTTATTCATATTCACGTTATTTTCATCAAACCAGACAACGAACCTTTCAGCATCATCGATTTCAGTACCTAATATAAACTTAGAAATATACGCTTCCCATCTATTACCGGTCCTAGCGAGCCATAATCGCCCTCTAAAATTAGTCCAAGTATCTGGATGATCTCCATATTCATTAATTAAAACTTGCCCACCAGGTTTCTTACTGTTCCCCACACTAGCAAATCCACTGTTTTGCTCGGCTTCCCATTGGACATCACTCATTGATATACGGGCTACATAATCGCTATTTTCATCAAGGAGACCGATTTCCACACGCCCCATTTGATCCCAATGATAACTATTAATGTGTACATAAGCTTGCATGATAAAATCCTGTAATGGTCCTTGTGGAATATTCTTTTTGGCTATGCAACCATGCCATCCTTTTACTGTAGGTTCCCCTAGATACTCGGCCATAAAACGGTATCCATCTGATTTAAACTTTCCTCCACCAGTCATATCCTCAGTTTTAGGTACATCCGTCCATCCTATGGTTGTTCCCATCTCGTCCCATAACACACGTTGATTTCTTTCAACTGGAACTTGGTCTGCTTTTAATGGATATCCAATGCGAAAATAATTCGTTCCATTCCATACATCAAGAAATGTAGAAGGTTTTGTCACTTCAGCCTCTATAATTGGATTGGATTCTACACTTCCTTTGTTTTGAACATTTGCTATTAACCCCCGCCCATCCATTTCAAATTCTAATGTTTTAGTAGGCCCTAACTTATATGGCATTGGACAAACAAAATTCAAAGTACCTTTACCTAAAGTAATAAAATCCTCAGGATCAAAATCTTCATCAATAACCGCCAGGTATGTCCTATCAGGTGTTACATCAAAGACTAATTCAACAGGTTTTTCTGTAATTAACCACTCTGCTATTTCTTCTTTTAATGTTTCTAGGTCAGATCCATCAGGAACAATAATTCCGACCGGAACAGGTAAAACTCGCATTTCAGTTTCTGTCGTTAATAATCTTGCACCTGGATAACCTGGAACACTTAGAAATTTTCGCTTTAATGGCGCCCAAGCTGGTCTTTTCCATCCTTTTTCGATTTGAAT
Organism: Bacillus sp. AR8-1; assembly: GCF_008042345.1. NCBI lineage: Bacteria > Bacillati > Bacillota > Bacilli > Caryophanales > Bacillaceae > Bacillus > Bacillus sp. AR8-1. Next base: position 13,294 of record NZ_QNUB01000029.1, read on the forward strand.
AAAATCCTTACGTATATTGTTAAATGTAAAAGAACTCATACCGTCACCCCACTTCTCTCTAAAATAAAAGAAACCCAAACCTAAAAGGCTGAGTTTCTTTTTTCTTCTCTATCTTGATACTCGGTTGTATATCGATAAGTACCACGTGCCACATCTCTTCCCTCTAAAATAACTGGAACTTCAACAACTAAATCTCCACCAAGCATTGGAATTACTCCACCACTAGAAGATGAACCAGATCCGTAATTAATCACTTGATTCGATACACTGCTTGCCATAGCTTGTCTACTATTTGACATGCTTCCATATACACCACTCATGACACTCTTTAATCCTGATAATTGACTCACAGAACTAGCCAGCATACGGCTCATTTCATCCATTAGTTGATTTATTTCTCCCGGCATAACAAACTGTTGTCGTGGCATGGCTGCTACAATTCCTGCACCAATATCTCCAAGTGTCTTTTTATTCAATGGTAAAACCGCTTCTTTTCCGGCTTCTCCTGCACCTTGCAAGTTTCCGCCATTCATTCCAAAGATAGTCGGTTTAGTGAAGATACCACCTTTTGCACGCCAATCTATATTGAGGCCGGACGGAAATGTAATATCTTTTCCTAAAATGTTTTTCGTACTAGTTTGTAAGCTGAAGTGTGGAAGAGGCGGCATTTCTGGTTTTGGAATTTTCAACTTCAAGTCACTAAAGAATCCTTTAATCTTTCCAATGAATTTTTCTATACTGTCAACTGCATCTTTAATTGGATCTATAATGAAATGTTTTGCCGCTTCAAATTTTTCTTGAGCTGCATTCTTAACAGAATCAAATTTTTCCCGTGCTGTGTTGTACATATCATTGAATTTCTCTTTTGCAGAATTATAAGCTGAAATAACTGGTTCAACGATGTATGTGTAAACCATCTTCCATGCTTCAAGTGTATACCCTTTTATTTTCGCCCAAATTCCTAACATCCAATTGGATAAATCACTAAACTTTTCTTTTACTAAATTCCAAGTATCTTGTACAGGTTTTATAATATATTGTTTAAATAAACCCCATGCTGCTGATGTATATGATTTAACTGTCTCCCATTGTGAATTTAGCCAAGAAACTAAATCACTGAACTTTTCTTTTACTAAGTTCCATGTATCTAGAACAGGTTGAATAATATATTGCTTAAATAGTCCCCAAGCAATTTGCGCCATTGCTTTTGCAATTTCCCATTGTGTACCAAGCCAAGTGACCATTTCACCGATTTGTGTACTTACCCAGTCGTAAGCTTCCTGAATCGGTTGAATAATATATTGACAGATTGCCGCCCATGCAATTTGCGCACCTGCCTGTATTAACAACCAACCAGCTTCTAAAACGGTAGAAACTGCCGAAATAATTGGATCTAAAACAGTAAGAATTGTATCCCATGTTTCTTGCCATGCTTGCGTTAATGTTCCCCACAATTCAGATGCTGTTTCAACTAAAGAGGACCACCAAGAGGAAGCAGTTTCAACAATCCCAGACCATAAACTACTAAAGAATTCACCTATCGGATCAAAGAAACTATGCATCATTTCTATGAAAGAAGACCATGCTTCAGAAAAGAATTCAACAGTAGAATTCCATGCATCGCTACACGCCTGCTTCACACCCTCCCATAAATCACTAAAAAATTGACCTATCGGATCAAAAAATTCATGCATTGCTTCTAAAAATGAAGACCATGCTTCACTACAGGACTGGGATATCCCGTCCCAAAGCTCTACTAAGTACTCTTTAATAGAATCCCATGCTTCTATTGTCCAATTTTTAATATCATCCCAGTTTTTATAAATAGCCACTCCTAGAGCAACTATAGCCGCTATGATAATAGGAACTATTGCAACTATGCCTAGTGCGGCGGCGGCTCCGATTTCAAATACACCCATGACCGCCATAACTATTGGTGCAATTGCCATAAGTGCCCCTGAAATTACCCCAATAGCCGTTGCAACTGCTGCTAAGGTCGCTGCTAATTCTGGATTATTAGAAATCCAATCAGCAATACTAGCAACAACATCAGCAATTACTCCTAGTATAGGTTCAAGAGCCATTTGTAAATCGCCCATCGCTTTTTGAAACTTTACTGCTGGATTTGCATCTAATTTTTTAACAGATTCATTTAAGTTGTCTTGGTTTTGTTGAAGATCTTTTGTTTTCTTAGAAGCTTCAATTAAAGTGTTTGTTAAATTTTGACCTTGATCTTCAAACATAGTGGCTAGAACTTTGACCCCAACCTGATTTTTCTTAACTGGGTCTTCTATTCCGTCAATAGCTTTAGCTACTTCTACCATCGCTGCTGCGCCATCTCTTCCGCCTTTAGCGACAGATGCTCCCCATTTTTCTATTTGTTCAGTCGCAATACCAGAACCGTCAAGCGCTTCTTTTAAAGCCTTATCAGCTCCTTGTGCGAATTCAGTTAATTGAATCCTCCCTTCTTTCAGTCCGTCTAAAAGATTATCAATATTCCAACTACCAGTTTCAACACCAGCTTCCATAATCGCTTGGACTTCCTCAGCTTTAAAGCCTGCACGGGTTAGCTGGCTACCATATTCAGCAATGATGTCTAACTGTTCTGGCGGAAATCCCATTTTTAACAAAGCATCAACCATACCAAGGGCACTATCTTGCGTTATTCCTAATTCATTTCCTATTTCATAGGTTTCTTGAATCAACTCTGTAAAATCTATACCGTCATAGGATTGCGCGATTGTTGCTGCACCTTTAACGATAGATGCATTCGCTTCATCACTAATATCTTTATTTAAAGCCCATTGCCTACGTACACCAGCAAGTGATTCTTCAGCATCCACTCCATAAGCTGTTACGCCTCTTATTGCTTCTTCTACTGATTTTTTCGAGGATTCAGGGACATCAAAAGATATATCAATTTTGGTTTTCAATTTTGACATATCAAGTGCTTTTTCAACAGCTGTTGCAATTCCACCACCAGCTGCTAAACCGCCGATAACATTCTCTAATCCTACTTTTAGACCTTCAAACTTCTTCTCGGTTCTGCCAGCTTCTTGCTGTAAGTCTCTTAACTCATTTTGTACTTGTTGTATAGAGTTTCCGGCATCCACAGATCGGAGGGCACGTTGTAATTTTTCAATATCAGCTTCAGCCCCTAAAGCTTCACGACCAATAAGACCAATTGCTTGTTCTAACTGTCGACTTGTAGCCGATCCACTTTTAATTGCATTTACAAGACGATTACCTAATGCGCTCGCAAAATCATCAACACTTTTTCCTGTAGCACTAAATAAAGTTTCTAATTGCCGTGTTGAACTTGCTACATTTTCTTGTTCGGCTTTCATATTACCGAGCTTATTTTTCAGACCATCAAGTGACCCTTGTGTAAATTCAATTTCACGCCTAAATGCGCGATACTGCTCTTCTGAAATTTTCCCATTTTGAAATTGCTCTTGAACCTGTTGCTCCGCTTCTTTTAATTTATCAAGCTTTTGTGTAGTTTTTTCAATTTGTTGTGTAAGCAACTGTTGCTTTTGAGCAAGTGCCTCAACGTTACCGGGATTAAACTTTAATAAACGTTCAACATCTTTTAACTCTTTAGTCAAAGAATCACTTTGCTTATTCACGTCTTTTAAGGCATTTTGTAACGGTTGCGTATTTCCTCCAATTTCAATCGTAATTCCTTTAATTTTTCCTCCTGCCATTACCTCACCCTTTTTCTTAGAAAGCATTAAAGTCTTCTTGAGTTGCTTTTCGCGCTTTTTCTTTTCCTGGATTTTTCATTTCAGCATACTCAGCGATATAGTCAAAACAATCACCAATCGTCATCACTTCTAAGTCCCAATATGTGAGCCTTGCTTCATAACAAAGAGCAAGGAACAATTCAGTGCTTAATTCTTCATCACCGAAAGTCCCTTGCTTTCCATTAATTTTCTTTACTTTTTTTTTGCTCCCATTGTTTTTTGAACCATCTCATTAATTTCCGGCATTATATCGTAAATAGGAAACTCATCAAATCCTTCTAACCAAGTCATCGGGTCTGGAATTTCAGAATCGGCTGTTTTAGCGTATAGCCAAACTAAATCGTAACAAACTTCAAAATCTACTTTGTCGAAATCTAAGTTAGAAAAATCAATAGTACCTTCTGTTGCATCTTGCGAAGCGAATGTACCTATAGCTCCTAATTTAAACATATCGGCAAATAAATCCCGTCTAAATTGCGCCTTATATCGCTTGGCCGATGCTGCATTAGCTTTTAATTTGACCTGTTTTCCGTCTATTGTAATTGTCTTTTCCATTTACTTACGCTCCTTTTGGTAATACAGGTACTTTTGTATACACTTTTTTGTACCAATTATTATAAATATCTGTTTTTGATTTAGTAGTAGTTTTCGTTTTAACCATACGTTTTCCATTAATATCAATAGGGCTGGATACAAATTTAAGTTCATTTGTATTTGGCTCCGCTGAATTTGTTTTCGTTTTAGATGCAAGTGTTGGACGACTTGCAGAACAGTTAAACATAACGTGTCGAGTTGCTCGTACATCGCCATCAAATTCAAATAATAATGCAAATGATTTTCCTTTAGCATCCGCTAACTCATTTAACACACCATCTTCTTCGTCTAATTCCTCTCCTAGTGCATCAATTGCAAATTGTTCCGGAATAGTCGCAATAGAAAGCGTTCCATCATACCCTTGGTTATTACTTGCAGCGTAATAAAGCATGTCATCAGCGTAGAATTCAATTAAATCCCCTCGTGGATCAAACGTTAATTCAACCGCTCCAGGTAATGGAATTGGTGTATTAAATGTAACTACACCATCTTTAATATCGAAAAGCGCATAATGGACATTCTTTAAACCAAATGCTACTTTATTTTCATTCATTTATATCAACCTCGTTTCATAAAATTTTTGATACATATTTTCAGATTCAATAAAAGTCCCATACGAGTCATAAGGAATCTCGTGATCATCTAGAACTTGTTCTAGCTTGGCTTCCGCAACTACATCTTTCTTAGTTGTATAAAGCTCTATATTTACATCATTTATCTTGTGATACACCTTGTTATCAGCCATTAAATTTGCTGACCCATCCACAAGAAAACAGATATACGGTGGCGCCGGAACTGGATTACCTGGTGTTGCTATGAAATGCGAATAAGCCACAGGATAGCCTGTAGCTTCAAGAATTTTTATAAATTCTCCTAATGTTAATGTCATGATTCAATTGCCCTTTCAATACGTTTTGGCAATTCATCAATTACATACTCTTCAACGGGACGAATATGCACTTTCTCCGGTACTCGGCCACCACTAGCTTTCGCATGGCCATTTTCTAAAAGATGCGTTAATTGCCCTTTTGTATTATGGATAACAACGGCTTTATCTACTTTTTTCTTACGCCAACCTTTACGATAACCACCTGTTTTTTTAGGACTATTTTGTCTTAACTTGTTTACAGCAATATCAGCTACATCTTCTTGTGCAGTTGTTAATTCTTCTTCCACAACATTTGCATATCTTTGCAATTCTCTTGCAAGATCACTCGCAAAATTACTCATATTAAACATGCTCCTTTGCGATAATAGTCAATGTTTGATACATTTCATCATCATTCATTGGCGGTTCGATAATGTCAAAGATACGATTCTTCATATTAATTCGCATTAATTCTGTAATACCTGTTGTATAAGGAATTACAAACCGATAAATTCGTGTAGACTGTGAAGCTGAAGCTTCAATATACTCAGACCCTTTCACCGTTTTTATCATTGCCCATGCACTTTTAACTTCTTCCCAATTACCTGTTTCAATTGCTTGATTCAATTCATCTTTTATTATTTCAGGTTGTTCAATGCGAATTCGATTTCTAAAGTCACCTGTATTCAGTGGTTTTTTATACTGAAAAGGACGCATATTACTCACCGTCCAATTTGATTTCTTCTAATGCTTTTGCAATACCAAAACTATTAATTTCGGTTAAAAAGTTTTTAGTAAAATACTCAAGTGCATCATTATAAGCATAACGAGAACGTTCAAAAACTAATTCTTTGAACGTCTCATCTTTGTTTATGTCATACAATCCACATACTTTTAATAAAGCTTCATTGGATGCAAAAAGGATGCGCTTTAGGTTATCGTCTTCATCATCACCCAAGTGCATCCTATCTTTGAACTGCTGTATTATTTCGTCTGAAATTACTGTCTCCATTTACATCACCCTTCAGTCGGTGGTGTTACTTCTTCAAGCTTTAATGTGTAAACTTGTGAAGTGTATTTATCCTTCGGTTTACCTGTAGCATATTGTTTAGCAATATAAACAGTTGCATCTTCTAAAGCTAATGTTTCTTCATACTTCTTGATTGGCTCTGTTCCACCCATTGCTGCAACATATTGACCTTTAACAAAGAATAATACTTTTCCTTGAGGTACAAACACTGACTCTGTAAGAATTGGATTAAATGGCAAACTAGTTACATATACTCCAGCCGCATTTTGAATTGTCGCGTTTGCTTGAATATCAAAAGTATCAAACGGATTAGTTACCATAACTACTTTACCAGCAATGTTTTTTGGTCGATCTGCGTCTGAACCATCAGCATTTAACTTTTTAGCTAGTAGTTTAACAACACCTTTTAATTCATTGATTGTTTTGCGGCCTGGCTCGAACGTTAAAGTTCCTACTGGCTTTTTATCTGGATATACTCCATTCACAACATTTCCACTTGGATCTTTTAATAACCCAATAGGTTCATTTTTACCTGTACCAGCTACAAATCCACGTTCTAAACCTACTTTCATCGCTTCTGTAATCATTGTACGGACATAACGTTCTACCCATACAGGCCCAAGTTTCAACATGTCATTTGCTAATGGAATAAATGCCGTCAATTTAAGTTGGGAAATGCTATCTTTACGGAATGTAGCATTTAATTGACCTTTAATACCATCAAATAATGGTCCCCATACCGCTGCGCCTTCTGGATCTCCATAAATAAATTCTGTTACTGCACCCAGATTTTCAAGACCGATATGTTTTAGGAAAGGATGATCTTCAACTAAATCATCAAAAATACGTTCTTGGGTTGTCTTAGGTAAAGTTTCAGTAGACTTAAAGCCGCCTTCTTCCACAACTGCATTAAAGAACTTCATTTCTTCACTTGTTAATACATTAGCACCGCGAGATTGCATAATAGAACGATCTACCATTGATTCATTCACTTGATTTAAAATATCTGTTCTTACATCTGTAGCAAGTGCTTCAATCATGGAGTTCAATGCTACTGATTGCTCTTCTGCTGTACCTTCCTGTGTAGCTTTTGCAAATGCTAGTTTCTTTTCTTCAAAATTATTAAACTTGATAACCATATTTTATTTTCCTCCTAATGTTAAAAAGAGCGTACTCAAATTCTGTTTTGTATGAACAGGCTCTTGAATAAGCTCTTTTGGATTTTGATTATTTTGTTGTTTCGTATACTTAGCTACTAAACTTTCTTTTAAATTTTCTACAACTTCCTCCTCTTCATCCTCTTGCGTATCATCAATTTCAATTTCATCTGCAATTTCATCAGCTAAACCAAGAGCTACTGCTTCCTCTGCTGTTAGCCAAGTTTCATCTTTTAAAAGTTGTTTTAATTCTTCATCTGTTCCAACAAAACGTTTCTTATAAGATCCTGCTAAAGCTGAATCAATCTTTCGTAAATCTCTTGCTGTTTTTTCAAAAAGATCTGCGTTTCCATATTCAAAGGTACTTGCTTGGTGAATCATCATCATAGTATTACTAGGCATAATAATTCTGTCTCCTGCCATTGCAATTACAGATGCGGCACTAGCTGCCCAACCATCAATATGAACTATAATTTCTGCACTATGCTGCTTTAACTGATTACAAATTGCTACACCATCGAATGCGGAACCTCCACCCGAATTAATATGAACGTGAATTTTTTCTGCTTTAACATCTTGAATTTTTCTTCTTACTGCTTCAGCATTATTTTCACTAAACCATCCACCAATTGATCCATAAACAGTTAATTTGTATTCATTTTCACCTTTAGCTTCAAAACGAATGTCTCGTTTTAAATTCAAAAGCTTACTCATATTCACATGTTCCATCATTTCTCACCCCCTTCAGATTCATTTAATTTTGTATAGTTCTTCGTAATATGATGGACATTTAGGTTTGGATCATCTGACTCTTCATAATCTACTTCTGAACGAATTTCATTTCCTGTAAATGCACTTGAAGAAATGAGCTTATCAATACTTGTCGCAAGATCAAATATACTTTGGTAGGAAACAGCTTTAACCTCAATTTTTTGTCCCAAAAGATATTCACTCATTTCAAAGAATTTAACGTTCGCTTCATCAGATAGTTTTTTTAATAATGGTCGTACTGTGAAAAGCATATAATTTTTCGTTTGCTTTTCTACATCAGCCATTTCTCCATATATCAAAGCTATAGGAATACCGATTGCCATAGCTACTTGATTTAAGAAACCATTTGTTACTTTATTGATTTCTTCCACACTTGGGCCATTTGCAACACCATTGTATATCTCGTTATAATTAATACCTTTTTGCTGTGGAACAATAGCTATATCTTTTGAACCAATTGACTTATACATGTTGTCTATAAACTCTTGTAACTTTGCTATTTGTTCCTCAGTTTTAGCACCAATCATATCCATATCAACTGTTCCACGAACTTGATTTTTACGTTTTTGAGAGTTTAATATTCTGCCGAACAAATCCCCATAATCTGCAAATAATCCATCAATAAGTGGGGTTAATTTATCATTTCGATACTTCAAATGAATAACTTCGCTTTGCTTAAAACTTCTCTTAAACGTATAATCTTTTACCCTTACATCCGTAAAAGTATCTTCAAACACAGCGTACTCATTATGTTGAAATCCATCTGCAATAAGTAAATCACCATCATCTGCTTGTATAACTAAACACTCATTATCATAAATAAGTTTTCGAACAAACCGTTCCCAAAAGGTACTTGCGGTCATATTCTTGTTTGGTCTTACGTTTAATCGATAATAAAGCTCATTCTTCTTAAATGCTTTACCATTTCTTATTCTAAATTCAGATTGACTAATCGTTCTTCCTAAAAATGAAACGCATGTATCAATTGCCAATCGTTTCATATGAAGCCTGTTTGCAGTATCAGTTATTATGTCCAGATCCAACATGAATTCTAGTTCTTTATTTCTTTTAAATACTGAACCTAACCATCCAATGGTTATCACCCCCTTTATTAGAATTTAATATTGCCTATAACAAAATCAGTAGCTTCTTGTATCTCATCCGCCCGATAAAGAGCATGAACAAAACACTGAAACCCGTCTGTTTTTCTACGAACGGGCTCTTTCTTTTCATATATTTTATTTCCATCAGCTTTGATAACAACCAATACATTTTGTGTATACCAACGCATTAGCGGATTATCATCAAAAACAATTTGTTTATTCGCAAATGCCATTTCAATACGTGGAGCTAACAAACTATGAATTGCTTTTGGGTTTCGTATAACTTCTATTTCAAATCCTTCTGCTACTAATAGTGGTCTTATTGCTTCCATACGGAAGTTATCCGCTATAATTTTTTTAATCCCATATTGTTCTCGCATTTCTACAAACCAATCAACAATGTGTTGAGGATTAATAGTCGGTTCATCAACAACTGTTAGTAATCCTTGCTCTTCCCACTCTTTAATTGGAGCGAATTTTTGTTTCTTGAACTCGCCTGCTTTTTTAGAATATCCGTAATAGATATCAACAAATTCTTTTCGTACGAAGGAATGAGTTTTAAAAATGTATTCCCCATTTTGTCTAAATAAAAGACCACATGCTGCAAAGTCCCGAATACTTGCAAAGTCTAACGCCCCTATGCATTCTTGAGCATATAAATCAGGAAAAGGACGATTTGTAGCAAGAATTTCTGACCATTTTGCAACGGACCGTTCTAAATTTGTAACAGGTAAGTTCATTCGCTTTGTCATGAACTCTTCTCGGTTACTTGGATCGTCCTCTAAATCCTCATACTCTTCTTTTATTGTTTCAAGTAAGCCTTCAGCATACTCACTTAACGGCTGAGATAACATTGGATTCGCCATTTCCCAATTATCGATTTCATCAACTTCTTTTTCATCATTTAATTTACAGATGAAAGGGAACAGCGCATTCGGACGGGCTTCACCCTTTAAAACTTTCATTGCCTTTTCTTTTAATTTATCTAAGAATCCATCTCTTACATATCCATCTGTACCAATGTAAAACTCACGCGGATTTTTCTTTTTTCCCAAACCACTGATGTGAACACGGACATCTTTATTGCTTTCATATTGATGGACTTCATCAAACATTACAGCTCCATCGCGAAGACCATCTTTTGTGTCTCCGTTTGATGTTCTAAACTTCACTACACTTCCAGTCGATTTCGAAATGGTTTGTGTTAATGTTGTTTTAAAAGCTCTTTGTAAAACTTCATTTCTTTTAATACATTTATGAATTTCATCTGGGCTTGTTTTTGCTTGCTCTTCACTGTTTGCAACAACGGAAATGTTATATTCAGGAATGCCATGTAATTCGCTTATTAAAAAGTGAAGAATAACTGTCATTAAACCATTTTTACCGCCGCCACGGCCAAGCATCCACAAGAATTTACGATAAAATACACGGCCATTTTTCTTATAAAATAAAAAGACGAATGCTATTAAGAATTTTTGAAATGACTGTAATGAAAAGTACCACTTTTCACCAAAGCGGATACACTTCTCGATCATTTCATCATCAAAATACAAGTCGTCTCTATTTAAAACGTATTTTTCCAGGTATTCAATTAACAGTTCTCTTTCATTGTTGAACTTTACTTTACCACTTCTATAAAGTTCAATGTATTCATCTACATATTTTTGCCTAATCATACTAAATCACTTGGACTGTAACCCGAATTAGAAGCACCAACTTTAGGAGAAAGTTTTATATCTCTTCCCAAAGCAATTAATGAACTGTTAATTTTATTCCTCTCACTTATAAGAGGGTGGGCTTTAACAAAAACTTGAGAACCGTTTTTTATCGTTACGGACTCGCCTTCTTTATTAATAGTTTTATTTATTTTTCTAAATGCTTTTACAAGATCAATATATCTTTCTACCTTTTCAACTTCGACTAAATCTGTAATATCAATACTATTCATAAGCTGTTCTTTTAACCTCACAATACTAACAGCCATCTACCCACCCCCCTTACGTGCGTAAAATCGAAAAAAACCTGACAGTTAACCCCCTCCTCCGGTGCCCCTTTGAGCATTTTTTGATGAAATATTTTAAGGGGGGGACTATTTTTATATTGCTTTACCACTTTTCATCATGTTCCCATATATTTTGTTTCTTTTCGTAAACTCTTCCGTGTTCTTTGTTATGACAATTTACACAAACTGTTTCAAGATTGTTTATATCTAATGCAAGATCAGGATGATGCTCAAGCTCTTTGATATGATGGACAACGAGTTGAATCTTCTTACGCTTGGCACTCTCACTGTACTCATTGGTATCTGTTTGTACTCGACCATTTCGCTTACACTCTTGGCATTCGTAGTTGTCACGCTTCTTTACTTGCTCTCGTATACTCTTCCACTCACCACTGTCATAGAACTTACGCTTCTGTTGTTTGGTTTTGTATTCTTCCATCGTTCTCCACCGATTATTTTTTCTTATTATAAAATATTAATCACTATATATATTTCTTAAGTTTAGCTACTTTCAGTATCCCTTCCTTTTAGGTGTTCATTTTCTCCAATAAAAAAAAGCATCTATTCTGATGCTTTTTAACTAAAAATATCTTCTATGCACAAAATTACCAACTAAATATTCACGAAAAACATTATTATACAGGCTAAAAGAGGAATCAAAAACCCTATAAATGTAAGACATAAACCCAAATTAAAAAACAGCAACTTACTATAAGTAATTTGAGATAACGTAACTACTTGTATAGCAAAGTCCAAATTCTTCTGATCTACTGGGATGTCATACTTTGTATTAATAGCATCTAAATATGCCTGTGGGCTAAAATCTTTAATAACTCCATAAAACATTAAATTATGATAGCCAATGGAACTATTCAAAACATTGCTTTGTGCTTCTCGTATTCTATTCAATAGAGGTGAAAATGAAATTAAATTAACGACTATACTTATCATGATAATTGAGCAGCCAATAATTAAAGCTGTTTTAATAACAGGTTCACTTATTTTATCAATTATTTTATCTAAAACCCCAAATACTACTACACCATTAAAAGTTAACAACGCAGCATTTTTAGTTTCTGCAAACTTCAGCCACTCTCTAACATCTTCATATATACTTTTTATAACATCCATGTAACTCACACCTATAGAAATATTTTCTCTTTCAGTTGAGGGAATTGTTCTAGAGCAGCCTTACAAGCTACTCTTACACTTTTTTCAAAATCATCGACATATTCTCTTAAGTCAACTTTTTGAATATCATTTGGATTAAACCAAATAACTTCATCATGACTATTCTTTTGAATATCTCTGTTCTCAGTTTTTGCAATAAATATAATACCGGATATAGCTCTAATTGGATTAGGAACCTGAAATATACGTACAGGCCTTAATTCACTCCCAAAATTTATTCTTACACCAAAATCCTTTTGATAACTTGTAACAAGAGCAGACTCAAAATCCTTTGAAACACTTAATTGACCACATCCAAATTCCCATTTTCCAGCAGCTACACGTTTTGTTTTGGGCCTTTTCCCTAATAAAATCTCACCTTCATTATTAAAACATACCGCTACGCAATGTACTTCAGATATTCTCTCTACCGGTACTAAAGGAATAATTGTGCGTTCATCATTTATAGGTTCAGTATCTTCAATTACATCTATAAAACTCTCTACCTCTTCTTTTTTCCCTAAATCAGACAAGATTCTTTCTAAATACTTAATCTCCCAATAATATTCTTGCCTTTTTTTTGTCATATTTTGCAATACTGGAGATGGACTAATAAGATCATCATACTCATAGATTTCTTCAACTTTATCCCATTTATCAAAAAAATATATTATAGGATACAGCCTATCATCCCAAATACCTTTCATCTTTTCATAAGATACTATCTTTAAAGATTCATCCACATCATACCTGTCTTTCTGTTCGATATTTCTTAGTACATCTCTTCTCAACCAAATTAAGTAGGCTAACTCGGGACTCACCAGAACTTTTTGTTTATGAGCATGTTTACAAAGTCGAAATCCCATATCAATATCAGGTCCTAGAAAATCCTTTCGGCCATCTCCTCTTATACCATCAACCTGAAATACAAGGTTTCTTCTAGTCATATATTTATTTTGTTGTTTTGTTTTATCATCTATTGGAGCCAACCAAATTGTTGCTTTTATATCAAGTAATTTTTGTGAATTAGGAAACACCCTAGAAAGTTCTTCATTCATATATCTAATTACCTTTAATGCAACTCTCGGCGCTTCATGCATTTCTTGTAATTTAGACAACCTTTTATAAAATAATACTTCATCCCCAATATATTTCCAGACCTTTACCCCATTATGTAAGAGCATCAGCTTTTCCTTTACCAATGCATAAAAGCCCTCTACAACCTCTGGCCAACCATCTGTAAATTTAGCTTTAAAACTAGTAGAATTAACTAAATCAAATGAATAAAAAATATAAACCCCTGATAAATTAACATCCGTTTCCATAATTTTTTTCGCTGCAACTAATTGTTCTGGCGCTATAGAAACATTTCCTACCAATATTTTAATCCTCCCAACTAAATAGGTTTAACCATCTTCCTCTTACTCTTACTGCCGAAACAGACACATCAAAATATTTCGCAATTGGATCTAAATGATATTTACCTTGTTTAAAATTTTTCTGAGCAACTTCAAGAAATTTATCTTTAGGCATTAAAAAAGCCCCCGCAAACTCATTTGCTTCATTTTCTTCCATTCCATGGCCATATCTATAATATACGGAATCTTTATACTCTTCGTTCTTTTCCCATTCCTGCTGATCAATTAAATATTTCATATGTAAAAATAAATGTCCAAGCTCATGGGCTATTGAAAACCTCCGCCTTTGTTCACACGTTTCACTTTGGAGAGTGATGATAAACTTTTTTTCATGATTTGAAGGCATTTTTTCAATTTTAGCTTCCATTCCCTCTTCTAGTGAATCAACATATTTAATTGCTCCACCTAATGATTCTGGTACCCTTTCAATAGCAACTGGAACTTTTAAATCTAGTATATCGTGTAAATTATAGGCTAGTTCATTTATTGCTTGTCTCCTTGACATACACTTTCTCCCCCTTCGTTTTAATATACCATAAACAAGGTATATCATTTGGGAATATGTACTATTATTTTATAAAAAATAACAAAATACCTGCCAATCTAAAAAATACAAGCACCTACATGGATTCGCTATAACTTCTACTATTCTTTTATTTATATTGCATTCAGTACATGAAGTTTTATTCTTCTCCCAATCACCTAATTCTTATGCAACTCCATACTGAACATTATTAAGTAACTGGAAGAAGAGCAAAAGCTCTCCCTAATAACGGTATCACTCAATCAGTACCATTTGCTGGTTTCGGATTTTATGTGCCGTCATTATGGACCACTTAGACAACATATAGATTATAAAGGAATCTTTATGAGCTGTGTTTTCCGCCACTTCTCACAATACAAATATATCACGTTGATTCCAAAACAACTGGTACATTTACTGCCAAAAAACGGTCACGACTCTGCCACTAAATCACCTTATTTACCTTAGGCCGTTCCACTATCAGGTTTAATTCTAGAAATTCTCATACCATACCTTCCGTTTAATAAATCTGAAGTACTTATTATTCTAGTTTGTTCAGTTAGATCCCCAATATTAATTTCAAAATTTTGTTCTACTTTATTATTTAATATTACAAATCTATACTCATGTTGAGGTTCAAAGAATATATCTTTTTTGAAAAACAATGATGTATCTCCACTTAAATACGCCTGTATTCTTTCTTGATGATTAATATCAAAATCTGAGTACTGTACTTTATTATGAATATATTCTATTCCCTTCTGATCAAATACTTCTTTAATTCTCTCTCTAAATACATTTGGTGGTATTACTAATGCGTATTCACCAAAATGACCAGCCATTTGTTCTTTTTGCTCTTCGGTAAATTTAACTTCGGTTTCAATATAATCATCAGTTATTTCAATAATCTCTAACATATCCGATTCAATGGTAAACAAGCAAAATACGGGATAATTTAAAAAATCCTGGTATCTAAAACGCAATCTACCTGCTGTTCCACTAGCAACTATTTCATCTGTTCCATGTCTTTTAATTGTTACGTTCGCATTCTTAATAATAGCTGCTACTTCATCAATATCTCCCATTCCTTTTTCACCAGTTCTTTTTTGGAGATCAACAAAGTATTTAAAGTTGTTCATATACAAGTTCCCTGCTTGTAACGGTTCAAGATATTGTTTTTGACTAAACTTAAAAAAACCAAACAACATATTATCGTATTCTTTCATTGATGATAATCGCATAAATAAACCTCCTATTAATCCTTCATATAACAATTTCATTATATAATACTTTTTCAAATTACCCATATCTTATATTTTGTGTAACTGCCCCTCTGACTGAATCCCTTGATATTCATAGCTTTATACCACTTTCCCTTTTGAGTTACACAATGCATAAAAAATGGGTAATTATTAAAATCAAAAAATAAAAAGGATATTGCTATATTTTAAATCTTGTCATAGCTTTATCCATTGCATCTTGGTTTACACCAATATACCTTAATGTAACTTTCTCTGATGAATGATTGAATATCTCCATTAGTAAAGCGATATTCTTTGTTTGCATGTACATATGGTAACCAAATGTTTTTCGTAATGTATGAGTGCCTATTTCCTTCAATCCAAACTCTTCTGCTGTACATCTGAGTATTTTATAAGCCATGCTGCGTCCGATTGGTCTATTAGCACCTTCACGACTCTTAATTACATACTCACTATCATGTCGTTCTTCAATGTACCAACGTAATTCTCTCTTTAACGCTGGAGTTAATTGGATACGTTTCTGTTTTCCTGTCTTTTTTTCTCTCATTGAGATATGGCTACCTTTCAAATCACCTATCTTCAACTTAAGAATGTCGCTAATACGTAATCCTGTATTAATTCCCATTACAAATAAAATATAATTCCGTTCATTGTTTTCCCTCAAATATTGTTTAATCTGTTGTATTTGTTCTGGATCTCGAATAGGTTGGACAAAATTCATCGTTCGTTCCCTCCCATATCCTCTTCTGTTTCATATACCTCTAGTCTAAGAGCAAAAGCTAAGTTGTAAAATGCTCTGGATTTCCAACGTCGATAAGTACGTTCTGCCATTCCAACCTCGTTATAAACCATATAATCGCATACATCTTCTTCCTCTAAATAACGCTTATTAATAATATCCCTCTGAATTTTTCCCGCTCGACCATTACCTAAACGACTTAAAAACTGATCAACACGGAATGACATATTTTTAAGATACTCTTCACGTTCGCTGCGCTTTATATTTTCTAAAGCTACCTTTTCTAATGGATTTCCTACCATATTTGTAGGACCATGATATCTCACTTCATATGAAGGAGTTACTTTCATTTCTTCTCGAACCATTCCAAATTGTTTATAAATGCGTATTTCTTCCAGAAGACTTTCTAATTTCGACTGGGTAGCTGGACGATTTATTTTAGATAAGAAAGTTAATTGATTCATATAAACGCTCCTTGTCTATTTTACAAATAAAAATACAAAAAGCGGACACCAAACTACAGAGCAATATCGAAAATGCTCTTTTTAGTTTAGTGTCCGCTGGTTCTTCCAGTAGGACTAAATTTGTAAATAATATTATTATATCATTTTCTTATGTTTTTTACTCTCTCATATCCATAAAATCATTTCCAATTATATTTAAAATTCAATATTTTTCCGGAGTGAAAATTTCAATCAAACTTAAACAAATCTCTATTAGAATAATAGGTAATAAAAAGAATTGGATCAACGTTATTTCATTAGGCCAATCGAAAAAGATTTTATTCGTTTCAGGGTTATATTGGAACAATAGAGTAGATGCAAATAACATTAAACTAAAAGCCACTTTAAATACCAAAAACATTTTTTTGACTATTAATGCTTTTCTCCCCCAAACAAGGCCCATACCTATACATATTATAAAATAAAAACCAATTATTGAAAAAAAGCCTTTTAACACTGGCCATCCAATTTCTATTGATACCTTAAAAACTTCTACATTCACTACAAGCAACCTCCATACAAAATAATATTTGTATAATTGTATATTGTATTTAAATAATTATCAATTTTTAAGAATGATTGATTTCAACTCATTCTCTTCTTTTTAACGAAAGTTTATTTTGTTGAGTTTTTCTCTCATACACATATTTATTTTCAAATATAAAACTATTAGTATATACTTTGATATATAGCTATATTTGTAAAAAGGAGTTCTAATTATGTTTGAAGAAATCTGGCCATTATGCCTACTAATTTTAATTATTTTCTGGCCCCTAGACCGTTACAAAAAACATAAAAATAAAAAGGCATATAACCTTTATTTAAATCAACTTCGTCAATCCAACATTAATCAAATTGATCAAATGAATGGTCGACGATTTGAGGAATATTTAAGTTCTTTATACCAATCCCTCGGATACCAAACAGAAGTTACCAAAAGTTCTGGTGACTTTGGAGCAGACTTAATTTTAAAAACAAATGGTGAAAAAATTGTTGTACAAGCAAAACGCTATAAAAACAAAGTCGGGATTCAATCAGTCCAAGAAGTTGTTGGAGCTAAAAGATATTACGATGCTGCTCATGCTTGGGTTGTAACTAATAACTATTTCACAGAGCCAGCACGTAAATTAGCTGACGCTAACGATGTCTTGCTTATAGACCGTGATCTGCTTATTAAACTAAGTGCGCAAGTAAATCGTCAAAATGAACAGCAACCAACAAACCTAGAGCAGAGCAGCTATTAAAAGCTGGCTGCTCTTTTATTTTAAAATGAAAAATTTTTTAAGTTGTTCCCATATAACATGTTGAGTTTTGTTCTTTCCAAATTATACTCCAAATAACTAGTATCCTCTTCTAATTTTTCATAGGCTTTAGCCAATAAAAATTATGATTAACTTTTATAAATTAAACATAATTAAAACTCTATTTTAAATTTTCTCAAATAAAAAAGACACTAAATAAGTGCTTTATGCACTTATTTAGTGTCCTCAGACTTTCTTATCTTGGACATTATTCGAACGCAAAGTAATAACAATATCTTCTTTTTTTTCACTATTTAAGGCTAACATACCTGATGGTAGATTAACGAGCTCTTCAATTTTATGTGGAAACATCTTTAAATCGGATGTTATTTTTTCTGCTGTTAAAACTCTATTTTCTATCAACAGTTGAATTGTTTGTTTAAATAAAGATGGTGTAACTCTTTTCAATACGTCATCTAAAGGCTCTTGCTTTCTCATTCCCTTTCTTGACATCTGTTTTTGCAGATAACTATATTGATTATGATTAATTATTCCCAAATGATAACTTCTTACAACCATTGCACCAATAGATGTCATCCAATACTTTTTTAATTGAATGAATTCATCGAGTTTGTTTGTATAAAGAGACTTAGTGAATGCTTCTTTAGGTAACAAAAATGCTGCAGCAAAATAATCTGCCTGGCGTTCTATTTCTCGCCATTCATCGTTACTTAATTCTTCCTCATCAGTTATCCACGAATGCATTAATATATGACCTAATTCATGAGCGGCATCGAACTGCCTTCTAACAGCAGATACTTTATCATTTCCAAGTACGATAAAATAATAATCATTATTCACAACACTTCGTTTCTGACAAAATGCATCAATTTTTTGTTCGCCAGTAGTCACAGTAGTGAGAAAAATTCCGTTTTTCTCCAAAAGATACACCATGTTTTTTATAGGCTCTTCTCCTAGTCCCCAATATTCTCTAACCGTTTTAACCAGCTTTTCAATGTTTTGAAAAGTCCATTCTAAATCATAAAACTCTTCGAGATTAGGTAAATTCAATTTAGGGAAATTTACATATTTCCCTAAATACTGCTGAATATGAAATACCAAATTAACACGCTGTTTTTGTGCTTCTTTTTCCTTTTTTAAAGTTGAACTAGAGGAACGAAAAAAAGTACATCCCTTATTTTCAAGATTAGGATCTTCACTATAAAAAAATTCTCTTGGAAACTGGAGCACATTGATTATCTTCATTAAAACTTCTAAGCCAGGTGGATTTTTCCCTTGTTCGTATTGCGAGATAGCTTGTCTACTTACACCAATTTTTTCTGCTAACTCTGCAATCGTTAAACCGGAAAATGTTCTTGCTGCTTTTATTCTTTGAGGATTAATTTGCTTAGAGCGTCTTCCCACTATCATTATAATTACTCCTTTATCTCATAGAGTAACTAGTTCCTGTTATTTTTCATCTTCCTTAATATCTTCTTTAAGCGTCAACATATAGTTAGGAGTTTCTGTATCTTCATCACTACCAAAGTCTTGTGTAGCATGTTTATGTGACACAGTAATAAATTCACTCCATAACTCATATTTAAGCCAAGAATCTACAGTATCACTAGGCACTCCTATGGCTATATTCACCAATTCATTATCTTCAGCTAATTCATATGTAACAACAGCAAATGTTGAGTATTCATTTTGAACATTTGGATGTATCTCTAAGTGTTGAGGCTTATCGTCATTTAAATCAAATTTTAATTGTGTTGAGTCGTTTTCTCTGTATTTTTTATTAACAGATGCATACTGTTGAATATATTCAGATACCTCTTCTTCATCAAAAATTTCTTTTGATTTCCATGGTAACTTTTCTTTATCAACTTTACCTACTTTTTTAAAGATTACTAATGTATCATTCACAATAACTTTAATATGTTTTCTCCAATTCCGCCCAGACCTCACAACTTCTTGCTTCAAAGACAAATGTGGATTACTTAAAACGAAATTTTTAATACATTCGTTAATTTCATCTCCTCTTAAATCTGGCAAATGATTGTTCGTTGCATTTCCCTCAACTTTAACAACATGTTCTCTAAACTTATCTAGACCTTGTACTATAGCCTTGACAAGTCGCGACTTAACCTCATCACTAAAATTTATTGTATCCAATACATCCATTTTTTTACCTCCATATTGTTTGTACGTAAAATTATTGCCTTTTTAGAGGTTATTTGTCAAGTGTATTGTTTTTTAATAAAAAAAATAAATTAATTTACTCTCTTCAAATTTAACTCTTTTAGCATCCCCTTTTAATATTTCAATTATAGTTAAACCACGCTCAACTGCTTCACAAAGCTTAAATTCCCCCTTGATTTCCATCTCGAATTAATATCAGCACTTTACCTTCTACTTTTGTTCTATTTATAGAGCTAACCTTAATACTCTCTGTATATTTGTACAAAATTCAAATTTGATTATAATAACTGTGTTTTTCGTTCTTCCATACGAATTACTTTTCCGCTTTGATATATAAATGATTGTTCACCAAATCCCCCTTGAGGTGGTTCTATTAGTTGCACCTGACCATTTTTAACAATATATATTCCGTTTGTTTTCAAATCTATTTCAGCTGTCATTTCAACAAGATTTTCTTTTCTAATCCCCACCAAGATCACTCCCATATGTTATAATTACTTTGTCGAAGTAAGTTGAGAGTGATCTCAGCTTTTTTTATTTGTCTATAGATATAGCACAACGTTTTCCGGAACAAATGATTGTTCCAGTGATAGATGGAGCCGTATTGGAATCGGCTTTTTTTCATCCCTTGCTTGCTTACACATTTTTTCTGCCTCTTCCCACACAAATTCTTTATCCTCCACTCGCTTATAACGCCAAATCCCAATTGTATAATCCTCAAATAATTCGTAACGCTCATCAGGCGCTGTCGTTGGTTTTAATTCATCAATCGCTTTGGCTTGACGTGGTATTTGTACAATCACATCTGCATACCGTAATTTTGAATTCAAACGGTGAATATGAGCTTTCTTAGGATTAAATGATACAACTGGTTCCACGTCAAAAATTGTTAATTGCTTTGGCATTGTTTTTCCCCTCCAATACCTGCAAGCTTGCAATTAAAATTCTTTCAAGCTGCGTTAACGTTAGTTGATCTAATCTTTGTCCATTAATTTCAGTTAATCCTAACCCCAATAATTTACGAATGATTATTAGTTTTCTACGTTCTACTTCCTGACGTAACAACATGATTAAGCCTCCTGTTGATGATTGAACTTTCTCTCTAAATTTACAAACTTACTAAATTCTTTAATGAATGCTAGTTCAACCACACCAACTGGACCATTTCGCTGTTTCGCTAAAATAATTTCCGTTATGTTTTTATTTTCTGTCTCGCGGTCATAGTAATCCTCACGGTATAAGAATGCTATTAAATCCGCATCTTGCTCAATCTGACCATTCTCACGTAAATCTGATAGCAATGGTCTCTTATCTTGCCTACTCTCAACAGCACGACTTAACTGTGATAATGCGACTACACATACATTTAATTCTCTTGCCATCAGTTTTAACTTACGACTAATCTCACCGATTTCTTGCATACGGTTCCCTCTATGCTTCGGATCCCCTACAATAAGCTGCAAATAATCAATTGCAATTAAAACCTTTTTATCAGGGTACTTACGCTTTAATTTCCTAGCCTTTGCATAAATTTCTTGCATCGTTACATTTGCCTTATCGTAAATTTCTAATGGCAAATCATTAATTAATCCCATCGCTTGACTAATTTTTTCCCAATCCTTTAAATTACATAGCTTCTTAGGATTCTTTAATTTCGTAGCATCTATATTTCCAGTACTCGAAATCATACGTTTAAGTAGCTGTTCCTCCCCCATCTCGAGCGAGAAGATTCCTGTTGCTGTATGAGCACTTGCTGCATGAAAAGCAACGTTTAATACAAATGCTGTTTTCCCCATTGAAGGTCGGGCCCCGACAATAATTAAATCACCTTCTTGTAACCCCGCTGTCATTCTATTCAAGTCGTCATAGCCAGTTGGAATACCGGTTAAATCTCCTACATCAATTTGCATGTTCTTATACAAATCAACAAGCGTATCTTTCAAGTTAAATTCATCTGAGTAACCCGTTTCTTCAATGGCGCTTAATTCATCAATTGATGTACTAATAGCACTCATATCCCTATCTTGCTGAAGGCGGTTATATAAATTACCAGCAACCTCTTGAGCATGTCTCATTTTCCATGCTTCGATAACTAAGCCTTCGTGATACGAGAAATTTTTAGTAGTCGTAACAACTTCTGTCAGGTTTACAAAGAATTCGATTCCGCCAATTTGATGCATAAAGCTTTCATCGAATTTTCCAATGAGAGCAACAAGATCTATCGGAACCTCAGCATCCTCTAATTCTCTCATTGCCTTGAAAATTACTTGGTGTGTTGGTAAAGAAAACTGTTTTACCTTTAGCTGACAATCTTTAATTAAATCGCCTTCTTGGATTATGCTACCTAAAACACTTTGTTCAGCTTCAACATTGCGAATCATATCATTACTCATTTGGCCAACCACGCATTCTGTTGATTAAGTACTGCAAGTTCTTCTTCTGTTGGAATGTTCTGCTCCCATGCTTGTTGCTGCTGTATTACGTTTTTAGTAGTTTCCGATAAGCCTTTTTGTTGATAAGGCGCTTGTGTCTGTTGCTGAGATTTTGTTAATCGCTGAGCACGAAATACTTTATCAGCTGCCTCAACATCAGTTACTGTTTTAAATCCTTTAAGATGCCAATCCCTTAAAATCGTATTTACGTAAGACATGTTTCTCGTATTCTTCTCTAAAGCAATCTCCATAGCCTTAATAACTAGCTCTGCATTTAAATCATCTATCCAAGCATAAATACCATCTGCAATAAAAGGTGTAATGAATCCGAAGTTTTGCTCGTAAAAAGAAATTGGATTAACCTCAACAACTTCTTCCGCGCCTGCGCGTTCTTCTTGTTGTTGTTCTTTTTCTTCTTCTTTTTCTTTTTCTTCTTCCTTGCTAGGGTCTTGGAAGCCCCTTATAAGCCCCTCCAAACGGACCGATAAATACTCCTTAATACGAGGGATTTTAAAATCTTGTTCTCGTTCTAATTGCAAGCAAGTTTCATAGAAATCAACTAAAAAATCCTGGTCCTTCACAGATTGAATCTCTTTTAAAACACACTTTTCAATGTTTACATTTTTAATTGGATTGAATTTTAACCAGTTGATTAAGAACAACTCTTTTGTTTTTTGGTTGTAATTAATTTTTCCATACTCAGCAAAACGTTCTAATAGCTTCATAACAGTTTCGCGGTTATATCCCGTATCAGTTTCAATGATACGAAGTGGAAGCTCATAGATTCCTGATTGAGACGTCTTACTGTTTGTCATCAAATATAAGTAGAAATACTTCTCCTCCGGTGTAAGATCTAAAACAAATGAATCCTGCCAAAATGAAACATGTACTGGTCTATAAACTGCCATATAATTCATCCTCCCGTTTACATATCGCGAATCCGTCCTCTACACGTAATAAGCAATAATTCTTGTATCCTATTTTGAGATATTGTTTTACTAAGTAAATTAGGTGTTGCTCCGATGTTGCTTGTTGAAACGCTTTAGGATTCAGCAACACTCTATGTAACGATTTGTCTAAAAGCATGTAGCACACTCCGTTGTTATCCGAATGCTAATTTGATATAATTAATCCCAAGATCTTTTGCAAGACCGTTTGTCTATCACTCTGCCAAGTGATAGATCTTTTTATTTTCTACGTGTTACTAACGAAGCGTTAACTCCTCTTGCTCTTAAATCTTTAATCACTACACGATAACTCATCGATGCCTCATGTTCCTCTTTCGTATCACGAAGCATTTTAAATTCCCTTATACATCGCTCCAGCTCTTCTTCCCAGTGATTTGATTCTTCGGTTGACTCTGCATTAAACATGTTATAAATACATTCACTCATACAGTTACGAAGTTTATTCGCAAATGAAAAATCTCCAGGAAGAACAAGATTATGAAGACGATTGTTTTTATTGTTCATGAATTACCTCTCCTTTCTAATTCAGTTGATGCTGTACGCATCGTTACAACCAGAAAGGAACATTGTAGAGGTATGGGAGGAACAAACCCTTTCTGGTCATAACGACAAGCACAGTGGCTTGTCCAAATGATTTATATAATGTTATAATTGCTTTACGATATTTTTCAGAGCTACTGTTGTCTAGGCGGTAGCTTTTTTATTTGCCCATTTATGTTTCAAAATGAATGACGCTTCGATAATCTTGATTCGAATGCCCAACAATTTCTTCTCTTGCTTTAATTCAACTGTTTTTGAATCCTCATTAAGTAATTCTGCTATTTTAATTTCACCAGTTAGTTTTGCATCATAGCGAATTAATTCCTTATATTCTCTTAGACTCGGTTTCTTATAATCTACTGTCATTTCCCTTCCCCCTTTACAGCACCTTTGTTAAATTCATTAAGCTATCCACCGATTGAATAATAACGTTCTCCGCCATAGCCTTTTGCAACCAACTTCTTTGTATTTGTTCCATAATGCCAAAATGAACTTGTTCAAGAGCTTGTACTACACATTGAGTAGCTTGGATTGTATCGAAGATTTCTTTTGCATGAACTGCGTATTCATGTTTCTTTTTTTCATCATGCTTCCATGACCTTGTTGTAACTTGTAGATTCATGATTTCTTTCGCTGCCGCAATCCCCTCTTCAGCTTGCTTAATGTAGTTCATCAGTTGTAAATTTACATCTTGAGTTAATCGTGGATCTGTAGGCGGCAACCCAACACCATAAATATGTTTGATTGCTTGTTGATTCAACTTTGCTCCTGTTGCATGGCACCAATCCATCGCAAGCTCAAATTCTGGTTTAGAAAGTCCAGATTCAATTCGGGTTAATCGTTCATGTGTAATACCAAGGTACTTAGATAACCCTTTCTTCGTTTTCAGCTGAACATTATCACAACACTCTCTAGCATTCTGTAATAATTCCCCTATTGCTGAATTGCAGTATATGCTTGTTCCCATATCTGTTCGCCTCCATATTTAGTTTTCAAATGGTTACAATGAACTTAGTACATATGTAACTTGTCTACTTTTCGTATAAAAAGAGAGGAACTATTCCTCAACGTTTGCTTTTACTTGTATCTCTTTGATGATGGCCCAACCAGCCTTGTAATATGCTTGACGGATTTTATCAATATCCTTTTGTGATTTTGGCTCAGGAGCCACAACATGGACTTTCGTTTTTCCAAATTCATAAGTCGCCGCATATTCTTCTTGTTGGCTCATGGTGTCACCTCTTGAAGTGCTTTTTATATGTTTATGCGACGGGTCTGTTGGTACTGCCATGTTAGTTGATGGCATTTTCTCACCCGCTTTCCATCCATTAAGTATAAGATTCTTGTACTCTTGTACATCAAATTAAATCCTTTACATCACTACCAAGAATAGTGGCTAACCTAATGGCCTTTTCAAGATTTGGATTACTATAACCATTTTCCCAATTACTTATTGTAGATTTTGTAACTTTCATTCTTTTTGCAAGATCTTGTTGCGTTAACTTGCTTTTTTTCCTAGCTCTAATTAATTTGATATTTTTGTTCACTGTCTCGCTCCTTGTATAAGTATTTTGTACTTTCATTATATGTATAAGATTCTTGTACGTCAATACATTTGTACAATTATCTTGTACAAAGTTTTACAATCCATCTTTATAAGGTACAATATCTTTGTACTTTTTATTAACGGGAGGTGCTAAAAATGTTGAGACAAAGATTAAAAGAGATGCGTAAAACGCGTAAGCTCACTCAGCAAGGATTAGCCGATAAAGTAAATACCACTAAAGGCACCATTAGTAACTATGAGAATGGTCATAGCACTCCCTCAAACGAAATGCTAAAAGATTTAGCGAATGTTTTAGGAGTAACAACAGATTATTTATTAGGAAGAGAAGATGAATCAAGAGTGTCTAATGCACTTCCTGATTTAAACAAAAAAGATACTCGTGATATCGCTCGTGACTTAGAAAAGACTTTAAAAGACTTAGAAAATAGCGAAGATGCTTTAATGTTTGACGGAGAACCAATAGACGAACACACAAAAGAAATGATTCGTATTTCTCTAGAAAACTCTATGCGTATGGCAAAACAATTAGCAAAACAAAAATTCACTCCAAACAAGTATAAAAAAGATTGAACGGAGCGAGAAATGAAAATTAAAGACTACGTAATGAAAATCGTAAAAAAACATGGCACAACAAACCCCTTTGAAATTGCTAAACGAAAAGATATTATAGTGTTGTTTGAAGACCTTGGGAATACTCTTGGTTTTTACAACACTTATAAACGCTTTAAATTCATTCATATTAATAATCAAATTAACGAAACTACTCAACAATTTGTTTGTGCACATGAATTAGGTCATGCTGTACTTCATCCTAAAGCAAATACCCCCTTCTTACGTAACCAAACCTTCTTTTCAGTGGATCGCTTAGAAATCGAAGCAAATACATTTGCTGTAGAATTGTTACTTACCGATGAAATGATTTCTGCTTATAAAGATACTCGTTTATCTATTCAAGAAATTGCGGAGGTCCATGGGATTCCTGGAGGATTTGCTCGTTTAAAAACTTACGTTTATTAAGAAAGCAGGCGTAATTCTATTAACTTATGGAGGATTAATAATGAAAAAATACCTAGTACCATTTACAGCGCTCTTTTTATCTATTGGACTAGTTGGTTGTGATACTAACAATCCAGTTAAAGAAGACGAACAACACGCACAAGAAGAAACAAAGAATGTAGAAGAACAACGTCAGGTAGAAGAAAAAGTAAAGCAAGAAGAACAACAACGTCAAGAAGCTGAAGTCCAACGCCAAGCAGAGGAAAAAATGAAGCAAGAAGAAGAACAACGACGTCAGGAAGCTGAAGCCCAACGCCAAGCAGAAGAAAAAGCGAAGCAAGAACAAGCAGCCAAAGCAGAACAACAACAGAATCAAGAAAAACAAAAACAACTCGACGAAAATGATTCCAGTAATCAATCAGCACCAAAAATAGAAGGACCCGAATTGGAGCGATTCAAGGAGGAGCAAATAAGAAAACTTCAAGCCGCTGATTCAAAAGAGAAAGAGGAAGCTTTCGATAGGGCGGCAGCCTCTCGCCGTGAACGATTCGAGAGACAAGAAATTGAAAAAATGGATTGCGATACTGCACGTTCTGCGTTATCTCAATTAGAAGAAATGGATGACGATCCTATTGCAAAGAAACAGGCAGTTTATTTTTACGATAAAGTAGCAAGGTGCAACAAATCAGGTAATTAAACAACTAAAAAAATTGTAAGGAGTTGTTCAAAAATGAATGACGTTTGGAAGTTTTTAGTTCCGTTTATTATTTCACTTTTCTCAGCTATTCCAATTATGTATCTCAAACTCATACATTTTAGAGAAAGGGATCGCTTATTTTTAACAAAATTAAACCAGGCTAAATTAAATTTAAGTAATTCAATTGGTATATATATAGTGCTCTTAATAATGCTTTATATCATCCCTGCATCAAGTTTTCTATTCATGGATGGTCTTAGTCTAATGACAAAGTTTGAAAATCAAAATAATTTCTTACTCTTTCTTACGTGTAGTTTGTTGATATGTTCCATCTTCTTATCGCTTACTTTGTTTGTAACAAAAAAATGGAACTCTCATAAAAAACTAATTATGATCCTAGCTTTTATAACTATAATTAGCTCTTTATTTTTTTACTGTCCAGTTTTTGCCTCAACAGTACTATATCTTCGTACTTATAGTGCTTGGGCTTTTATTATTGTAATCCCTATCGCCCTAACTGGTTTCCTGATGTATATTGTGAATCAAACGACTGAAAAAAAGGAAATTCTATATTTATCAAGGATTGTTTCTGAAGAATATATTAAAGATTTAGACTTAATTCATTCTCATATGGTAGATGACAGTAGAGCATTACTATATGATAGATACCGTTCAAAGGAATATGTATTTTATATATGCGATTATTCAGCCAAGGTATACCTCGAATTTTTAGAAATTAAATCAGAAGATGATGACGATAACTAAAAGTAATAATACACATCAAAAACTTTTCATTAATTTCAAACACACTATGAAAATTTAAATTTTCGTTAGAAACTTCTACAAACGCTTTAAGTATATAAAAGAAAATCCTTTAAATAGGGTTTTCTTTTATTATTCATTACTTATACTTCTTGAAAATAAACGCCTTTTATATAATAGTTACTAAGCTAAGGAGGTAATCTTATGAAAACTGCAATCTACTTAAGAAAATCCCGCGCTGATCTTGAAGCTGAAGCCCGAGGCGAAGGCGAAACTTTAGCAAAACATCGAACTACCCTGCTGAAAATTGCCAAGGAAATGAACTTAAATGTTTTATCTGTTCGTGAGGAAATCGTTTCTGGTGAGAGCTTAGTGAAACGCCCTGAGATGTTAGCGCTGCTTGAAGAGATTGAAGATAATAAATATGATGTTGTTCTTTGTATGGATATGGACCGTTTAGGTCGTGGTGGTATGAAAGAGCAAGGAATCATTTTAGAGACGTTTAAACGCTCGAATACGAAGATTATGACACCTAGGAAGACTTATGACCTTAATGATGAGTGGGACGAAGAATATAGCGAATTTGAAGCATTTATGGCCCGTAAGGAGTTAAAGATTATTACGCGTCGTATGCAACGCGGCCGTATAGCAAGCGTGGAGGCTGGTAATTACCTCGGTACCCATGCGCCTTATGGTTATGATATCCACCGCTTAAATAAGCGAGAACGTACTTTAACAATTAATCCAGAAGAAGCTTCAGTTGTAAGAATGATATTTGATTGGTATGCCCATGAGGATATGGGAGCAAATGCAATTAGGAGCAAGTTAAATGATCTTGGCTACAAAAGTAAGCTAGGTAATGAATGGAACCCCTACAGCATCTTAGATATATTAAAGAACAATGTGTACATTGGAAAAGTAACGTGGCAAAAACGAAAAGAAGTAAAACGTCCTGATGCTGTGAAACGTAGCTGTGCAAGACAAGATAAATCAGATTGGATTATAGCTGATGGCAAACATGAGCCTATTATACCCGCAAGCTTATTTGAGCAAGTACAAGAAAAATTAAACTCAAGATATCACATTCCCTACAATACGAACGGAATAAAGAATCCATTGGCTGGTATTGTTAAATGCGCTAAATGTGGTTACAGTATGGTCCAACGTTATCCGAAGAACCGAAAAGAAACGATGGATTGTAAACACCGTGGCTGTGAAAACAAATCAAGCTATACAGAATTAATTGAGAAACGTTTACTTGAGGCATTAAAAGAATGGTATATCAATTATAAAGCTGATTTTGAAAAACATAAGCAAGGTGACAGGTTAAAAGAAACACAGGTTATTCAAATGAATGAAGCTGCATTACGAAAGCTTGAGAAAGAATTAGTGGATGTCCAAAAACAAAAAAATAATTTACATGATTTATTAGAACGTGGTGTTTACACCGTCGATATGTTTTTAGAACGCTCGAATGTAGTTTCTGACCGTATAACCGAAATTACTTCCACTATGGAAAACTTAAAGAAAGAAATTAAAACCGAAATTAAGAAGGAAAAAGTCAAGAAAGATACAATACCTCAAGTGGAGCATGTTCTTGATCTGTACTTTAAAACAGATGATCCCAAAAAGAAAAATAGCCTCCTAAAGTCGGTTTTAGAAAAGGCTGTTTATAAAAAGGAAAAGTGGCAAAGACTCGATGATTTCGAACTTGTGCTTTACCCTAAGCTCCCTCAAGATGGCGACATATAAGCGTTTATGCTTTGTCGTCACCTTGTTGGTGTAATTAGATTTACCCCATTTAATCCTAAAGCATCATTCGTCGAAACTGCCAATACGACAGGCTTGCCATTTCTTAGCGTCGCTTTTGCTGCCATTAGTACTGGAGAATCTGTCATTGCATTTGCAAATTTACTCATAGAATTTCCTGTTAAAGGAGCGATTACCATGCAGTCTAATGGAATTTTAGGTCCAAGTGGCTCTGCTCCAACAATTGAATTAATTGCTTTAAAACCTGTTATTTCTTCAATCTTCTTAATCCACTCTGCTCCTTCTCCAAATCTAGTATTTGTTGATTGAACAGTGTATGAAACAACGGGACGTACTTCTGCCCCTTCAGCAATTAATTTTTCTAAGTGCGGCATAACTTCCTCATACGTACAATGTGAACCCGTAAATCCGAAACCAATTCGTTTCCCCTTCAAACTCATTTCTTTTCCTCCTCCTTTGCAATTGCATCTGCTGCTAATAACTGAGAAAGAACATTTGCTAAAATTTGCCCAGCCGTTTTGGGAGCAACAATACCTGGTAATCCAGGTGCTAGCAACGCTTTGACTCCTCTTTTTTCCGCATATCTAAAGTCAGTACCACCTGGTTTAGAAGCTAAATCAATCACTAACGTATGAGCTGGCATTTTTGCAATAACATTCGCTGTTACAACGAGGTGTGGAATTGTATTGATTACAATATCGATATTCCCTACTTCTTTCTCTATGTCTTGCATATGAAAAGGAGAAAACATCATTTCTGTAATACGTGCAATATGTTCAGATCGTCTTGCTCCAACTTTGACATGGGCTCCTAATGATTGAAATGCTCTCGCAACACTCATTCCTGTTCTACCAAATCCTAGAACCATTACATTGGACCCATGAATTGTATAGTCGGTATGTTGAATTACCATCATTAATGTACCTTCTACAGTTGGAATAGAATTGTATATTGCCACATCATCACGATCAAATAATTTAACAAGTTTTCGGTTCGTAGTAGATACGAGATTTTCCAAGTAAGGTGTACCAATACCCGAATATATAGTAAAGTGTTCTGGTGTATTTTCAATTTGTTCTTTCGTTATTGAAACTTTTTCATTTGAAAAAATAGTATCTACTTCTCCTTTAGCATTTGTACCTGCAACCGGCAAAATGATTGCGTCTACAGAAGTGAAATCTAAATTTTGTATACTTTCTTTTGCTGCCCCTGTGAAACCATGATCTAACTGATCAAACCCTATCAAAGAAAGTTTCGCATCCAATTCAACTAGCTTACGAATTACTTCTAGCTGCCTTGCATCTCCTCCTATGACAGCAATATGCATCTCAGTCAACATTCCCTAATTCACCTTCTTTTTCTGTCATTTATAAGAAAAGTGCCTACTTTTTCTTTTTCCTCCACATCATATGTAATGTACGAGTTTATGGTGATTGAAAATCCAAATGCACATATGATTTATCAGGTTTCTATGTAGATACAAAAAAAGATGACCAAAATGGCCATCCTTCACTCCGAATTTGAACGATCTATACTATCACAAAGAAGCATATCATGTCCGACTTTCTTTATTTGATTCCATGCCACCCTTACTTCTTGTGGTTCCTTTTTAAAACCTCCCCACTTCCCTACAGGTATTATAAGTGTTTGTATTTGTCCGTCTTTCTCATTAATCTCTAAATCCATATAACCTAAGACTCCCATTTTTTCCGCTTTTTCTATATCTACAACCTCTTTACCACTTAATTCACTTAATCGCATACATACTCCACTCCCCTACTGAATTTTTCATTTGCATTGTCTATAATTAGTACCTATTCTATATGTATAAAAAAAATAACCTTCTCTCATTTAAAAAGAGAGAAGGTTATTATCAGATACATAATAAAAATCGATTATAGTTTTATTCCTTTTGGAAGTTTTCCATCTGGACTAATAAGTGCCGCAGAGAATTCATCAGTAAACATGTTGCGAATTAATCCATCCACATTTTCTTTTGTTACAGTGTTTACACTTTCAATAATCTCATCAAGTGAACGATGTTTACGAAGAAGCAATTCATTTTTACCGTTACGGCTCATACGGCTATTTGTACTTTCTAAACTTAACATTAAGTTTCCTTTTAATTGCTCTTTACTATTCATAAGCTCTTTTTCTGTAATACCTGTATTTTTCAATGTCTCTAATGTTTCTTGCATTGTTTCATACAGTGTATCTAATTGTTGGCTACCTGTTCCACCGTAAAGTGTTAACATACCTGTATCTTCATAAGAAGAGTGGTAAGAAAATACCGAGTAAGCTAATCCACGTTGCTCACGTACTTCTTGGAATAAACGGCTACTCATGCTACCGCCTAAAACATTATTTAATACAATTAAGTTATAAATATCTTCGTGTCCCATTTGTAAGCCTTTATATCCTAGACATAAATGAGCTTGTTCCGTTTCCTTTTTACGGGCTACCTTATTGAAATGGAAAATTGGGCTATGTACTTGTTCACGGTTTGTTGTTCCTTCATAACTACCGAAATATTGCTCCACTGTTTGTAAAAATGCTTCATCAATATTTCCTGCAACTGATACAACTACATTTTCAGGTGTGTAATGATCTTTTATATATTGACGTAACGTATCACCTGTAAACGTATTAAGCGTTTCTTCTGTTCCTAAAATAGGATATCCAAGTGGATGCGTTTCATATGTTGCTTTCGTTAACATATCATGCACAATATCATCTGGCGCATCTTCGTACATTTTAATTTCTTCACATACGACATTCTTCTCTTTTTTCAGTTCTTCCTCATCAAATGTTGAATTAAAGAACATATCTGCTAAAACATCTAAAGCATATTTAGCATGCTCATCTAATACTTTTGCATAGTAACAAGTATATTCTTTTGAAGTAAATGCATTCACTTGACCACCAATGCTATCAAATGATTCTGCAATCTCTCGTGCACTACGTGTTTCTGTCCCTTTAAAGAACATATGCTCTAAAAAGTGAGAAATCCCATTATTTTTTTCATTTTCATTTCTTGATCCCGCATGGATCCAAATACCAATTGCAACCGATCTTACAGTTGGTATATTCTCCATAACTATTCTTACACCATTTTTACAAGTATATTTTTTAATCAAAAACTTTCCTCCTACTGCCAGTTTCTCTAAATAAAACGCTATTATTTAATGATAACAAGTTTAAGGATGAATGTCATGCAAATGTATTTAATCCACACGTTTTTCATCCAGTAATTCAGTTATATTCCCCACTTTATATCCTTGTTCCTTCAATTTTATAATCATTGTTTCTAAAGCCTCTGCTGTAGACGAAGTAGGATGCATTAATATGATGGCACCTGGATGTATTTTTCTCATTACTCTCTGCAATAGTACATCCGGCTCAGGTCGCTTCCAATCAATCGTATCTACAGTCCACATAATCGTTCCCATTTGAAAATCATCTGCAATCTTTACGACTTCATCTCGAAAGCTTCCACTCGGCGGGGCAAACCATCTTACTTTTTGATTCGTTGCTACTTCTATCATTCGATTTGTTTTTTGTAACTGATCTCGTATTTCATCTGACGATAACGTTTTCATATTAGGGTGTGTGTATGAGTGATTTCCAACTTCTTGTTTTGCATCGACAATCATTTTTGCAAACCGCAAATTTTCTTTCACCCAACGTCCTTCTAAAAAGAAAGTGGCCTTCACATCATGCTTTTTCAAGATTTCTAATATGCGAGGCAAATACTCATTTCCCCATGCCACATTTATTGTTAATCCTACCATCTTTTTATTTGGATGCCCTCTATAAATTGGAGCTGGTGATAAATCTTCCAAATGAACACTCGGTGAGACTTCTTTGAATTCAAGATATTTTTGATCAAATTCCTTTAGCTTCTTCATATTATTATACGATGCTTCAATATCCACTTGTCTTCCATTATATCCAGGTGTTGCCTTCCATATTTTATCAATCATCGCATTTTGAGGTGCAATCTCATACTGTTTTGCATGCTTTTGAATTTCTTCATGCAAGTTATCTTGTGCAAAAACAGAATAAGAGCCTAAACTGACATATAAAGAAAATATACATATGTATGCCAATATACGAACTTTCATATAAACCCTCCCAAATTAACTATATAAAAACATTTTCTTCTTATCTTTGTTAATTTGAGCGTTATAATGAAAACTATACCTATACCGACATAAAAATATATGAACATCATGTTTTTTACATAACAAAAAAAGCCAGTTTAACTGGCTTTTACTTATTGCTGCTCTTGTTTGTTTTCTTCTTTAGCAGCTTCTTTTTCTTGCTCTTCTTTTAGCAATACTTTTCTAGATAGATTTACGCGACCTTGCTTGTCAATCTCGATAACTTTAACTGTAATTACATCACCGATTTTCACAACGTCTTCTACTTTACCTACACGCTCAAGTGCAAGTTCAGAAATATGAACTAATCCATCTTTACCGCTGAATAATTCAACGAAAGCACCAAATTTCTCAACACGTTTCACTTTTCCTTCGTAGATCTCACCTACTTGTACTTCGCGAACGATATCTTCGATAATCTTCTTAGCTTTGTCGTTCATTACTTGATTTATTGATGAAATGAATACTGTACCATCTTGCTCGATGTCAATTTTAACGCCAGTTTCTTCAATAATTTTATTGATTTGTTTACCGCTTGGTCCAATAACGTCACGGATTTTATCTGGGTTAATTGTCATTGTAATAATCTTTGGAGCGTAAGCTGATAATTCAGTACGTGGCTCTGCAATAACAGATAACATATGATTTAGAATGTGCACACGACCAATTTTCGCTTGTTGTAATGCCTCTTCTAAAATCTCACGTGATAAACCATCGATTTTAATGTCCATTTGCAGCGCAGTTACACCTTGTGCTGTACCTGCTACTTTAAAGTCCATATCACCTAAATGATCTTCCATACCTTGAATATCAGATAAAATTGTGTAATGCTCACCAGATTTAACCAGACCCATTGCAATACCTGCAACTGGAGCTTTAAGTGGAACACCCGCATCCATCATTGCTAAAGTACTACCACAAATACTTGCTTGTGAAGTAGAACCATTTGATTCTAATACTTCAGATACAAGGCGTACTGTGTATGGGAAATCTTTTTCAGATGGAATTACAGGCTCAAGTGCGCGCTCTCCTAGTGCACCGTGACCAATTTCACGACGACCTGGTCCACGCATCGGTCTTGTTTCACCAACACTAAATGATGGGAAATTGTAATGGTGCATAAAGCGTTTTGATTCTTCTACACCAAGACCATCTAAAATTTGCACATCGCCTAATGCACCTAATGTACAAATACTTAATGCTTGTGTTTGTCCACGTGTGAATAAACCAGAACCGTGTGTACGAGATAAAATACCGACCTCTGATGCTAAAGGACGGATTTCGTCACCTTTACGGCCATCTGGGCGAATTTTTTCAACTGTAATAAGACGACGTACTTCTTCTTTTACAATTTTATATAAAATCTCATTTACTTGTCCTAATGTATCAGCGTCAGCTTCCTCAGCTTCGTAATGCTCAATTACACGCTTTTTCACTTCGTTAATTGCATCTTCACGTGCATGTTTCTCATGTACTTGAATTGCAGAATGCATATCCTTCTCAGCCATTTCACGTACAGCTTGATTAAGATCAGCGTCAACTTCATAAAGTTTCACTTCTGATTTCTCTTTACCTACAGCTTGTACAATCTCTTCTTGGAATGCAATTAAACGTTTAATTTCGTCATGACCAAACATAATTGCTTCTAACATTGTTTCTTCAGGTACTTGATCTGCTCCTGCTTCAACCATGTTAATCGCATCTTTCGTACCAGCTACAACTAAGTGGATATCACTTTGTTCTTGCTGTTCTACTGTTGGATTAATAACGAATTCGCCATTAATACGACCAACTGTCGCACCAGCGATTGGACCTTCAAATGGAATATCTGAAATCGATAACGCTAATGAAGAACCAAGCATAGCTGCCATTTCAGAAGAACAATCTTGATCAACACTCATTACAATGCTGACAACTTGTACTTCGTTACGGAAACCATCTGCGAATAGTGGACGAATTGGACGGTCGATTAAACGACTTGCCAAAATTGCTTTTTCACTTGGACGACCTTCACGCTTAATAAAACCGCCAGGAATTTTTCCGACTGCATATAAACGCTCTTCATAGTTTACTGTAAGTGGGAAAAAATCTACATTTTTAGCTTCTTTTGATGCAGTTGCTGTAGATAGAACCGCTGTATCGCCATATCTTACTAATACTGCTCCGTTCGCTTGTTTGGCAAGCTGACCAGTTTCAACTGTTAGCTGGCGACCAGCTAAATCTATCGAGAAGACTTGCTTTTCTTGACTCATTTAAGTACCCCTCTCAATTTAAAGTATTCAATTCTTCTATGTAAATGGATAGTATATCACAATATTCTACCTCTAGTATTGCCTAAAATTAAGTAAGCTATAAAGCGTAGAAGATATATTTTTACCTAACAAAAAAGCGGGAATATTCCCGCTTCTTTGACTATCGACGTAAGCCAAGCTTTGTGATTAATTCACGGTAACGTGTGATATCGCTATTACGAAGGTAAGTTAGTAAATTACGACGTTTACCAACCATCTTTAATAGACCACGACGTGAATGATGATCTTTCTTGTGAGTACGTAAGTGCTCGTTTAGAGTGTTAATTTGCTCCGTTAGGACAGCAATTTGAACCTCTGGAGAACCAGTATCAGTCTCATGAGTTCTAAATTGTGCAATGATTTCATTTTTACGCTCTTGTGTTAAAGCCATCCTATTTCACCTCCTATTAATTAAACCCCCAATTACCTAGCAAGCGTCGGTGAGTCGCAATGCCAAGCAATGGTTGTCATAAAGTACATAACATAGAATACTACTTTTCATTTGAAAAAGCAAGTATATTCTTTTCGCTCGCAAAATATTCTTGTGCTGTTTTCTTATCTTTTGCGATTTGTTCAACTAACTCATCAATGCCATTGAATTTCTTCTCTTCTCTTATACGCATATGCCACTCTACTGTAACATTTTGATCGTATATATCTTTGTTAAATTCAAATAAGTGCACTTCAATTGATAATTGGCGCCCATCTTCTTTAAAAGTCGGTTTATATCCAATATTACATACACCATCGTACCATTCATCGTGAACTTTTAATCTCACTGCATAAACACCTACAGGTGGCAATAAATACTCATCACTTAAACCTACATTAGCTGTTGGAAAACCAATTTGACGCCCACGTTTGTCGCCGTGTATAACTGTTCCCGTTACAGTATAGGCTCTACCTAAAATAGATGGAATTTGTTCCATTTCGCCATTTCGAATTAACTTTCGTAATGCTGTAGAACTTACTTTCTCTTCTTGAAATTCAACTTTTTCAATCACAGTCTGTGTAAACTCCCCTCTTGCATGAAATGGTAAAGTCTCCATCTTTCCTTTTCCTAAACGTCCATATGAATAATCAAACCCTGCTACTACATGCTTTACATTTAAACCAATAATATAATCATCTACAAATTGTTGTGGTAATAACCCCGCAAATGATTCATCAAATTTAATCACATATAATATATCGATTCCTAAGCTTTCGACTATTTTTTCTTTATCACGCATTGGTGTAATATACTCCACATGCGCATCCTTTTTCCCTAAAACAACAGATGGATGAGGATGAAATGTCATAACTGCACTTTTATATCCTCGGTCGTCCGCTATTTTTTTCGCAGTTCGAATTACACATTGATGTCCTAAATGAATGCCATCAAAAAATCCTAATGCCATTACAGTAGGTGGTAATTCTAATTTATTTTGTTCATGTGGATGAGTTAAATGAATAAGTTTCACGCTTGAATTCACCTTTTTCTGTAATAATCCTTCCAATAATTCATTATAGCTTTAGTTCTTGATTATTCACAAGTACTTTCATCGGCTTTAACATGCCAGGATGTTTCGGATGATGTTCATAAATTGCTAAGCAACGATCATTTTTATCAAACACTGTAATAAATGGTGCTGTTATTTCTAATTCATTCTTTAAGAACATACCATTCTTGATTTTCTCTGCTTGCTTTTCATCTACAACCATTTTTGGAAACTTACTTAATGCTTCATCAATTGAAATGAAGATAGACTCTACTGTTCCATTTTGCACGTTTTCTTCAATTTCTTCAAATGATATGCAATCTTCTAATAAAAATTCACCAGATGCCGTTCTTACAAGGTGAGACATATGTGATGGGAAACCAAGTTTCTCCCCGATCATTACCGCTAACGTTCTTACATATGTTCCTTTACTACACGTTACACGGAAACGGAATGAAATATTTTCTCCTTCAAAAACTTCACGGTCATCAAGTAATACGAATTCATGAATCGTAATTGTACGAACTGGACGTTCCACCTCTTGTCCTGCTCTTGCATATTCATATAATTTTTTCCCGTTTACTTTTACAGCTGAGAACATTGGTGGCATTTGTTCAATCGTGCCTGTTAATTCCGCTAGTACCTCTTCTACTTCTTTACGTGTAATAACACGGTTTACATCTTGTTTCTCCACAACTTCACCAGAAGCATCTTCTGTTGTTGTTGAAAACCCTAATGTTACTTCACCTTCATATGTTTTCGTTTCACTTGTTAAAAATTGTGCAATCTTCGTTGCTCTCCCCACACAAAGTGGCAATACTCCCGTTACATCTGGGTCTAATGTTCCCGTATGACCAATTCTCTTTTCTCGCAATATCTTTCTTAATTTAAATACACAATCATGTGATGTCATGCCTTTTGGCTTATGTAATAATACTACACCTTCCATATATGTTCACCTCATCATAATTCTTTCGTAGTAAATATCCAAAACTTATTTTGCATTGAAAAAATGGATAGACAAATGTCTATCCATTATTCTTCACGTTTACCGTCTTTATTAATTTCATGTAAAAGTGTATCAATTCGATGACCATATCCGATAGACTCATCAAACTCAAAGGTAATTTCCGGTGTTTTACGAAGACGAATACGTTGGCCAATTTCTGAACGAATAAAGCCTTTTGCCTTCGCTAAACCTTTTAACGTATTTTCTTTCTGTTCTTCGTCACCTAAAACAGAAATATATACTTTGGCAATTTGCAAATCACCACTCACTTGTACATCTGTTACTGTAACAAATCCGATACGTGGGTCTTTAATTTTACGACTGATGATGTCGCCTAATTCTTTTTTCATTTGCTCGCCTACACGGTTTGCACGTAATTTCATAACTCTTCACCTCATTCAATACCATTCCAATTGTGTTATCGTACGTTCAATTTCAGGAAATGAATCGATGTACTCCAGTACACGATTCATTTCTTTTTCACAGATAACACGATTTGAGGATACGGAAACAACCGCAATTTCTGTACGTTGCCATACATCTTGATGCCCAACTTCAGAAACAGCTACATTATAGCGCTGTTTCACACGAGTTAGCACTCGTTGCAAAATTGCCCGTTTCTCTTTTAAAGAATGCACATCGTAAATCATACACTCGAATGAGAGTGAAGCGACAATCATCGCTTCACTTCTTCCATAACGTATGCTTCAATGATGTCCCCTTCTTTAAGGTCATTATATCTTTCAATTGTAATACCACACTCATAGTTTTGTGCAACTTCTTTTACGTCGTCTTTGAAACGTTTTAACGTATCAAGTTGTCCTTCGAAAATTACGATACCATCGCGGATAATACGAACGCCACTATCGCGTGTAATTTTACCGTCAATTACGTAACAACCTGCGATTGTTCCAACTTTTGTTACCTTGAATGTTTGACGAACTTCCGCTTGACCGATTACTTTTTCTTCGAATTCTGGATCCAGCATACCTTGCATTGCTAATTCAATTTCTTCGATTACTTTGTAGATAATGCGGTGTAAGCGAACATCAACGTTCTCTAATTCAGCTGTACGCTTCGCGTTCACATCCGGACGTACGTTAAATCCAATTACAATTGCATTAGATGCAGAAGCTAAAATGATATCAGATTCTGTAATCGCACCTACACCAGTGTGAATGATTTTAACTTTTACGCCTTCAACATCAATTTTACGAAGTGACGCTGCCATCGCTTCAACAGAACCTTGTACGTCTGCTTTTACGATTAAGTTGATTTCTTTTACATCGCTCTCTTGGATTTGTTGGAATAAATCTTCAAGGCTTAATTTAGATTTCTCACCACGTTGTGCAACTAACGCTTCTTGTGCACGTGATTCACCGATTTGACGAGCTTTCTTCTCATCAGCGAATGCCATGAAACGATCTCCAGCTTGTGGTACTTCATTTAAACCTGTAATTTCAACAGGAGTTGATGGACCAGCAACTTTTACACGACGACCAATATCACTTACCATTGCACGAACACGCCCGAATGAAGTTCCAACAACGATTGGATCTCCAACTCGAAGTGTACCGTTTTGAACTAATAATGTCGCGATAGTTCCTTTACCTTTATCAAGCTGTGCTTCAATTACAGTACCCGTTGCATAACGATTTGGGTTTGCTTTATATTCTTCTACTTCACTTACAAGAAGAATCATCTCTAGCAAGTTGTCAATTCCCTCGCCTTGGATTGCAGAAATTGGTACGAAAATTGTATCTCCGCCCCAAGCTTCTGGAACTAATTCATATTCTGTTAATTCTTGCATTACACGATCAGGATTCGCCGCTGGTTTATCCATTTTATTCACAGCAACAATAATTGGTACTCCAGCTGCTTTTGCATGGCTAATCGCTTCAACTGTTTGAGGCATAACACCGTCATCAGCTGCAACAACAAGGATTGTAATATCAGTTACTTGCGCACCACGAGCACGCATCGTTGTAAATGCCGCGTGACCAGGCGTATCTAAGAATGTAATTTTCTTATCATTTACTTCAACTTGGTATGCACCAATATGCTGAGTAATTCCACCCGCTTCGCCAGCAGTTACTTTTGAATTACGAATTGAGTCAAGTAATGTTGTTTTACCATGGTCAACGTGCCCCATAATCGTAACAACAGCTGGACGCTCTTTTAAGTTTTCTTCATCATCTTGCTCATCAATGAATGTTTCAAACTCAGTTTCACTTACAACTACTTCTTCTTCTACTTCAATACCGTAATCAGTAGCAATTAACTCAATTGTATCTTTATCCAAGTCTTGGTTAATTGTTGCCATAATTCCAAGCATGAAGAGCTTTTTAATAATTTCAGATGGCTCTTTACTTAACTTTTTAGCAAGTTCACCTACTGTAAGGCTTCCAGAGAAAGTAATTTTATCTGGTGTTTCTACTATTTGCGTTTGTTGTCTTCCAGCAAAGTTATCTTGACGTTTGTCTTCATTTCCTTTGCCTTTTTTCTTTTTCTTATTGCTGTTCTTTTTACTGCGAACAACTTTCTCTTCTACTTCAAACTCATCTGCAACAGAAGGTTTTTCCGCTCCAGTGTTATATTCATTATCTAATTTATTTACTACTTCATCTTCTAACATTGTCATATGATTCGAAACCTCGATATTCATCTCTTTAAGTTTTGTCATAAGATCTTTACTTGAGATATTATTTTTTTTTGCATATTCATGTACTCGAATTTTACTCATACCTTCACCCCCGGTAAT
The DNA here is from genome assembly GCF_008042345.1 of Bacillus sp. AR8-1. NCBI lineage: Bacteria > Bacillati > Bacillota > Bacilli > Caryophanales > Bacillaceae > Bacillus > Bacillus sp. AR8-1. The sequence continues at coordinate 55,063 of NZ_QNUB01000029.1, forward strand.
TTGTATCGAGCATGCTACGTAGCTTTTTCGCAAAGCCTTCATCTAACACAGCTACAACGACTCGCTCGTCTCTCCCAATCGCATGCCCTAATTGTTGTCGATTTTCGACTTTTTTCATTGGTACGTTGTAGTACGTCGTTTTATCAGTGATACGTTTAGTAGTGTTCGCTGACGCATCTTCAGAAAGCAATACGAGCTTTGCTTTACCACTTCGTACTTCTTTTAAAACGAGTTCTTCACCCGAAATGATTTTTCGAGCGCGATTTGCTAGTCCTAAAAACGATTTCCAATCGGACACTTATTTCGACTCCTTCTCAACAAGCTCAAGAAGCTCTTCGTACAGAGAACTGTCGATTTTCGCTTTTAGATGATGTTCCAAAATGTTTTTCTTTTGGGCTTGCATAATGCATTCTTTATCTTTTGACAAATATGCACCTCGTCCTGATTTTTTTCCAGATAAATCAATAGACACTTCGCCCTCTTTGGAACGAACAATGCGAACGAGCTCTCGTTTTGATTTCATCTCTTGCGTCGCGATACATTTTCGTAACGGAACTTTTCGATTGCTCATACTCATCACCTCTATTCGATTTCGTCTTCAACTGAATCGAATCCGAATGCGATTACGCTATCTTCTTCTGTTACAATTCCAAGTTGTTTCGCATCAGACTCACTTTTAATATCAATTTTCCAGCCTGTTAATTTAGCTGCAAGACGCGCATTTTGTCCACGCTTACCGATAGCTAATGATAGCTGGTGGTCTGGAACAACAACAGTTGTTGCTTTTTCATCTTCATCTACAAGTACTTTAACAACTTGTGATGGGCTTAAAGCATTTGCAACATATTCAACTGGATCATTTGACCAGCGAACGATGTCAATCTTTTCACCTTTTAGTTCATCTACAACACGTTGTACACGTTGTCCTTTCGGTCCTACGCAAGAACCAACTGGATCAACATCAATGTTTTCTGCATGCACAGAGATTTTAGAACGATCTCCTGCTTCGCGCGCTACAGAGCGAATTTCTACAGTTCCATCATAAATTTCTGGAACTTCCATTTCGAATAAACGTTTTAAAAGACCAGGATGTGTACGTGATACGTAAATTTGTGGTCCTTTTGTTGTCTTTTCTACTTTTGTAATAAATACGCGAATACGATCATGTGGCTTATATTGCTCATTTGGCATTTGCTCACTTACAGGTAATAAAGCTTCTACTTTACCTAAGCTTACGTAGATGAAACGAGCATCTTGGCGTTGTACAATACCAACCATAATGTCTTCTTCACGATCACTAAATTCTGAGTAAATAACACCACGTTCTGCTTCACGAACTCGTTGTGTTACAACTTGTTTTGCAGTTTGCGCTGCAATACGACCAAAATCTTTTGGCGTTACTTCAATTTCTAGTACGTCGCCATCTTGGTAGTTTGGATTAATTTGTCTTGCCTCTTCTACAGAGATTTCAAGACGTGGATCAAACACATTATCAACAACGTCCTTACGTGCTAAAACTTGAATTGTTCCCACTTCTGGGTTAAAGCTCACACGAACGTTTTGTGCTTGGTTAAAATTGCGTTTATAAGCAGAGATTAACGCTGCTTCAATCGCATCAATAATAATATCTTTACTAATACCTTTTTCTGACTCTAATACGAGCAAAGCATCTAACAACTCAGTGCTCATGAAGATCCCCCTTCTTACTAAAACGTAACAGCAAGTCGCGCATTTGCAACTTTATCCATTGGAATTTGGATTTCTTTTTTACGTGTTTTAATTGTTAATAGTAGTGTAATTGTAGTACCGTCGTAGGAAAGTAACTTTCCTTCAAACATCTTTTCGCCATCAATCGGCTCATATGTTTTAATTGCCACTTGTTTTCCTACCGCTTGCTGGAAGTCTTTCTCTTTCTTTAATGGGCGTTCTGCTCCAGGAGATGATACATCCAAAAAGTAAAGGTGAGGAATTGGATCCTCTTTATCTAAAGCTTCGCTTAAACGTTCACTTACCGCACCGCATTCTTCAATGTCGACTCCCTTTTCAGAATCGATGAATACGCGTAAGAACCAGTCTTGTCCTTCTTTCACATACTCTACATCTACAAGTTCAAGATTTAACTCTTCAACGATTGGCTGCGCAAATGCTTCTACAACTTCTGTGACTTTCTTATCCATAAACAGCCTCCTTCCTGCCGCCATGTACCATTTACAAGAAAAGATCCCGTTCATAAAGACGGTCTATCTTATTCTTTCTCGTTAGCTAACAAAAGCCCCTGCCGTTAAGCAGGGAATATCTGTCTTAGTATTACTAAATTTAAGAAGTAAAACTTGTAACAAAATATGTATATACGACAGAAATGTCTTTACTATCTACATGAATAAAATGTAGATAGTAACACGAAAGAGTGGGTTTCCCCACTCTCTTTTTCACAAAATATACATGACATGGTTATCTCGGTTTATAGTATACCATAGCAAATATTGATTTGCAAAGACTTTTCCTACCTATTAGAACAGTGATAATTGGTTTTGATCCGGCAAATCTCCTAAACAACCTTGGCTATCTAAATACTCAATAATTGTTTTCGAAACCTTACTTCGTTGCTGTAAGTCTTCTTTTGATAAGAAGTCTCCATTTTTGCGCGCTTCCACAATACTTAAGGCTGCGTTCGTACCAAGACCAGGCACTGCATTAAACGGAGGGATTAATGAGTCTCCATCAATAATAAATTCCGTTGCATGCGAACGGTATAAATCAACCTTTTGGAATGAGTATCCACGCTCGCACATTTCAAGCGTCATTTCTAGTACCGTTAATAAACTTTTCTCTTTCGGCGCTGCATCCAATCCTTTTTGAGCTATTTCATCAATTTTCACACGTATGGATGCTGAACCTTTCGCCATCGCCTCTACATCAAAATCATCTGCACGGACTGTAAAATATGCCGCATAGAATAAAAGTGCAAAATGTACTTTAAAGTATGCGATACGCACAGCCATAAGTACGTAAGCAGCCGCATGGGCTTTAGGGAACATATATTTAATCTTCTTACATGAATCAATATACCAACCTGGTACATTATTACCTTTCATGTCATCTTCCCATTCTTCCGGTACACCTTTACCTTTACGAACCGACTCCATGATTTTGAAGGCTAATGATGGATCTAAACCTTGATAGATTAAATATACCATGATGTCATCACGACAACCGATAACTTCACTCAGCGTACATGTACCGTTATAAATTAACTCATTTGCATTACCCAGCCATACGTCAGTACCATGTGACAGCCCAGAAATTTGGACCAATTCTGAGAATGTCGTTGGTTTTGTCTCTTCTAACATCTGTCTTACGAATTTCGTACCGAATTCTGGGATACCAAGTGTACCTGTTTTACAGTTAATTTGTTCTTCCGTTACCCCTAACGTTTCTGGACCAGAGAAAATTTTCATTACCTCTGGATCATCCGTCGGGATTGTTTTCGGATCAATACCACTTAAATCTTGTAACATACGAATAACGGTCGGATCATCGTGTCCTAGTATATCAAGTTTCAATAAATTATCATGAATCGAGTGGAAGTCAAAATGCGTTGTTCTCCACTCAGCACCAATTGAATCAGCAGGAAACTGTATTGGGGAGAAATCAAAGATATCCATGTAATCTGGCACAACGATAATACCACCTGGATGCTGTCCAGTTGTACGTTTTACCCCTGTACATCCCGCTACTAAGCGGTCAATCTCTGCATTCCGAATTGTTAAATTGTGATCATTTGCATAACCTTTTACATATCCATAAGCTGTTTTTTCCGCAACTGTACCAATCGTTCCAGCACGGTATACATAATCTTCACCGAACAGTACTTTCGTATAGTTATGGGCACGTGGTTGGTATTCCCCGGAGAAGTTCAAATCGATATCGGGTACCTTATCTCCTTTGAATCCAAGGAACGTTTCGAATGGGATATCATGTCCATCTTTTACATATGCCACATTACATGTCGGACAATCTTTATCTGGTAAGTCGAAACCAGAGCCTACCGAACCATCATTAAAGAATTCAGATTGCTTGCATTTTGGACAGACATAGTGTGGTGGTAATGGGTTTACTTCTGTAATTTCCATCATCGTTGCAACGAACGATGAACCTACTGAACCACGCGAACCTACTAGATATCCGTCGACTAACGATTTTTTCACAAGCTTATGTGAGATTAAATAAATAACGGCAAATCCATGTCCAATAATACTTTTCAATTCTTTTTCTAAGCGAGCCTCTACAATTTCTGGTAGTTCTTCACCATATATACTGCGTGCCATTTTATAACTCATATCACGTGTTTCATCATCGGCACCCTCAATTTTCGGTGTATATAGATCATCTTTTACCGGACGAACATCACCAATTAATGACGCAACTTTTTGTGTATTCGTTACAACAACTTCTTTCGCTTTGTCCTCACCTAAAAATGAAAAACACTCTAGCATTTCATCAGTTGTACGGAAATGTACTGGCGGTAATGAATGTCGATTTAACGGATTTGCCCCGCCCTGTGAACTAACTAAAATTTTACGATACATTGCATCTTCTGGATCTAAGTAATGCACGTTCCCTGTAGCGACAACTGGTTTATCTAACGTCTCACCTAGTTTTACTAAGTTAGAGATAATTGTTTTTAATTGTCCTTCATCTCGAACGAGTTCACGCTCTACTAAATGACGCAACACCTCTGGAGGCATTACTTCAATGTAATCATAGAACTGTGCAATTTCTTCTACCTCTTCAGGAGCTTTTTGCATCATTGCCTCAAATACTTCACCTTTATCACAAGCCGTTCCTACTAAAATTCCTTCACGGTATTTTTTTAATAGTGACCTCGGTACTCGTGGTACACGGTAAAAGTAATTAAGGTGAGAATATGAAACAAGTTTATATAAATTTTTCAACCCAACATCTGATGTGGCAAGTAACGTCATATGACTTGGACGGCCACGCTTATACGCATCCCCTTGTCCCATGCTATCATTTAATTGATCGTGATATTCAAATCCCTTTTCAATTACATCTTTCAACATTTTCACAAGTAAATATCCCGTCGCTTCTGTATCATAAATCGCACGGTGATGTTGCGTTAATTCAATATCAAGTTTTTTGCACATCGTATTTAATCGATGATTTTTCATTTCTGGGAATAAGAATCGTGCAAGTTCTAACGTATCAATAACGGGGTTATCCGTTTTTTCTAACCCAGCCTTTTTAAAACCTACGTTAATAAAGCCCATATCAAAGCTTGCATTATGGGCAACAAGTGTATGGTCCCCCATCCATTTCTCAAACTTTTTAAACACTTCGTCCACTTCTGGTGCATCAGTTAACATATCATCTGTAATACCTGTTAATTCAATAATCGTCGCTGATAATGGTTGATGTGGATTTGCGAAAGATTCAAAGCGATCAATGATTTCGCCACCCTTTACTTTTACGGCAGCCAACTCAATGACTGTGTCGTATACAGCTGATAAACCTGTCGTCTCAACGTCGAAAACAACATACGTTTCCTCTGCAAGTAAACGATGCGCCTCGTTATACGCTATCGGTACACCATCATTAACTAAATTCGCTTCTACACCGTATATAACTTTAACTCCAGCTTTTTTCCCCGCAGAATATGCCTCCGGGAACGACTGAGCCACAGCATGGTCTGTAACCGCAATAGCTTCATGTCCCCATTTACCAGCTTGGGCAACAAGCCTAGAAACAGGAGTAACAGCATCCATTTGGCTCATCGGAGTGTGAAGATGAAGTTCTACACGCTTTTCGCCTTCTGGCGCTTTATCTTTACGAGACGGCCCTGTTATTTCATTAATATCATTTGCAATCATTACTAAATCTCGAACGAATGTATCGTTTTGAACAGAACCACGCGCTTTCACCCACATTCCTTTTTTCAAGGATTGCAGCATTGGAATATCTTCTTTGTCACGCGAGAACATTTTGATCATAATAGAATCCGTATAATCCGTTATTTTTAAAGTTAATAACGTACGCCCACTACGAAGCTCTTTTGTTTCTACATGGAAGACATATCCTTGAACCGTTTTTCTTCTTTCTTCATCTTGAATTTCTCGCATCGGTGTAATCTCTTCATCCGGCTTAATAAGATACCCGAGTGTAATCGGTCCTTCATGCACAACGCTGCTTTCTTCAGCTTGTTTCTTCGCCATTTCTTCCATAGCTTGTATAACACGCTCGCGGTCTTCTTGCTGCGTTTGCTCACGAAACTTTTGCATTTCTTCTGCATTTTGCTGTATATGTGTGTCTAACTGGAAACGCGGGAATCCAAAAGCTTCGTATTGATCCCCCACTGGTTTCGCAACGTTTTTCTTTAAAGCAGTAGACTCCAGCTCATTATTTACATTTATTAACAACTTCACTCCATTCACCTGCGGAAGTTGCTTCTTTAAGTACGCGAACATGGGTGAAAATGTAATTCGTTCCGTACAAAGTGGCCAATACGCCCTTACTTCTTCTTCTGTAAATTGTTTATTCTCTGTTTCTAATGCAAATGTTGTTCTTGCAATATGAGAAAATGATTGCTTAAGCTTTGTTTCTAGCAATTCATATAATTCTGTAGGCAAAATACGTGGCACTTGTAAATCAAAATGCCAACTTTTATTCGCTTTATCAATAACGAGCCTTTCAATACCACCGCCTTGTAAATATTGATTTATAAGGTCGTCTGGTATTTGCAACTGCTGGAGCAAAATTTGAAATCGCTCTTGTTGTTCATTTGTTAAAGACATAAGCACTCTCCTTCCATTTGCTATTATAAATTGAAACGTACTACAAAGAAAGATTTCTTCCTTCTTCTTTTACAAAATACGTTTACAAAGAAAGAGAAGGTACCCCATTACGAGGTACCTCTTCTTATTTTAAAATATTTGCAATATATGTTTGAAGTTCTTCTACTTTTACTTCTTCAGACTCACCTGTAGCACGTACTTTCACTTCTACAATACCTTCGTCTGCTTTTTTACCAACTGTAACGCGAACTGGAAGACCGAATAAATCTGCATCTGCAAACTTAACACCTGCACGTTCTGCACGATCGTCTAATAACACTTCATAGCCTTGTTCTTGTAATGAGTTGTAGATATTTTCACCCATTTCACGTTGTGCATCAGATTTCATATTTACTGGAATTACATGCACATGGAATGGTGCTACAGCTTTTGGCCAAACTAAGCCGTTCTCATCGTTAAACTGCTCTGCAATTGCTGCCACTGTACGAGATACACCGATACCGTAACAACCCATAATAAGTGGTTGTGTTTTTCCGTTTTCATCTAGGAATGTCGCGTTCATTGCTTCACTATAACGAGTTCCTAATTTGAATACATGACCAACTTCAATTCCGCGTGCGAAAAGAATTGTTCCGTTTCCATCTGGAGATTGGTCTCCTTCTTGAATGAAGCGTAAATCTGTATATTGACTTACTTTAAAGTCACGTTCTGGATTTACATTTACATAATGGAATCCTTCTTCGTTCGCTCCTGAACATCCGTTAACAATTGATGCTACAGCGTGATCAGCAATAATTTCAATATCACCTGTTACACCAATCGGCCCTAATGAACCAATTCCACAATTTAATAATTCTTTTACTTCTTCATGAGAAGCAAGCTCAACAACTGAAGCGCCGTATACATTTTTCACTTTCACATCGTTTACTTCGTGATCACCACGAACAAGTACAACTACTAATTTCTCATCTACTTTAAATACCATAGACTTAATGCACTTGTCAGCTGCAATGTTTAAGAATGCAGATACTTCTTCAATTGCTTTTTGGTCTGGTGTTGCTACTTTTTCAAGAGCTTTTTCTGCTTCGTCACTCTTCGTATACGTATCTACAACAGGAGCCATTTCGATGTTTGCTGCATAATCAGATGTGTCAGAGTATGCAATTGTATCTTCACCAACATCAGATAATACCATAAATTCATGTGTATCTTTTCCGCCCATTGCTCCAGAATCAGCAATAACTGCACGGAAATTCAAGCCACAACGAGCAAAAATGTTAGAGTATGCTTTATATAAGCGATCGTATACTTCATCTAAGCTCTCTTGTGTAGCATGGAAAGAGTATGCATCTTTCATTAGAAACTCTCTTCCACGTAATAAACCGAAACGAGGTCTTTGCTCATCACGGAATTTTGTTTGAATTTGGTATAATGTTAACGGTAATTTTTTATATGATTTCACTTCATCACGCACAAGATCCGTAATTACTTCCTCATGTGTCGCTCCTAATGCGAATTCACGAGCGTTACGATCTTTCATACGCATTAATTCAGATCCGTATGAATACCAACGACCTGATTCTTGCCATAATTCTGCAGCTTGCATAGCTGGCATTAATAATTCTACAGCTCCTGCACGCTCCATTTCTTCTCGAACGATACGTTCTACTTTGTGTAATACTTTTAATCCAAATGGTAGAAAACTATAAATACCAGAAGCATTTTGACGCATAAAACCTGCGCGAAGTAATAATTGATGACTCTTAATTTCAGCATCAGCTGGAACTTCACGTAATGTAGGACTGAATACCATACTTTGTTTCATTTATTTGCACCTCTTCATTTTACTCTTACACGCAGTAAAACCCCTCACCTCGAATTAGGTGAGGGATTTTATTCTACGAGCTCTATTTCATTATTAGTTTCATTCTATTTTACAAGAAAAACTTACGAATGTCATTCCATGTTACAACTAACATTAATAACATTAATAATGCAAAACCAATAAAATGAACCATTCCTTCTTTTTGACGGTCAATTGGTTTCCCTCGTAACGCTTCAATTAAGAAGAAGAATAAACGGCCACCATCTAAAGCAGGAACTGGTAATAAATTAAATAAACCAAGATTAATGCTTAGAACTGCCGCTAAACTTAGTACACGCGTAAATCCATAATCTACAACTTGATCTGTTAGATTATAAATTCCTACTGGACCTGACAACTCATTAATAGAAAATTGACCAGTTACTAATTTCACAAGAGATTCAAAAATTAGTTTCGTCCATTGGTACGTTTGTTCAAATCCTGATTTAATAGAACCCATTACTGTTTTCTCTACAGGAGAATAAACACCAATTCTACCAACTTCGTCTTTTCCTTCTTTATCAAGTGTTGGCGTTACTTTCACATTAAACTGTTCATTATCACGCTTTACTTGTAACGTAATTTCTTTATTCGGGTTTTCACGTACAATAGTAACAACATCTTTCCATGTACTTGTGTTTTTCCCATCAATCGCTTGAATTGTATCATTCTCTTTCAGGCCAGCTTGCTGTGCTGCACTATTATCCATCACTTTTCCGACCATTGGTTTGTCAATAGGAACCCCTTGTACAAATCCAAGAATCACAAAAATAACAAATGCTAAAATGAAGTTCATTGCAGGACCCGCAAAGATTGTTAAAGCGCGTTGACCCAATTTTTTAGAGCCAAATTGCCTGTTATATGGAGCAATTTGAATTTCTTCTCCAGCAGTAATGATGCGAGCCTTTTTATTCACTCGGAATGTTTGAAGCTCTTCCTCATACTCTTCATAGCCTGAAATCGTTAGATTATGCTCTAAATCAGCTTGTTCGACTTCAATAACACGAACATTTGGATATTTTTCATATCCATCAAAAACTAATTTCACAGCTTCGTCTTTTTCATTTAGCACAAGGCCAACCTTTTTCCCTGGCTTTAACTCAACTGTGTCTGCATCCTCGCCAGCCATTCTTACATAGCCACCCAGAGGCAGTAATCGAATCGTATACACCGTTTCATTCTTTTCAAATGAGAATATTTTCGGACCAAAACCAATCGCAAACTCGCGGCATAAAATGCCTGCTCTTTTCGCGAAGTATAGATGCCCTAGCTCATGGAAAAATACGAGTGCACCGAAAATTAATATAAAGGCAATCGCTGTATTCAATTCCATAACCACCTTTGCTAAATTTGTTCCATCACAAACCGTCTTGTGGCTGCATCAATTTCCAGAATTTCCTCTAAGCTCGGACGTGCAATGACATTGTGATGGTTCATTGCTTTTTCAATGAGGTCTTCCACTGTTAAGAAACCAATTCTCTTTTGTAAAAAAGCTTCAACAGCTACTTCATTCGCTGCGTTCATTACAGCTGGCATACTTCCACCAGCTTTTCCAGCTTCATACGCAAAACGTAAACAACGGAATCGTTCTTGGTCCATTTTCTCAAAATGCAACGTCCCTATTTCCCATAAGTTTAACTGTTTTGTTTCTGAAAGAGGCAATCTATCAGGATATGTAAGTGCGTATTGAATTGGTACTCGCATATCAGGTGAACCAAGCTGCGCCATTACACTACGATCTTCAAATTCAACCATAGAATGGATAATACTTTCTTTATGTAAAACAACATCGATTTGCTCATAAGGGATACCAAAAAGCCAATGTGCTTCAATTACTTCTAGTCCCTTATTCATCATTGTAGCAGAATCAATTGTAATTTTCGAACCCATTGACCAGTTTGGATGTCGAAGCGCATCTTCTACGGTCACATGATGCAATTCATCTCTCGTTTTATCACGGAAACTTCCACCAGAAGCCGTTATAATAAGACGAGAAATTCTTTTTTCATTTTCACCATTCAAGCATTGAAAAATAGCCGAATGTTCACTATCTACTGGAAGTAACGAAACATTATGTTTTCGCGCTGCTTCCATTACAAGATGTCCTGCAGTTACTAACGTTTCTTTATTTGCAATTCCAATTGTTTTTTTCGCCTCAATCGCACGAAGTGTCGGTAACAACCCTACGCTACCTACAACAGCATTTACTACAATCTCCGCATCTGGATGTAATGCTACTTCTAAAAGTCCTTCACTACCATATACAATTTTTGTATTACCAGAAACAGTTTGTAATTTTAAAACATCTTCCTCTCTTTGCACAGAGACGATTTGCGGAGAAAATTCTTGAATTACCTTTACTGCGTAGTCAATATTTTTCCCTACAGAAAAAGCAACGAGACGGAATTGGTCTGGGTGCGAGCGTAATACATCTAAAGTTTGTGTACCAATTGATCCGCTTGCACCTAATAAACTAATGTTTTTCATGACTCCAACCCCTCGTTCATTTATTAATTGTATTGTAATAAGAAGTAGAGAATTGGTAAAACGAATAACCAACTATCTGTTCGATCTAATATACCACCATGCCCAGGTAAAATTGTACCTGAATCCTTTACGCCATAATGACGTTTAAAAGCAGATTGTACTAAATCACCAATTTGTCCAAAAATAGAAATGATAATTGTCAGCACAATTAAAATTACTACATTCGATTCGACTGGGAAGAACACGTTGTAAACAAGTGCCACAATAATTCCACAAACGATGCCGCCTAATGAACCTTCAATCGTTTTATTTGGACTAATTTCTGGCCACAATTTTCTCTTGCCTAATGCTTTTCCTACGAAATATGCGCCTGAATCAGTAGCCCATATAACAAATAATGCACAAAACACATATTTAATTCCTAATATTCTCGTTTCATTTAAATATAAGAATCCCATTGCCACATATGTCGTTGCCATTAGTAAAAATGAAGCATTATCAAAAGTAAATGTATTCTTAGAAAGGACTGTATATGATAAAAGTAATAAAACAATCACAAATGTGATTTCCAATTTACCTAATCCAATCCATGTAAACAGTTCTGATGCACTACTTGGAATTAAAAGAATCCACAATAATACTGCAGCTAAAACTGTCGGTACTGAAATAAGCGTAAGCTTATTCATACGAATTAATTCATATAAACCTATAGAAGCAAGTGCATACACTAAAACCGTAAAAGGCACGCCACCGTATATTACGATGGGAATGAATAGCGCGGCAGCAACCACTCCAGTAATAATTCTCTGTTTCACTACCAAACCCTCTCTTTCTACACGCCTCCGAATCTGCGCCCTCTATGTTGAAAGTCAGTAATCGCATTTAGCAAATGTTCTTCTTTGAAGTCTGGCCAATACACATCTGTAAACCAAAACTCCGAATATGCAATTTGCCATAACATGAAATTACTAATACGTAGCTCTCCGCTTGTTCGGATTAACAACTCTGGATCGGGTAAAGAACTCGTCATTAAGTAGGAGGAAAGCATTTCTTCACTTACCTCTTCAGAACGAATTTTTCCTTCCTCATTATCTTTCATCATATGTTGCACAGCAGAAACGATTTCATCTCGACTTCCATAGTTTAACGCGAAATTAAGAATTAATCCCGTATTCTCTTTCGTATCTTCCATGGCTTTCTCCATCGCTCTGCGTGTATGCGTAGGAAGACGATCTTTTTGCCCTATTACTCGGACTTGTACGTTTTCTTCAATCAATTCTGGTAAAAATGTACCTAGAAATTCTTCTGGAAGCTTCATTAAATAATCAACTTCCTTTTTCGGTCTTTTCCAGTTCTCAGTTGAAAAAGCATAAAGAGTTAACACTTTCACATTAAGTTTACTTGCAAATTTTGTAATTTTCTTTACAACTTGCATACCTTCATGATGTCCCGCAATACGAGGCATTGCTCTCCTCTTTGCCCATCTTCCATTCCCATCCATAATGATGGCAATATGTTCTGGGATATATCCTTTTTTCACTTCTTCAACGAGATGATCAAACGATGTGTCCTTTTTACCTTTAAAAAAAGGAAAGTTTTTAAACATCATTCATACCCTCCAACAAGCAGACGTATGCCTAAAAGTGTAAAAAGACCCCCTTAAGAAGAGGGTCATATTTGCGAAGTTATCGCTATTACACTTCCATGATTTCTTTTTCTTTGTTTTTTGCGATTTCGTCAACTTTTGCAATATATTTATCTGTTTCTTTTTGGATATCTTCAGTATATCCTCTTAAATCATCTTCTGTAATCTCGCCAGCTTTTTCAAGCTTCTTAAGATCATCATTTCCGTCACGACGTACGTTACGAACAGCTACTTTTGCTTCTTCAGCATATTTTTTCACAACTTTAACAAGATCACGACGACGCTCTTCTGTTAATGCAGGGAATGCAATACGAATTACAGTTCCATCATTAGAAGGGTTTAAGCCTAAATCTGCTTTTAAAATTGCTTTTTCGATATCACCGATAGAAGTTTTATCATAAGGTTGAATTACAAGTAAACGTGCTTCTGGAACTGTAATGTTCGCTAATTGCACAACTGGTGTTGGTGCACCATAGTAATCAACTTGTACCTTATCTAATACAGACGAGCTTGCACGACCAGCGCGAACTGTTGCTAATTCACGAGAATAAGCAGCAACTGCTTTTTCCATTTTTTCATTTGAAGACTTCAATACTTGTTGTCCCATATTTATTTCCCCCTTACAACTGTTCCAATATTTTCGCCTAAAACGGCACGTTTAATATTACCTTTTTCCATAACTGAGAATACAATTAATGGAATATCATTATCCATACATAGAGAAGAAGCTGTAGAATCCATTACACCTAAACCTTCTTTTAATACATCTAAGTAAGTAAGCGTTTCGTATTTCGTAGCTGTTGGGTCAATAGATGGATCTGCGCTATATACACCATCCACATTATTTTTTGCCATTAAAATAACGTCTGCTTCGATTTCCGCTGCACGTAATGCTGCTGTTGTATCTGTAGAGAAGTATGGATTACCTGTACCTGCTGCAAAGATAACAACACGTTTTTTCTCTAAGTGACGAACTGCTTTACGGCGAATGTAAGGCTCTGCCACTTGACGCATCTCAATTGAAGTTTGTACACGAGTTTGGATTCCAATATTCTCCAAGCTATCTTGAAGAGCTAATGAATTCATAACTGTAGCTAACATGCCCATGTAATCTGCTCCTGCACGATCCATGCCCATTTCACTTCCAATTTTCCCACGCCAAATGTTACCGCCACCAACAACAACAGCAACCTCTACATCAAGTTCTGCAATTTCTTTTACTTGTTCTGCAACTGACTTAATAACAGTTGGATTAATTCCAAATCCTTGCTCTCCAGCTAAAGCTTCTCCACTTAGCTTTAAAACGACACGATTATATTTCGGTTTACTCATAATGAACCTCCAATTGCTTACATCTTTATTTTAAAAAAGGGAACACAATGTGTTCCCTAATCTGTATTAGTTACTACCTTTTACTTGGTTCATTACTTCTTCAGCAAAGTTGTCTTCGCGTTTTTCGATACCTTCACCAACAGCGTAGCGAACGAATCCTTTTAATGTTCCGCCTTTAGACTCAACGAACTGACGAACTTTCATATCAGGGTTTTTAACGAATGCTTGGTCAAGTAAGCAAATCTCTTCGAAGAATTTGCCTAGACGGCCTTCAACCATTTTTGCAACGATTTTTTCAGGCTTGCCTTCGTTTAATGCTTGTTGTGTTAATACTTGACGCTCATGCTCAACTTCTTCAGCTGTTACAGCATCGCGGTCGATGTATTTAGGGTTAACTGCAGCGATGTGCATTGCAACATCTTTAGCAGCAGCTTCATCAGTAGAACCTTCAAGAACTGTTAATACACCAATGCGTCCACCCATGTGTAGGTAAGCGCCGAATGCATCTGCATCAGTTTTTGATACGATTTCGAAACGACGAAGTGTAAGTTTTTCACCAATTTTAGCGATTGCTTCGTTGATGTGCTCTTCAACGTTTTTACCGTTTTCCATTGTTTGAGCCATAGCTTCTTCAACGTTAGCTGGTTTGTTAGTTAATAAGTGAGCAGCTAATTCTTTAATTAGTGCTTGGAAACCTTCGTTTTTCGCAACGAAATCAGTTTCAGAGTTTAATTCTAAGATTAAAGCGTCGTTACCGTTTGTTTCGATGAAAGTTAAACCTTCAGCAGCAATGCGGTCTGCTTTTTTAGCAGCTTTCGCAATACCTTTTTCGCGTAAGAAGTCAATTGCCTTCTCCATGTCGCCGTTAGTTTCTGTTAAAGCTTTTTTGCAGTCCATCATACCTGCGCCAGTTTTTTCACGTAATTCTTTTACCATTTGAGCAGTGATTGCCATATTTTTCATCCTCCTAAAATATGTATTTATACCTTTTATAAAGGTGTTTATACCTTAAAAAAGGTGATAAAAGGCCGAACCCCTTATCACCTTTCCAACTTTGTTACGCAGTAACAGTTTCTTCACCTTGTTTTGCTTCAAGGATCGCGTCTGCCATTTTAGATGTAAGAAGTTTTACAGCACGAATTGCATCATCGTTTGCTGGGATAACGTGATCGATTTCGTCTGGATCACAGTTTGTATCAACGATACCGATGATTGGAATGTGTAATTTGCGTGCTTCAGCAACTGCAATACGCTCTTTACGAGGGTCTACTACGAATAATGCACTTGGAAGACCTTTCATATCTTTAATACCGCCTAAGAATTTCTCAAGACGCTCTAACTCTTTTTTAAGTTGAACAACTTCTTTCTTAGGAAGTACTTCGAAAGTACCATCTTCTTGCATTCTTTCGATGTCTTTAAGACGCTTGATACGCTTTTGGATTGTTTGGAAGTTTGTTAAAGTTCCGCCTAACCAACGTTGGTTAACGAAGTACATACCAGCACGAGTTGCTTCTTCTTTAATAGCTTCTTGTGCTTGTTTTTTAGTACCTACGAATAAGATGTCTCCACCTTCAGCAGCGATGTCGCGCATCGTTCTGTAAGCTTCCTCAACTTTTTTCACAGTTTTTTGTAAGTCGATGATGTAGATACCGTTACGCTCTGTGAAAATGTAACGCTTCATTTTTGGGTTCCAACGACGAGTTTGATGTCCGAAATGAACACCAGCTTCAAGCAATTGCTTCATAGAAATTACTGACATAATATAGTTCCTCCTAAATGGTTTTTGATATCCTCCGTTTACTTCATCTCTAAGCGAAACTACAAACGTAGCACCAACACTTAAATCAGTAAACGTGTGTACTTTGTACTGACACCACTGCTTACTATATCATACTGAAATATTACAATCAAGTCGAAAATGCGAACAATGTAAAACTTTCTTTGTTCATACTCGAATTCTAGTATTACCAACCTTCATTTCTTTTAAGCAAAAAAGTAAAACACAATTAATAGTTTTCCCAGAAAACACGCTTATGGCACTTTTCACAAGCGCCATCAATCCATTGCACAAAAAAACTCTCCTCGATAGAGGAGAGTTTTTTATAAATTAGTTTGTTTTTAATTTAGCAAGTTCCTGTAGAAACTTGTCGTTTAGCACTTTAATGTATGTTCCTTTCATACCTAAAGAGCGAGACTCAATTACACCAGCACTTTCTAATTTACGTAGTGCATTTACGATTACAGAACGAGTAATTCCTACACGATCAGCAATTTTACTTGCAACAAGTAAACCTTCTGTTCCATTTAATTCTTCGAAGATATGCTCAATTGCTTCTAACTCACTGTAAGATAATGAGCTGATCGCCATTTGAACAACAGCTTTACTACGTGCTTCCTCTTCGATTTCTTCTGCTTTTTCACGTAAGATTTCCATGCCTACAACAGTTGAGCTGTACTCAGCAAGGATTAAATCGTCATCTAAGAACTCTTGACCAAGACGAGCTAATACTAATGTACCTAGACGCTCACCACCACCAACGATTGGTACGATTGTAGTTAAACCTTGACCAAATAATTCTCTGTTTTCTACCGGGAATGCTGTGTAAGCACTGTTCACATCTAAGTTTGAAGATGTTTCTGTAATGTTGAATAAGCTTTGTGTATATTCTTCTGGGAATTGACGTTCTGCAAGCATTTGCTTCATGCGTTCGTTTTCGATTTGTTGGTGAATTGCATAACCTAGTAATTTACCACGACGACTAACTACGAATACGTTTGCTTCGATTACTTCACACATTGTGTCAGACATTTCTCTAAAGTTTACAGGCTTCCCTGCTGCGCTCTGTAATAACGCATTTAATTTTCTTGTTTTTGCTAATAATTCCATTTCAAAAGTTCCTCCTACATGTTACTCACATATTTTTTCATCACTTGGAAACTAGGGCGAGTCACCTGATGACACTATTACAAAATAAACTGGCTCACATCTTTATTTTTAGCAATTGTTGCTAATTTCTCCTCAACGTATTGAGGGGTTATCGTTATTTTCTCTAACGTAATTTCAGATGCTTCAAACGATAAATCTTCAAGGAGCTTCTCCATAATCGTATGAAGTCTTCTTGCTCCAATATTATCTGTATCCTGATTAACTTGATAAGCAATCTCAGCAATCTTACGAATAGCTTCGTCTGAAAATTCAATTTCTATACCTTCGGTCGCTAATAATGCCATATATTGTTTAATTAACGCATTGTCAGGCTCGATTAATATTTTAACAAAATCGTCTGTCGATAATTTTGTTAATTCTACTCGAATCGGAAATCTCCCTTGCAATTCCGGAATTAAATCCGACGGTTTAGACATATGGAACGCTCCAGCTGCAACGAATAAAATATAATCCGTTTTTACTGATCCGTATTTTGTCGCAACATTCGACCCTTCTACAATAGGCAAAATGTCACGTTGCACACCTTCACGTGATACATCTACGCTATTCGACTGCTTACCAGCAATTTTGTCAATTTCATCAATAAAAATAATCCCGAGCTGTTCAGCACGATAAACAGCCTCTTGTGTAACTTCATCCATATCAATTAAGCGCTGTGCCTCTTCATTTGTCAAGAGTTTTCTTGCTTCTTTTACAGAAAGTTTACGTTTTTTTGTTTTTTTCGGCATAAAACTCCCTAACGCATCTTGGAAATTCATTCCCATTTGCTCCATGCCAGTTCCTTGTAACATATCAAACATTGACGACTGTTGCTCAGTCACTTCAATCGATACAATCTCTTCTTCAAGAAGCCCTGCAGCAAGCTTTCTCTCCACATCTTGACGTTTCTTTTCGATTTCACCATCTTCTTGTGTATCAGACGTTTGACTCGAATTTTGAGCGCCCCCAAAAAGCATCTCTAATGGATTTTTAAATCCAGATTGCTTCTCCGGACTCGGTACTAAAATTTCAACAAGACGTTGATTCGCTTGCTCTTCTGCTTTATCTTGAACTTTCACTACCATTTCTTCTTTTACGATACGAACCGATGTTTCCACAAGGTCACGTACCATCGACTCTACATCTCTACCCACATATCCAACTTCTGTGAATTTTGTAGCCTCAACCTTAATAAAAGGTGCTCCAACGAGTTTCGCCATTCGTCGTGCTACCTCTGTTTTCCCAACACCTGTCGGTCCAATCATCAAAATGTTTTTAGGTGCTATTTCATCACGTAAATTTTCAGCTAATTTACTGCGACGGTATCGATTTCTCAACGCTACAGCAACCGCTTTCTTTGCGTCTTTTTGACCGATGATATATTGATCTAATTTTTCCACAATTTGGCGCGGAGTAAAATGTAAATGCATATAAAATGCCTCCCTTACGATTCTACAATTCTTCAACAATTATGTTGTGATTCGTATAAACACAAATATCACCAGCAATCTCTAAACTCGCTTTCGCAATTTGTTTCGCTGTTAAGTGTTCACTTGCATATTGCTTTAAAGCACGACCTGCAGAAAGCGCATAATTTCCACCAGATCCAATTGCTAAAATACCATCATCCGGTTCAATCACTTCTCCTGTACCTGAAACAAGAAGCATAGTTGTTTTATCCATGACAATGAGCATCGCTTCTAGTTGACGTAACATTTTATCGCCACGCCATTGTTTTGCCATTTCAACAGCAGCACGCTGCAAGTTGCCATTATACTCTTCTAATTTTCCTTCAAACATTTCAAAAAGAGTAAATGCATCAGCAACTGAACCTGCAAAACCAGCTAAAACTTTACCTTGGAAAAGTCTGCGAACTTTACGAGCTGTATGTTTCATTACAACAGCATTTCCCATTGTCACCTGACCATCTCCAGCCATTGCACATTCTCCATTATGATGAACTGCAAATATCGTTGTAGCGTGGAAATTCCCCATAGAAAAAACTCCTTTATTTGTTTTTATAGCTTTTAAAGCAATTTATGCCCGCGGGTGATGCTTCATGTAAACAGAACGCAATCTTTCTTTAGAGACATGCGTATAAATTTGTGTAGTCGACAAATTCTCATGACCTAATAGCTCCTGTACAGTACGTAAATCCGCCCCTTCATCTAACATGTGTGTAGCAAATGTATGCCTTAACATATGGGGACTTATCCGCATTGTCAGTGACGCCTTTTTAATGAGTTCATTTAAAACATAACGTACTCCACGACTTGTTAGCGGTGTACCTTTCGCATTTAAAAATACCATACGAGAGTCTTCGTCAGTCTTATTAACTAACTGTTTTCTCCCATTCTCTATATAAGTAATTAAAGAATCTTGCGCATAGCTTCCGAACGGAATATACCTTTGTTTTTTTCCTTTTCCCATCACTAAAATTGTTCCCACCGCAAAGTCAATATCGGTAAGTTGTAAATTGACACATTCACTCACACGGATTCCAGTCGCATACATCAACTCTAATAAAGCTTGATTCCTTTGACCTAATGGTGTTCCCGTGTCAGAAACTTCAAATAATTCCTCTAACTCTTCAGCATATAAAAACTTTGGGATTGACAATTCTTTTTTGGGGAGTGACGCAAGTGCAAACGGATTATCTTTTCGATAACCTTCACGCATCAAAAAACGATATAAACTTCGTAAGCTTGATACTTTTCTTGCGACAGATTTACGGGCTAACTTTTCATCGTGCAACGTCGTTAAGTACAAACGAACATCCGCGTATGTAACGTCTAAAAAAGAGGATATGCCTTCTCGCTCCATAAATTGCACAAAATGTTCTAAATCATTTTGATAACTTGCAATTGTATATTTTGAATAATTTCTTTCAATTTGTAAATATCCAACGAATAATTGTAACAATTTCTTCACATTCACACAACTCACCTCAATAAAGGCTACTAAATCGTATCACAACTTAGTAGCCTTTGCAAGAAATTTAACTAAATATTTACAAAATTTTGAATTGTTTCTAAAGCGCGTGTTGCGTATGCTTCATTTCGTTCCGCTTTCTTTTTGATCTTTTTCTCTAACGGTGCAAATAGACCGAAGTTCGCATTCATCGGTTGGAAGTTTTTAGCATTCGTTGCCGTAATGTAATTTGCCATGCTACCCATTGCAGTTACTGACGGTAATACAACTGGCTCTTCACCTTGCACAAGACGTGCAGCATTAATTCCCGCTAATAATCCTGATGCTGCTGATTCAACATATCCCTCTACTCCAGTCATTTGACCAGCGAAGAATAAATCATCACGTTGTTTATATTGATATGTTGGACGAAGCAAATTAGGTGAATTAATAAACGTATTACGATGCATTACACCATAACGTACAATCTCTGCATTTTCCAGTCCCGGAATTAACTGTAGCACTTCTTTTTGTGGTCCCCATTTTAAATGCGTTTGGAAACCTACGATATTGTATAAAGTTCCCGCTGCATCATCTTGACGCAACTGAACAACAGCATATGGCGTTTTTCCTGTTTTTGGATCTTCCAATCCAACAGGTTTCATAGGTCCAAATACTAGCGTCTGTCTCCCTCTACTTGCCATAACTTCTACTGGCATACAACCTTCAAAGAAAATTTCTTTTTCAAACTCTTTTAAAGGCACTGTCTCAGCAGCAATTAAAGCCTCATAAAAACGGTCAAACTCTTCTTCTGTCATTGGGCAATTTAAATATGCAGCTTCACCTTTGTCATAACGCGATTTTAAATATACTTTATTCATGTCAATGCTGTCTTTTTCTACGATTGGTGCTGCCGCATCGTAGAAATAGAAATAATCTTCACCTGTTAGTTCTTTTAATTGTGCAGCAAGATCAGGAGATGTAAGTGGACCTGTTGCAATAATTGTTGGTCCTTCTGGAATTTCAGTAAGCTCTTCGTTCACTACAGTTACATTCGGATGGTTTTTTACGTATTCTGTTACTTTAGCTGCGAACTCATGACGGTCTACAGCTAAAGCACCTCCAGCTGGTACAGAGCACTCGTCTGCCGCACGAATAATTACAGAATCCATTAAACGCATTTCCTCTTTAATAACTCCAACTGCATTTGTTAAAGTGTTTGCACGAAGTGAGTTACTACATACTAATTCAGCAAATTTATCTGTGTGATGAGCTGGTGTTTGCCTTACCGGCCTCATTTCATATAATCTAACTTGGACACCACGTTTTGCAATTTGGTAAGCTGCTTCACTTCCTGCAAGACCTGCGCCAATGACGTTTACTACTTGTGTTGTCATTTATATCACCTTTCCTTTTCTTCCCGAAAAAAATGTGAGCAGTTACGCTCACATTTGTTGTTCTTCTTCATAATCGCACGAAATACATTGTACTTGCACGCCTTTTTTTAACTTTTTCTCTACAAGCATGCCTTCACACTTCGGACATTTACGACCAATTGGCTTATCCCAAGATACAAAGTCACACTCTGGATACGTACCGCATCCATAGAAAAGACGTTTCTTTTTGTTACTGCGACGCTCAATAATTTGTCCTTCTTCACATTTCGGACAAGTTACACCGATTTCTTTCACAATCGCTTTTGTATTACGACAATCAGGGAAATTCGAACAAGCCATAAACTTCCCGTATTTACCCATTTTAAAGACCATTGGATGTCCGCATAATTCACAGTCTTCCCCAGCTGGCTCATCTTTAATTTCCACTTCACGCATTTCTTTTTCCGCTTTTTCTAAGCGCGGTTCAAATCCTACGTAGAAATCATCAACAATTTTCACCCAATTGGCATTTCCTTCTTCTACTTCATCAAGGCTTTGCTCCATATTGGCAGTAAATTCAATGTTAATAATTTCTGGGAAAAACTCTAAAATAAGTTCAATTACTATTTCACCAAGTTCAGTCGGAACGAAGCGTTTATTATCCAAACCTACATATCCACGTTTTTGAATCGTTTCAAGTGTAGGTACATAAGTCGACGGTCTTCCAATTCCAAGTTCTTCAAGTGTTCTTACTAGACGGGCCTCTGTATAGCGCGGAGGAGGTTGTGTAAAATGTTGCTTCGGTTCTAAATCCTTTGAAAATACAGTTTCCCCTACTTCTAAAGGCGGCAACATCTTATCCTTTTCTTCCGCACCATCATCTTTCGACTCTACATACACTTTCATAAATCCTGGGAACTTTACAACCGATCCACTTGCACGGAACTGAACATTGTTATTAATGAGTCTCGCTGTCACAGTATCCATTATAGCAGACGCCATTTGACTTGCAACAAATCGCTCCCAAATCAATTTATATAATCGAAGTTGATCACGACTTAAGAAACTTTTCAGTTCCTCTGGCTTTCTCATTACCGAAGTAGGACGAATTGCCTCATGTGCATCTTGTGCATTTGACTTTTTCGATTCTTTCTTCTTTTCTGTTCCTATGTATTCCGTACCATACGCTTCAGTGATGTAAGTACGTGCCTCTGTTTGAGCTGTTTCTGAGATACGTGTTGAATCAGTTCTCATATACGTAATAAGACCTACAGTTCCTTGTTTTCCAAGATCTATCCCTTCATACAATTGCTGTGCAAGCATCATCGTTTTCTTTGCTCGCATATTTAACTTACGTGCTGCTTCTTGTTGCAAGGAAGATGTTGTAAACGGTAATGCAGGATTACGTTTTCGCTCTTTGCGCGTTACATTTTCAACTGAAAACGCATTGTCTTTCATCTGTTCAATTATTTCATTCACTTGCGTTTCATTCGTTAATTGAACTTTTTCACCATCTACACCGTAAAAACTTGCTTCAAATGTGTCTTTTCCTTTTACAAATTCTGTTTTAATTGTCCAGAATTCTTCAGGTTCAAAGCTTTGAATTTCCTTTTCACGTTCGATGATTAAACGAACTGCTACAGATTGTACACGCCCTGCACTTAATCCTTTTTTTACTTTCTTCCATAATAAAGGACTAATATTGTAACCAACAAGACGATCAAGTATGCGTCTTGCTTGTTGTGCATCTACTAAATCCATATTAATTGCGCGAGGATGTTTAAATGATTCTTTGATTGCATCTTTCGTAATCTCATTAAACACAACCCGACAATCTGATTCAACGTCCACATTTAACGTATTCGCTAAATGCCAAGCAATCGCTTCCCCTTCGCGGTCTGGATCGGCCGCGAGATAAACTTTCTTTGCTTTTTTCGCCGCTGATTTTAAATCCTTCAAGACGGGACCTTTACCACGAATGGTAATATACTTCGGGGTGAAGTTGTTCTTTACTTCTATCCCCATTTGACTTTTTGGCAAATCGCGAACATGTCCCATAGACGCGACAACTTTGTATTTTTTCCCTAAATATTTCTCAATGGTCTTCGCCTTAGAAGGCGACTCCACGATTACGAGGTAATCTGACATGCTAGTGCCTCCTTAAGAGGTGGATTCAAGTCTTCATTAATCTTATTGATTTCTCTTGTTTTTGTCAATCAAGAATGAATATACCATACAGTGCCAATCTACCATTTGTCAATAATTGTTTAATAAAAATTTAAAAATATAAGGTTAATTTAAAATCTCCTCCAAGATATCTTCTGCATTTCTTACTAATTTTGCTCCTTGTTGAATAAGATGATTCGTTCCCGATGCCCCCTCTATAAATATAGGTCCAGGAAGCGCAAACACCTCTCTATTTTGCTCTAACGCAAGGTCTGCAGTAATAAGTGTTCCACTTCTCGATTTGGCTTCTACAACTAAAACACCTTTACTTATACCACTAACAATCCGGTTCCTTTTTGGAAAATACCATTTTTTCGGTGCATAGTGCGGAGGATACTCTGTCAATAACAATATATATTCCTTCCACATTTCATATAAACGTCTATTTTCTTTCGGATACATAAACGACAATCCGTGCCCTAATATCGCAATAGTCGGGCAATGATGCCTTACTGTAATCTCATGAGACATTGTATCTATCCCTTTTGCAAACCCACTGACAATAAGCCACTCTCTTTCTAATAAAGGGTGTAAAATAAACTTCAAACTCTCATGACCATATAATGATGGTTCTCTCGTTCCAACAACTGCTAATTTATTTACTTTATTGAGAAAATCTTTCTCTCCTTTTCCATATAAAACGAAGGGAGGATCTTGTATTTCACGTAATAATTGCGGATAATTTTCATCCCATATCGTTATATAAAAAATACGATTTTTCTCTAAATAAGATATATATTGCGGAAGATTTGAACTTTGAAGAAATTTCACTAGTTCTGAAGATTTTTTCGAGGATATTCCAGTGTAGTATTCCATTTGTTTTTCGTTAAAAGTATATATGTTCTTTAATTCTGGATCGACATATAGTAGCCTCTCCATCGCTTTCCAATAATCTGCTAGCAAGTAATGAAGATGTAATAATCGCTCTCTTTTCATCTCAATTCTCCTTACCCATAATTTTTATTATGTAAACAGAAAAAGTGTAAAAAGACACCCTCAAGTAAGAAGGTGTCTTTCAACAGATTAATAGTTTTTGCAAGTCTCAAATAAACCTTTTTCTTTTAAAACAGAGATTAGCGTTTCTCCCATAACTGCTGGAGTTTCAGCTACTTTAATGCCACAAGCTTCCATTGTTTTAATCTTTTCAGCAGCAGTTCCTTTACCGCCAGAAATGATTGCACCAGCATGGCCCATACGTTTGCCAGCAGGCGCTGTTTGACCACCAATGAAGCCTACAACAGGTTTTGTCATATTAGCTTTTACCCATTCAGCTGCCTCTTCTTCTGCTGTACCGCCGATTTCACCAATCATAATTACAGCATGTGTTTCTTCATCTTCATTAAATGCTTTTAACGCATCAATAAAGTCTGTACCGTTAACAGGGTCCCCGCCGATACCTACAGCAGTAGATTGTCCAATACCTTCTTGTGTTAACTGATGTACAGCTTCATACGTTAAAGTACCAGAGCGCGATACGATACCTACATGACCTTTTTTATGAATGTATCCTGGCATAATACCGATTTTACATTCATCAGGCGTGATAACACCTGGGCAGTTTGGTCCAAGTAAACGTGTATGTTTACCAGCCATATATCTCTTTACGTTTACCATATCTAATACAGGAATTCCTTCAGTAATACATACTACTAAATCAATTTCTGCATCAACTGCTTCCATAATTGCATCAGCCGCAAAAGCGGGTGGAACGTATACAACTGAAGCGTTTGCGCCTGTTGCTTTCACTGCATCTTCTACAGTATCAAATACTGGTACACCTTCAATATCAGTGCCACCTTTACCTGGCGTTACACCACCGACAATTTTCGTACCGTATTCAATCATTTGTTTTGTATGGAATAAACCTTGAGAACCTGTAATACCTTGAACAATAACTTTTGTATCTTTATTAACTAATACGCTCATTTTTCTCCCCCGCTTTCTATTAGCCCACTAGTGAAACAATTTTTTGTGCACCGTCTGCCATAGATTCTGCTGCAACAATATTTAAGCCAGACTCATTTAAAATTTTCTTACCTAGTTCTACGTTTGTACCTTCAAGACGTACAACTAAAGGTAACTCAAGACCTACCTGTTTCGTTGCTTCAATAACACCTTCTGCAATAACATCACACTTCATAATGCCACCAAAAATGTTAACGAAGATACCTTTTACATTTTTGTCAGAAAGGATAATTTTGAATGCTTCTGTAACTTTTTCAGCAGTTGCACCGCCACCAACATCTAAGAAGTTAGCTGGGTCACCGTGGTAATGTTTAATGATATCCATTGTAGCCATCGCTAAACCTGCACCATTAACCATACAACCGATATTTCCATCTAAAGGAATGTAGTTTAAGTCGTATTTTGAAGCTTCAATTTCTTTTGCATCTTCTTCGTCAAGATCACGAAGCTCTAAAATGTCTTTATGGCGATATAACGCATTGGAATCAAAGTTTAATTTTGCATCTAGTGCCATAACTTTACCTTCACCTGTTGTAACAAGTGGGTTAATCTCAGCGATAGAGCAATCTTTTTCAATAAACGCACGGTATAAGCCCATCATAAACTTCACAGCTTGTCCTACAAGCTCTTTTGGAATATTGATGTTAAATGCAATTCGGCGCGCTTGGAAACCTTGTAAGCCTACTGCCGGATCAATATATTCTTTAAAGATTTTTTCAGGTGTTTTTTCTGCTACTTCTTCAATTTCTGTTCCGCCTTCTTCAGAAGCCATTAAAACAACTTGAGAAGTTGCACGATCTAAAACTAGACCTACATAATATTCTTTTTTAATATCGCAACCTTCTTCGATAAGTAAGCGTTTTACTTCCTTACCTTCAGGACCTGTTTGATGTGTCACAAGTGTAGTTCCTAAAATGCTTTCTGCATATGTACGAACTTCATCTAAATTTTTTGCAACTTTTACTCCGCCAGCTTTGCCGCGTCCACCAGCGTGAATTTGTGCTTTCACTACACATACATCTGTTCCTAATTCTTTCGCTGCTTCTACAGCTTCTTCTACTGTAAATGCAACCTTCCCGTTCGGAACGCTAACCCCATAGCTTCTAAGGACTGCCTTACCTTGATACTCATGGATATTCATGGTCCCATCCTCCCCTGTTTTCCTGTTTTACTCGAAAAGTTTTTTAATGTTTAAAAAACATTACATTGCCATTGTATAAGATGATTGGCACGCTGTCTACAATAAAGTGTCAGAAAACTGAAATCGCTTTATTCTTTTTCGGAAATAGTAATGTTTATATGCCAAAATAAAAAGTAAGCTGCATATTTACAGCTTATTTTTGAATCATATCTTTAATTGGCGCGAATGACTTTCGGTGTTCCTCTAATACTCCATGCACTTCAATTGCCTCTAAATGTTGCTTTGTGCCATATCCCATATGTTGCTCAAATCCGTATTCAGGATACTTCTCTCCCAGTTCTTTCATCATACGATCTCTCGTTACTTTTGCGATAATGGATGCAGCTGAAATCGAAACACTTTTCGCATCACCTTTAATAATTGAAGTTTGCGGAATTGGTGTGGGAAGCTTCATCGCATCAATTAATAAATGTTGGGGTGTATAAGATAAATTTGCAACAGCATCTAACATCGCTTGTTTCGTTGCTTGGTAAATATTAATTTCATCAATAACTTGCGGTGATACAATTCCAACTCCAATTGCAATCGCTTGTACTTTTATTTCATCATAAAAACGCTCACGTTTCGCTTCACTCAGCTTTTTTGAGTCATTTAACCCTGGAATATAAAAATCCTCAGGAAGAACGACAGCTGCCGTCACAACAGGCCCAGCCAATGGCCCGCGCCCTACTTCATCAATACCCGCGATATATGTGACCCCTTTTTCACGCAAAGCATTTTCATACTTGGACATTTCAAAAAACTTCTCTTTTTCTTTCTGTTCTAACTCTTTTTGTTTATACCACTTCAAAACGAGCTTTTGAACGCCTTTTCGCTCATCTTTCATTAACAGTTGAAAGCGATCATCTTCTTCATTCATAATTTCTTTCAATACATTTTCCGCTTCTTTTATCGTCATTGTTTGCATTTATACAAGCTCCTTTTTAAACGTATCCAAAAAGAAAAGACGCACAAACGCACGTCTTATACTTCTTCTATTTTTTCCACATCTTCTACTTGCTCTGCAAACTCTTCCGGTGTCTCAAACGTCATTTTTCCAAGTTTGCCACCACGAAGCTCACGAAGTACAAGCTCAGATGTCTTATCATAATCAATCATTCCGCCGCCCATTAAGCAGCCTCTATTTTTTCCAATTGCATCGAATAATTCCACAATATCTTCTGGAATCTCATTTAAATTGTAACGTTCTTTCAAGCGTTCTGGATAATGTTTCTCCATAAAACGTAATGCGTAAACAGCTACATCTTGTAAATTTAAAATTGAATCTTTAATTGCACCCGTCGTCGCTAAGCGAAGACCCACTAATTGATCTTCAAATTTAGGCCACAGAATACCTGGCGTATCTAACAATTCCATTTCCTTCCCAACTTTAATCCATTGTTGAGCTGTTGTCACACCTGGACGATCTCCTGTTTTAGCAATATTTTTCTTTGCCAATTTATTAATTAATGTAGATTTACCAACATTTGGTATACCTACAATTAATGCGCGAATCGCTCTCGGTCTAATACCTTTTGCAACCATTTTATCAAATTTTTCTTTAACAAGCACTTTACAAGCTGCTGCAATTTCTTTCATACCTTGTCCAGCTTGCGCATTAATCGAAATTGCCATATGGCCTTTTTCTTTAAAATATGCGATCCATTGTTTTGTTAAACGATCATCTGCCATATCCGCTTTATTTAAAACAACAAGCCTCGGCTTATGTGTAATGATTTCATCAATCATTGGGTTTCGAGATGATAATGGTAATCGAGCATCTACAAGCTCAATTACAACATCAATTAATTTTAATTTCTCCGTTACTTGGCGTCTAGCCTTCGCCATATGCCCTGGAAACCATTGAATTACCATGTTGCCACCTTCTTTTTCATTTATTTCACAATACGTGCGTCTTCTAACGGCCAATATAACATATTGGCTTTACCAATTACTTGATCCTTTGAAATCGTACCGATTGAACGGCTATCTTTACTAAAACGACGATTATCACCTAAAACAAATAATTGATCTTTTGGAACAGTTTTCTTGCCTGTCATTTCTTCAAGATTAAAATCATATGTAAGCGGTCCGTCAGCAATTTGCTTTTTCTGCTTGTCTAAATACGGCTCCTCATAAGCCTTTCCGTTAACATACAGTTTATCATTACGATACTCTATTTCATCGCCTGGCAGGCCTATAATGCGCTTAATGTAATCTTTATCTTCTGTTGCTCGAAATACGATAATATCAAAGCGTTTTGGATCTCCAATGTGATAACCAATTTTATTCACAATCATTCGATCACGATCATGTAAAGTAGGTGCCATCGATACCCCGTCTACGAGAATTGGAGCAAAGAAAAACTGTCTAATAACACCAGCTAATACAACAGCAATCAAAATTGCTTTAATCCATTCCCAAAGTGAACTCTTCTCTTTTTTCATGCATTTCCCCTCCACGGTTATGTAAGCTGTTCGTATTATACCAAAATTTCATATAGATTGGAAAAAGGGAGCTTGTGCATTTACAAGCTCCCATACATGTCTTATCGAATTTCTTTAATACGTGCTTTTTTACCGCGAAGGTTACGTAAGTAGTATAACTTAGCACGACGTACTTTACCACGGCGAAGTACTTCGATTTTCGCGATTCTTGGCGTGTGAACTGGGAATGTACGCTCAACACCTACACCGTAAGAAATCTTACGAACTGTGAATGTTTCACTAATTCCGCCACCACGACGTTTAATTACAACACCTTCGAAAAGCTGAATTCTTTCACGAGTTCCCTCAACAACTTTTACGTGTACACGTAAAGTGTCACCAGGACGGAATGAAGGAAGGTCAGTTTTTAATTGGCCTTTTGTAATTTCTGCGATTAATTGTTGCATATTAAATTCTCTCCTTTAAACAGATGCTCTTATAAAGTCTTAATAAATTACAGCGGAACATCGTTAATACGGCTACTGATTTCAGTAGCACAAATGTTATAATAGCATATTACTAGGCCTGTTGCAATAGCAAATATATGAAGTTATTACTGCTCTCGCTTTATTTCCTCAAGCCATTTTTTCTCTTGTTTAGATAGATCTCTATCATCTAACAAATCAGGTCTACGCGTATACGTACGGCGCAAAGATTCCTTATGTCGCCATTCGTCAA
Organism: Bacillus sp. AR8-1; assembly: GCF_008042345.1. Classification (NCBI taxonomy): domain Bacteria; kingdom Bacillati; phylum Bacillota; class Bacilli; order Caryophanales; family Bacillaceae; genus Bacillus; species Bacillus sp. AR8-1. The sequence continues at coordinate 84,950 of NZ_QNUB01000029.1, forward strand.
TATTTTTATGATTCCCTGACATTAATACATCCGGTACCTTCATACCACGAAAATCAGCCGGACGTGTATAATGAGGATGCTCTAATAAACCTGTACTAAACGAATCCTCCACTTGTGAAGCATGATTTCCTAGCACGCCTGGCAAGAGACGTACAACACTATCAGTAATAACCATAGAAGCTAATTCTCCGCCCGTTAATACATAGTCACCAATAGAAATCTCATCCGTTACGAGATGCTCACGAATTCGTTCGTCATACCCTTCATAATGCCCACATACAAAGATCAAATGTTCTTCCTCTGCAAGCTCTTCCGCTTTCTTCTGCGTAAATCTTTCGCCCTGCGGACACATTAAGACAACTCTCGGCTTACGCTCTGTCTCTTTCGTCAAATCTTCTACAGCATCAAAAATAGGCTGAGGAGTAAGCACCATACCAGCTCCTCCGCCGTAAGGATAATCGTCTACGCTATTATGCTTACTTGTTGTATAATCACGAAAGTTAACAACACGAAGGTTTACCGCTTCTTTTTCTTGCGCCTTCTTTAATATAGAAGATCCAAATACACCGGTAAACATGTCTGGGAACAACGTTAAAATATCAATTTTCATTATAGCAACCCTTCCATTACATGAATGGTTACTAATTTATTTTCAATATTAACTTGAAGTACAACGTCATCAATATAAGGAATTAAAAGATCTTGACCCTTCGGACGTTTAATCACCCAAACATCATTTGCACCAGGAGAGAGAATTTCTTTGATTGTCCCTAGCGCTTCTCCTTCTTCCGTTACAACGCTGCAACCAATAATTTCGTGATAGTAGTATTCACCTTCAGCAAGTTCGCCTAACTGCTCTTCTGGTACTTTTATTAAAGAACCTTTAAACTTCTCTACTTCATCTACATTGTTATATCCTTCAAATGTTAATAAATCGAATGTCTTATGTTGGCGATGAGAAGTTACCTTCACCGGAAGGTAGTCTGTGTCTTTCTCATTCGATATGTATAGTGTGTTTCCTACTTTATATCGCTCTTCTGGAAAATCAGTACGAGAAATAACACGGATTTCTCCTCTTACGCCATGAGTATTTACAATTTTCCCTACGTTAAACCATTTTGTCATAAATAGTATGTCACCCCTGGTTTCTATATAAATTAAGCATCTCCATTTCATAGATGGAACATGCAATCTCTATTTAAATGTTAAAAAAGGGAGAGGAATAACTCCTCGCCCTTTTTACGTTTATTGAATTTCCAGTGTTACTTTTTCATCATTATGATGTCCCACTGAATACAAGAGCATTCGAATCGCTTTCGCAACTCTCCCTTGCTTTCCAATGACTTTTCCAACATCCTCAGGATGTACAGTTAATCGATACTTTATCTCTCCGTTGTAAAGTTCCTGTGTAACTTTTACATCTTCAGGATGATCGACAAGAGGCTTGACAATCGTCTCGACTAACTTCTTCATAGTCATTGCCTCAATTACTTACCTTGTTTAGATAAGTGGAATTTCTCCATGATACCTTGGTTAGAGAATAAGTTACGAACTGTATCAGATGGTTTAGCACCATTTCCTAACCATTTTAATGCTGCTTCTTCGTTGATCTTAACTTCAGCTGGTTGAGCAACTGGATTGTAAGTTCCGATTTCCTCAATGAAACGTCCGTCACGAGGAGAACGAGAATCTGCAACAACTACACGATAGAAAGGAGTTTTTTTAGCTCCCATACGTTTTAAACGAATTTTAACTGCCATTTATAAAGCACCTCCGAATTTATTTCACACAGATAATTATATTAGCAAAAAGACTATTGCTTTGTAAAGTATTTTTTCTTAACAGAGCCATCTTTTTTTCCTTACATGAATGGAAACTTCAATCCACCTAGTCCTTTTTTCTTGCCTTTTTGCATTCCAGTCATCGTCTTCATCATTTTTTTCATGTCATCGAATTGTTTGATTAGACGATTGATTTCTTGTACAGTTGTACCGCTACCTTTGGCAATGCGCTTTTTGCGACTAGCATTGATTATTTCCGGTTGTTCTCGTTCTAATTTAGTCATAGAACGAATAATTGCCTCAATATGCCCAATTTGTTTTTCATCAACTTGCGCATTTTTCAGCCCTTTAATTTTATTTGCACCAGGAAGCATTCCTAACAATTCATCAAGCGGCCCAAGTTGACGCACTTGTCCAAGTTGTTCTAGGAAATCGTCAAGCGTAAACGAAAGCGTACGCATTTTTTGCTCAAGTTCTTTTGCTTTCTCTTCATCAACTGTAGCTTGCGCTTTTTCAATCAATGTTAAGACATCGCCCATCCCTAAAATACGGGATGCCATACGCTCTGGATGGAACGCTTCAATTGCATCTAGTTTTTCACCCATACCAGCAAATTTAATCGGTGTGTTTGTTACAGCCTTAATAGATAATGCAGCACCACCGCGCGTATCACCATCTAATTTCGTTAATACAACACCTGTTAAACCTAACTGTTCATGGAAACTTTGTGCAACATTTACCGCGTCTTGTCCCGTCATCGCATCGACAACAAGGAAAATTTCATCCGGTTTCGCAACTTCTTTAACTTTCGCTAATTCATCCATTAGTTCTTCATCAATATGCAGGCGACCCGCTGTATCGATTAAAACATAATCATGATGATCTTCTTTTGCTTTTGCAATCGCTTGTTTCGCAATTTCAACAGGACTTACTTGATCTCCTAAAGAAAATACAGGCATGTCCAATTGCTTCCCTAATGTTTCAAGCTGTTTAATTGCTGCTGGACGGTAAATATCAGCTGCAACAAGCATCGGTTTACGATTATGCTTTTTACGAAGCAAATTCGCAAGCTTACCTGTCGTCGTTGTTTTACCCGCACCTTGCAGACCAACCATCATAATAACAGTCGGTGGCTTATTAGCAACAGCAATTTTGCTCTGCTCTCCGCCCATAAGTTCTGTAAGTTCTTCCTGTACAACTTTAATTACTTGTTGTCCAGGTGTCAAACTTTTCATTACATCTTGTCCGACAGCACGTTCAGACACACGCTTCACAAAATCTTTTACTACTTTAAAGTTAACATCTGCTTCTAAAAGAGCTAGACGAACTTCTCTCATCATTTCTTTCACATCGGCTTCAGAAACTTTTCCTTTGCCGCGGATTTTTTGCATTGTCTGTTGAAGTCGGTCGGCTAATCCTTCAAATGCCATATTGCCGCCCTCCTAATCTAATTTTTCGATAGCTTCAACAACTTGTTTCATTTCTTCATTCACATGCTCTTCTTCGCTGATTAGCTGTTTTAGCTTTGCAACAAGTCGCTGTCGCTCTTGAAACTTTTGAAGTAATACTAATTTTTCTTCATATTCTTCAAGCATCGCTTCAGTCCGTTTAATGTTATCATACACGGCTTGGCGACTTACATCAAATTCTTCCGCAATTTCACCAAGAGATAAATCATCTAGATAATAAAGCGACATATAACTTCTTTGTTTTTGCGTTAACAACGATTGATAAAAATCAAATAAATAGTTCATTCTCGTTGTTTTTTCGAGCATGTTGGATCATCCTTTGTTAAGTGATTTCCCTTTACATGAATTAGTTTACATGGAGTCCAAAAGAGTGTCAAGTTTTTTTCTTAACATCATATATTTTTATAGAAAAAGAAGCGGAAATACCGCTTCTTTCGCTTATACTTCTTCTGTTTCTACTAAGTTCGCAAATAAACCATACACATATTGTTCTGGATCAAACTGCTGCAAATCATCCATTTGCTCTCCTAATCCAACAAACTTCACCGGTACATCCATTTCGTTACGAATCGCTAATACAATACCACCTTTAGCAGTTCCATCTAACTTCGTTAAAACAATACCAGTTACATTCGTTGCCTCCCGGAATGTTTTCGCTTGGCTTAAACCGTTTTGTCCTGTTGTTGCATCAATAACAAGCAATACTTCATGAGGAGCACCTGGTACTTCACGCTCAATTACACGCTTCACCTTCTCTAACTCTTTCATTAAGTTTACTTTATTTTGCAAGCGTCCTGCTGTGTCACATAGTAATACATCTACCTTACGTGCTTTCGCAGCTTGTACAGCGTCATACATAACCGCCGCTGGATCAGATCCAGATCCTTGTTTAATCACTTCTACACCAACACGATCGCCCCATACTTCTAATTGTTCAATCGCCCCAGCACGGAATGTGTCTCCTGCTGCCAATAGGACTGACTTACCTTCTGATTTAAACTTATGCGCAAGTTTACCAATTGTTGTCGTTTTTCCTACACCGTTAACACCAACAAATAAAACAACCGTTAATTGGTCCTCTTGCATATTAATTTCGTTACTAAAATCGCTGTCACCTTTGTAAATTCCCACTAGTTTTTCTGAAATAACAGCTTGTACTTCTTTTGGATCTTGAATATTACGACGTTGTACTTCTTCTTTCAATTGATCAATTAATTCCATTACCGTCGCAACGCCAACGTCTGCACCAATTAAGATTTCTTCTAACTCTTCGAAGAAATCTTCGTCCACTTTACGGTAACGATACACTAAATCATTCACTTTATCCGCAAATGAATTTCTAGTTTTTTCTAATCCGTGTTTAAATTTCTCTGTAACTGTATCCGTTTGTTTTGAAATTTTTTCTTTTAGTTTTTTAAAAAAACTCATACTTTCCCATCCTTCCTATTCACTTGCAATAAGTTCTTCTCCGGCATCTAAACGAACCGAAACAAGTTTAGATACCCCTGATTCTTGCATTGTTACACCGTACAACACATCAGACTCTTCCATTGTACCTTTTCTATGTGTAATTACAATAAACTGCGTCTCATCACTAAATTTCTTTAAATACTGTGCAAAACGAGCTACATTCGCTTCATCAAGGGCGGCCTCTACCTCATCTAGTACACAGAACGGTACTGGGCGCACTTTTAAAATACCAAATAAAAGCGCAATTGCCGTTAAAGCACGCTCTCCACCTGAAAGTAAACCTAAGTTCTGCAATTTCTTCCCTGGCGGTTGTGCTACAATATCAATACCCGTATTTAGTAAATCCTCTGGATTAGTCATTACTAAATCCGCTCTACCGCCTCCAAATAATTCAGAGAATACCGATTGAAATTCCATTCTAATGCCTTCAAACGTAGTAGAAAAGCGTTTTTTCATTTCTTCATCCATTTCGGTAATAAGCTGGTGCAATGTCGTTTTCGCTTCTTCTAGATCGTCTCTCTGCTCTAGTAAGAATGTATGACGCTCCGCTACACGTTCATATTCATCAATTGCCCCTAGGTTCACTGTACCTAACTCTTCTATGGATAATTTGATTAATTTTACTTTCTTACGCGCATCTTCTGCAGGCATTGTCATTGTATATTTTAGTTTCGCCGCTTCAAATGAAATCGTATATGTTTCACGTAAATGTTGTAATCTATTTTCCAACTCTACATCAAGTCGGTTTATTCTCACTTCTTGATCTTTCAACATTTCAAGAATATATTTATGTTTACCTGTCGTTTCTTTCAAATTGCGTTCTAAATGTTCTACTCTCTCTTGCAACGATACACGTTGTTCACGACGAGAGCGAATTAATTCTGAAGTTTGATTACGATCATACGCTTTCTTCTCAATCATATTCGTAATTTGCTCTTCACCACTTGAATTAGATGTCATTTCTTGTTTTAAGAATGCTAAATCCTCTTTCGTTTTTACAAGTGTCGCATCCGTTTCTTCTTTTTCCTTCGTCAATCGTTCAACTTTTTCTTTTTGATTAGATAAGCGTTGTTGCTTTTCAGCTGCCAGCACTTTTAATTCAGTCATTTCTTTTTGAACTTTTTCTTTCGAAGAATGTTGCTCACTTTTTTGTTTTGTTAAAGCTACAATTTTACTATCTAACTCAGTGATATCAGCTTGAAGATTCGCTAAAATCCCTTCTAACTCCTCTTTACGCCCTTGCATTTTTACTCGATCTTGTAAAAACCCTTCAATCTCTAAATCATAAATAGACAAGCGGTCATTAATACGATGTTCGTCTAATTCTAAACGATTAATCTCTTCTCTTAATTTCTGCTCTTCTACACGATCCACTTCTACAGTTTGCCTTAGTTCGCGTATTTTCACTTCTTTTTCTTGAATCTCTTGTTTTACTGCTTTAACAAAGTTTTCTAACTTCGTTGTTTTTTCTTCCATATCAGTTAACTTGCGAGTCCACTCTTCCAGTTCACGTTGGCGTCCTAATAAAGAAGATTTCGCTTGTTTTACCGCCCCACCAGTCATAGAACCGCCAGGATTCACTACGTCACCTTCAATTGTTACAATGCGATAACGGTATTGCAGTTGTTTCGCCAACTCATTTGCTCCGCGTAAATCTTTCGCAACAATAACAGTACCTAATAAATTTGAAACTACATTTTCATATTTATTGTTGTACTGCACAAGTTCTGCCGCCACACCTACAAACGATGGGTGTTGATTTGCAATGCGTAATTGCTCAAATGATAACGATCTGCTTTTAATAACAGCTTGCGGTAAAAACGTTGCACGTCCGTGTTTATTTTGCTTTAAAAATGCAATCGCATTACGAGCATGCTCCTCTGTTTGTACAACAATATGCTGCATCGCTGCACCTAGAGCGATTTCCATTGCAACTTCGTATTCTTTCGGAACCGTTAACAGTTCCGCAACAGCACCCTCGATACCTTGCAACCTATTTTCTCTAGCTTTCAATACTTCACGTACACCTTGATAGAAGCCAGAATAATCTTCTTGCATCTCTTCAAGCATTTCTTTTCGAGAACGTGCCTGTTGCACAAATTGGTATGCTTGGTATAGTTTTGTTTCATTTTCACTATACTGCGTCTTACATTTCCCAAGTGCCGCCTCTGTCTTCTGTATGTTTGAGAGAATGCCCGCTACTTTTTCTTTCGCTTGTTCGTAACTTTCTACAAGTTTCGTCTTTTTCGCTGTAATTTCCATACGCATTTCTACATATTTCGCATTCTCTTCATCTAGACGCTCGTTTTTAGACGTTTGCTGTTTAGATTGTTCTTCAATCATAGATAATTCATTGCGATGACTAGCTTGTTGATTTAAAAGTTCAATATAGTCACCTTTTAAATTCTCAATCTGTTCCTCTAAATTGTCAGCAAAAGTAGCAAGCAATTGCTCATTATCATGCAATTTTTGCTCCAACTCTTTTACTTCATTCACAAATTGCATTAAAGCTTCTGTACTTGACTCAATCTCACCATCGTAAATTTTAGCTTTCTCTGTTAATTCAACAATTAACTGCTCAAGTTGCGCACAATGCGTCGTAGCATTTTGCTTTCTCTCTTTTAACAACTCGCGCTGCCCTTCTAGTTTTTCTAGCTCTTTACTAGAAAGAAGAAGTACCTCTTGCAACGAGTCTACAGACTCATCTACCGCTTGTAATTGTCCTCGTAATTCCTCAAGTTCTTCTTCACTTTTTTGTAAATTCGTTGACATTTTAGCTTCTTCATTTTTATTATGCCCAAACTGATTTCGAAGTGCTTCCCATTTCTCATGCAATTCTTCAATTTCATGGACAATAAGCGCAGCTTCTACTTTCTCTAATTCTTCTTTATTCTCAAGATAATCTTTCGCAATAGAAGCTTGTCTTTCTAAAGGTTCTACTTGACTACTTAATTCATGAATTATATCTTGTACACGATTTAAGTTTTCTTGTGTTTCTTCTAATTTTCCTTCAGCTTTCTTTTTGCGAAGTTTGTATTTTAGTACGCCTGCCGCTTCTTCAAATACACCTCGACGCTCTTCTGACTTACTACTTAAAATCTCTTCCACTTTCCCCTGGCTAATAATTGAAAAAGCTTCTCTTCCCATACCAGAGTCCATAAATAAATCAATAATATCTTTCAATCTACATGATTGTTTATTAATATAAAAATCACTTTCACCTGAACGAGATACACGACGTGTTACACACACCTCATTGTATTCAATTGGTAAACGTTGATCTTCATTATTTAAAGTTATTGTTACTTCAGCAACATTAACCGCTCTCCTCGTATCACTGCCTGCAAAAATAATATCCTCCATCTTTGCACCACGTAATGATTTTGCAGATTGTTCACCAAGTACCCAGCGAATTGCATCAGTAATATTACTTTTCCCGCTTCCATTAGGTCCTACTACAGAAGTTACACCCGGGACAAAATCAACAGATACACGCTCAGCAAAAGACTTAAACCCTGCTATTTCTAATCTTTTTAAAAACACGAAAGGCCTTCCTCCTATTCTCCGTCGTTATAAATGTTCTCTATACAAAAACAAGCTATTATACGGATTTACCTTCTTTTTATTTACAAACAAAAAGAAAGTTTCATTCTATGCACAAGGAATCCCCCTCATTCAAAGGGGGATTCCTTATAGTTGTTCTTTTAATTTTTTCAATGCTTCTGCAGCAGCTTGTTGCTCTGCTTCTTTTTTCGACTTACCACTACCAAGACCTAAAGCTACGTTATTTAACGTAACACGTGACACAAATTCTCGATTGTGAGCTGGTCCTTTTTCTTGCAAAATTTGATACTCAACATTGCCACTACCATCACGCTGAATCAATTCTTGTAACTGACTCTTATAATCCATCACATGAGAAAAAGCACCCTCATTAATTTTCGGATATACAATTTCTTTTAAGAATTCCCAAACTGTTTCTAACCCTTGATCAAGATAAAGGGCACCAATAAACGCTTCAAAGACATCCGCTAATAAAGCTGGTCGTTCACGTCCACCTGTCATTTCTTCACCTTTTCCTAATAAAACAAGGCTACCAAATGACAATTCGTTCGCAAAACGAACAAGAGATGGCTCACATACAATAGCTGCACGTAGTTTTGTTAACTCTCCTTCGCTCATTGTCGGATATTTTTGAAACAGATACTGCGATACAGTAAGTTCCAATACTGCATCTCCAAGAAATTCAAGACGCTCATTATCTTCATGCGGTTTTTTTCGATGCTCATTCACATACGATGAATGCGTAAATGCTTGAATCAATAATTTTTCATCTGTAAACGTAATACCTATCTTTTCTTGAAACACTTTAAATGCTTCACGATATTTTGTTTCGTATTTTTTTTCTCTATATTTTCGGTACGGCATAGGTCCCTCCAGATATAAGCCAGAAAGCCCCGCTAAAAAACGGGACTTCACTTAAGCATTATAGATGACTCTCTATGTAAGTCACAGCATCGCCAACAGTAGCAATCTTTTCAGCATCTTCATCAGAAATTTCCATTTCGAATTCATCTTCTAATTGCATTACAAGTTCTACTACATCTAGGGAGTCTGCTCCTAAATCTTCCTTGAAGCTTGCAGCTGGTACTACCTCAGTCTCTTCTACTCCTAAACGATCAACGATGATTTTTGTTACGCGTTCTAAAACATCTGCCATTCCATTCACCTCCCCTCAAATATTATATTAAATATTGACCAAAAAAACTAGGTGAAATCGATTCTTTTATTACATTACCATACCGCCATCAACATTTAACGTTTGACCTGTAACATATTTGCTTTGATCAGAAGCAAAAAACGTTACAGCATTCGCGATATCTTGCGCTTCACCAAATTGAGCAGCTGGAATAACTTTTAACATTTCGGCTTTAATATTCTCATCTAGTACATCAGTCATATCAGTCGCAATAAAGCCTGGCGCAATTGCATTCACAGTAATATTTCGACTTGCTAACTCTTTTGCAGATGTTTTTGTTAATCCAATAACACCCGCTTTAGCAGCAACATAATTAGCTTGCCCTGGGTTTCCTATAACACCCACAACAGAAGCGATATTTATAATTCTACCGTGACGTTGACGCATCATATAACGAGATACTGCTTTTGTACATAAGAATACACCTTTTAAGTTTGTATTAATAACTGTATCCCATTCTTCTTCTTTCATACGCATTAATAAATTATCTTTTGTTACACCAGCATTATTTACAAGAATATCAACTTGTCCAAATGTGTCTACTGTTTGTTTCACCATATTTGTAACATCATCAGCATTTGCAACATCTGCTTTTACCGCAATTGCATCAGAACCTAATTTCTTAATTTCATCTACTACTTCATTTGCTTTTTGTTCATTACCTGCATAATTTACTACTACATTTGCCCCTTGTTTCGCTAAATCGATCGCAATCGCGCGACCAATTCCACGTGAAGCGCCAGTTACTAATGCTACCTTCCCTTTTAACATCAGTTTTCTCCTCTCAAATTTGAAATGGTATCTTTTAATGTCTCTTCATCATATATCGCATATGCTTTCACTGATGAATCAATTGACTTCATAAGTCCAGCAAGTACTTTTCCAGGCCCAATTTCAATAAATGTATCTACTCCCTGCTTCACCATACATTCAATAGACGGGTACCATAATACAGGCGAATAAAGCTGTTCGATTAACTTTTCTTGAATGTCGGCACCACGTGTAATAACATCCGCCGTAACATTTGCAATAACAGGAATATTCGTGTCATGAATTGTAATTTCATTTAAAACACTTTGGAACTTCTCAGCTGCCGGCTTCATAAGTGAAGAATGGAATGGCCCACTTACTTTTAGTGGAATCGCTCTCTTTGCACCATTTTCTTTCGCTCTTTGAGAAGCAACCTCTACGCCTTGCTTCGTTCCAGAAATCACAATTTGCTTCGTACTATTCATATTAGCGATTTGCACTGCATATCCTTCACTTGTTACTTCTTCTGTAACTTGTTTCAGCATATGTGGATCAGCACCTAATATAGCTGCCATTGCGCCTTCCCCACCTGGAACAGCTTCTTCCATATATTCGCCACGTTTCCTTACAGCATATACAGCATCTTCAAAAGTTAATGCACCAGCTGCTACAAGAGCGCTATATTCACCTAAACTATGACCAGCGACAAAGTCAGGTGTAATGTCATACTCTTTCAAAGCTGTCAAAATAGCAAAACTCGTTGTTAATAATGCAGGCTGCGCATTTGTTGTTAATGTAAGCTTTTCCTGCGGTCCTTCAAAAATCACTTCTGAAAGTGAATCTTCCAACACCTCATCTGCTTTTGCAAACACTTTTGCAACCTCTTTATTATTTTCTGCTAATTGTTTACCCATTCCAACTGCCTGTGAACCTTGGCCCGGAAAAAGAAATGCTATTTTTCCCATTTCAAATCCTCCTCTTATTGGAGTGACTCTTTCTCCATTACGCTTGAAATCGTAGGAATTACTTCTTTCGCTACCATTTCTCTCGTTTGACGAATCGCACTAAATATCGACTGGTCATTAGAAGAACCGTGAGCCTTAATGACAGGTGCTTTCAATCCAAATAACGCAGCTCCTCCATACTCCGAATAATCCATTTTATCTTTTAATACCATAAGTTTTGGCTTTAATACCGCCGCTGCTAATTTGCTCGTAAATGAACTCATTAATTGTTCTTTCAACATAGAGAATAGCGCAAGTGCTGTTCCTTCTAATGATTTCAACGCTACATTCCCTGTAAAACCATCACATACAACAACATCTGCTACACCTTGCAATAAATCTCTCGATTCAACGTTCCCAACGAAATTAATTGGCGCATCCTTAAGCATTGCAAATACTTGCTTTGAAAGCTCGTTTCCTTTTCCATCCTCTGTTCCAACGTTTAATAGTCCAACACGAGGATTTTCAATTCCTCTTACCTTCTCAGCATAAACAGATCCCATTACTGCATATTGATATAAATGAATTGGTTTTGCATCAACATTTGCTCCAACATCTAACATAACAAAACCTTTTCCATCTACAGTTGGCATTGTAGGCGATAAAGCTGGTCGCTCAATTCCTTCCATACGACCGACTACAAATAATCCAGCTGCCATTAAAGCTCCTGTACTACCTGCGGATATACAAGCGTCTGCTTCTCCATCCTTTACTTGTTGTGCCGCAAGCACCATTGAAGCTTGTTTTTTTCGACGAACCGCTCTTACTGGTTCCTCCGTTGATTCTATTTTTTCGTCTGTATGAAGAATAGTAATTCGTTCATCACTCGTTAAGTATTGACGAATTTCCTCTTCTTTCCCTACTAACGTAATATGTAAATCAGAATATTCTTTAATAGCTTTCATTGCCCCTAATACTACAGCCTTTGGAGCGTGATCTCCGCCCATTGCATCTATTGCGATTTTCATAAGTTGTTACCTTCCTCACTATAATTACTAGATCGATACATTTCAAAAGTGCCTGTAAAAACAAGTTCTTCTCCAACGAAGCTACGCACTTTGACAACCGTCCGTCCCTTATCATTCTCTACATCTTCAACGCGCGCTTTTGCAACAACACGCTCTCCTAATTTTACAGGGCGAATGTATCGAATGGTAGACTTTGCAGTTAAAGCTAATTCTTCATCAATAACCGCAACAGCTAGTGAGTTTGCTTGCGCAAACAGATGATGCCCACGGGCAATTTGATTTCTTTTAAATACATGTTCTACCTTTACTTCAAAGATAGAGATTGCATGTCTATCTAATTCAATATCAATAATTTCTCCGACAACCTCTTCTAACGGTAAAGATTTCACATCTTCTTCATGTTGCTTTGTAGCTACATGTTTAATTCTCTCTCTTAATTCAGGAATAGACAATTCCATACGATCCAGTCGTACTGTTTGTATACTAACTTGAAATTTTTCCGCTAAATCTTCATCCGTAATAAAAGGATTTGATTCGATTGTTTGTTGTAATAATTCTTGTCTTTCTTTTTTACTTCTTCTTTTCTTCATACCGCACCATCCATTTTTATGACTAGGTACTAACAGTAGTATATAATCATTAAAAGTAGAATGCAACAAAAATTTTTGTTGACTCCCTTTAATCGAGCTTCTCTCCTTGGAACACACCTGTCCCATCAAGATACGTACGCAAGGCAGCGTACTGATCATTGTGCCAAAATGCTTCTGAATCTACTAGTATCGCCGCATCTTGCCTTGCTGTTTCTAACGCTCGATAATCGTGTACCATGTCAGCAACCTTAAATTCTGGTAAGCCACTTTGCTTACTCCCAAAGAAATCTCCAGGACCTCGTAATTCTAAATCTTTTTCTGACAATACAAATCCATCATTTGTTTCAGTCATTATGCGCATTCTTTCTTTTCCTGTTTCTGATTTAGGGTCTGCTATTAATAAACAATATGATTGTTCACTACCACGCCCGACACGCCCTCTAAGCTGATGAAGCTGCGATAAACCGAAACGTTCTGCATCATAAATAACCATCACAGTCGCATTCGGTACGTTCACACCCACCTCAACAACTGTTGTCGATACAAGAATTTGCACTTTATTTTCACTAAACTGGCCCATTATCTCTTCTTTTTCCTGAGACGATAATCTCCCATGCATCAATCCAACTTGGCATTTCCCTTGGTAATGATGCGTCAGCATACTATGTAAGTCGATAGCATTTTGCACATCAAGTTTCTCAGATTCTTCAATTAGAGGACAAATAACGTATGCCTGTCTTCCTTTTTTTATTTCCTTCTCAACAAAACCGAGGACGCGATCTAACATATCATGTTTTGCCCAGTATGTTTCAATCACCTTTCTACCTGCTGGCATCTCATCGATTATCGAAACATCCATCTCTCCAAATGCAGTAATTGCAAGCGTACGCGGAATTGGTGTCGCTGTCATAAATAATACATCTGGACTTTCACCTTTCTCCCGTAAAACTCGGCGCTGCGCTACACCAAATCGATGCTGTTCATCTGTAATAACGAGACCCAACCTATGAAATATAACTTCATCTTGAATTAAAGCGTGCGTTCCAACAAGAATATCTATTTCTCCTTGTTCTAACTTCGCTAAAATTTCTCGGCGTCTTGCACCTTTAACAGAACTTGTTAGCAGTTCCACCTTCATACCAAAATGCGAAAACGTTTCAGCAAGCGACTGATAATGTTGCTCAGCTAAAATTTCTGTAGGAACCATTAAAGCACCTTGATAATGAGCTAATTTCGATGCATAAAGGCCAATCGCAGCAACAACTGTTTTCCCAGAACCAACGTCACCTTGTAATAGTCGGTTCATCCGATAAGGAGATGTCATATCTTTTAAAATTTCATCTACAACTCGGCGCTGCGCACCAGTTAACGGGAACGGCAATGCATCGATAAATTCTTGTAATTCTACTGACGGAATCTCTTTCTTCGTCCCTTTTGAATTTTCCCTCTCCATTTTCCTCAGTGTTTGCATTTTCAGCTGAAATAAGAAAAATTCCTCATATACAAAACGGCGACGCGCTTGCTTTAAATCCTCCTGTCCTACCGGAAAATGCAAAGCCTTAAGTGCTTCATATCTTGGTAATAATTTATACCGGCCTAACAAACCATCCGGTAACACTTCGACTATAGAATCTCCATATTCCTTTAACGCTTGAGCAATAAAACGACGCATCTGTTTTACTGTAAGTTTCCCCTTTACTGAGTAAACAGGCTCCACTTCTTGTTGACGTACAACTGGCCCAAAATGAAGTTCTGATACAGCAATTGTTTGACGATGTTGATCCCATTTACCAGTAATCGTTACCGTTTCATCTAACGTTAATTTTTGCTTATAGTAAGGCCTATTAAAACATACCGCCGTAATTAAATAACGACCGACGAGAACACGAACTGTTAGACGCGATTTCTTCTTACCATAATATTGCAACAAAGGAGCACTATGAACCTTCCCTTCAACCGTTACACGTTCATCATGCTTTACTTCAGCAAGATCTTTCATCGCATAATCTTCATAACGGTACGGAAAATGTTCTAATAGATGAGAAACTGTATAAATCCCCATCTCATGTAGTAACTCAGATGTTTCTCCTCCGATCCCCTTTACATCCGTAACAGGAACTTGTACAACATCATTCAAGATTCTCACACCCCGTCACATTATTTTCTTTATTGCATTTTATTTGAGTACCAATTAGCATCTGTAATCGCTCTCTTTCACCTTATATATTCTATCATAGGCATTCTAAGAGAAACTACTCAAATCCCTTATATAAAACAAGTAAAAAAGAGCCTCACTATTAGCAGCAAGGCTCTTTTCTCTCTTCAATATGCTAGCCTTTTGAATAAAAACTAGTAATAAACTTCATATTACTACTTCTTATCCATTAGCAAGTAAGTAATCCATTTATTTTCAAAACGAATCTTATCTTATTCTACAGAGAAGATGAAAGAATACACTGGTTGGTTTCCAGCATGCACTTCTACTTCTGCATCTTCAAATTTCTCTTCTACAAATTCAACTAACTCCGCTACTTCTTCGTCAGTTGCATCTTCACCTTGTAGAATCGTTACGATTTCAGAATCTTCATCAATAAGCGCTTCTAGTAATTGCTTCGCAGCTCCTACTTTTTCAGCATTTGTAGATACAATTTTTCCATCTGCAATACACATGAAGTCATCTTTTTGAATTGCTACACCATCAATTTCCGTATCACGTACAGCATACGTAATTTGACCTGTTTTCACATGAGATAAAGCTTCTTGCATGTTTTCTTCATTCTCTTCTAACGTTCCAACTGGGTTAAATGCTAACATTGCTGCCATACCTTGAGGAACTGTTTTCGAACGAACAACAATAACTTCTTGATCTACAACTGATGCCGCTTGTTCTGCTGCCATTACAATATTTCCGTTATTCGGTAAAATAATGATTTTTTCAGCATTCGCTTCTTCAATTGCCTTCACGATATCCTCCGTACTTGGATTCATCGTTTGACCACCTTCGATAACTTTCGTTGCGCCGATGCTCTCAAATAAAGTTTTAATACCAGACCCCATTGCCACAGTTACGATACCATATGGTTGTTTTTCTTTCGATTGAGCTGGTTGTTCAGGAACCATAGCAGGTTCATCTAATAAAGCAGTATGCTGTTCACGCATATTTTCTACTTTAATCTTAATTAAACTACCGTATTTTTGCCCGTAGTTCATAGCGTCTCCAGGATGTTCTGCGTGGATATGAACTTTTACAATTTCATCATCAGACACAACTAGTAGAGAATCACCATATACACTAATATCTTCACGGAATTTTTGTTCAGAGAAATTATGCTCTTTCACCTTTTCAGCCTCTAATTTCACCATGAACTCCGTACAATATCCATACTTAATATCTTCTGTACTCAATTGGCTTTGTACACTACGGTGATGTTCTGCGCGTACCATCTCATTCATAGATGTTTGCGTCGGTGCATCAGAAGAAATCGTTTCTCCTTTTAAGTCAGCTAAAAATCCTTCGTATACCACTACAAGACCTTTACCACCGCTATCTACAACGCCAACTTGTTTTAATACAGGTAATAAATCTGGCGTACGATTTAACGATGCGTTTGCTTCTTTCACAACGTCTTCCATAAACAAAACAAAGTCGCGCTGTTTTTTCGCAACTGTTACTGCATATTTACCCGTTTCTCTTGCAACCGTTAAAATCGTTCCTTCAATCGGTTTCATAACCGCTTTATAAGCCGCCTCTACTCCAGCTTCTAGTGCTGCAGCAAAATCAACTGTTGTTAATTCTTCTTTTTGTTCAATGGATTTAGAGAAACCACGGAACAACTGAGATAGAATAACTCCAGAGTTACCACGAGCTCCCATTAATAATCCTTTGGCTAAACTTACGCCGACTTTACCAGCATGCTGTGAAGGATTTGCTTTCACTTCACGCGCACCTGAAGTCATAGATAAGTTCATGTTTGTACCGGTATCGCCATCTGGAACTGGAAATACGTTTAATGCATCAACAAGCTGAACATTATTTGTTAAATTATTCGCTCCTTGCATGATCATTTGTGATAAACGTTTTCCATCAATTTTTTGAATTGACACAGATTTTCCTCCTTAATGCACATTACAAGTTTATTACTTTAACTCCTTGTACGTAGATGTTTACAGAATCTACTGCTAGTCCTACAGTTTGATCTAATGTATATTTCACTTTCGTCTGCACATTATGTGCCACTTCTGAAATTTTCGTACCATAGCTCACAATAATATACATATCAATATGTACTTCATCTTCATCTTTACGAACAATAACACCTCTAGTGAAGTTTTCTTTTCGTAAAATGTCTGTTAATCCATCTTTTAACTGATTTTTTGATGCCATACCTACGATACCGTAGCAATCTACCGCGGCACCTCCAGCAATTGTTGCAATTACATCTGTACTAATATCAATTTGACCGTACTTCGTTTTAATTTCAATTGACATCTCGTTTCCCCCTTCATAAATGGTGAAAGTGAGCTAGACTACTTTAGTTACTATCATATAATCTTTTTAAAGAAAATTCCATCGTTCTTTCTTTTCACTCTCATATTTTATGTTTTAAATTACACTTTTTTATGATGAGCAAAATAGTCCATTGTTATTATACAACATGTACCACTATAATATGTCAAGCAATTTTTATGGATTTTAACTTTTCTTCATTGACATATAGTGTCAAGTAAATTTTCTTGATTTCTTTTTTCTACGGTGTTGCATTCTCTTTTTAGTTGTGTTAAATTATAGTAGTGTTTTTAGCATCGCATAAAAGACTAACATTGAAAAATTACGTATGGTAAGGTATCAAGGGAGGGAAATATAAATGGCTCGTGTTTGTGCTATTACTGGAAGAAAAGCTCGTTCTGGTAACTCTCGTTCTCACGCAATGAACGCTACAAAACGTAAGTGGGGCGCTAACCTTCAAAAAGTTCGCGTACGCATCGACGGAAAAGTTCAACGTGTTTACGTTTCTGCTAGAGCATTAAAATCTGGCAAAATCGAACGTGTTTAATAATAAAAAAAAGAGCCGATAGGCTCTTTTTTTACTATAACAATGGAAAAAGCACCGGTGATAGGTGCTTTTTTTAATCTTTTTTGAAGGTATTTAACATTGCACGAACAATTCCACCAAGAAATTTAGGTAACTTAATTGTATAAAATCTCATGGTTTCCCTCCTAATCCCCATTACTCCACTTGGTCACTATATGATGTAAGGAGCAAAATTGTTTCTTCAATCAGTGCTTCTTATCAACATTAATATGCCAGAAGTAAATGAAAAAGTACCTTTTTCCTCAACGAGTTCGTTACTAATACAAAGTGTCGATCCCCACTCTATTGTTTTATTAGTAAGAGGGTACTTAAAACCAAACAATGTAATCCCTTCCACTATTTCAGTAACTGGTACAAAAGATACATAAGGAAAATTTTTATTTTCTTCAATTATATGTGTACCCACTTTTTTAACTGTTATTTCATTTTTATTGTCCACAATACACATTTCTATCTCTACTTCTAACCCTTTTAAAAGCATTTGTATATTTGCCAAACCGTGATCAAGTCTTCCACCGGTAGCACCAAAAATACGAATTAGTGCCGGCTTCTGTCCTAATGCCCAGTTGATTGCAATTTCTAAATCCGTTTGATCTTTTTCCCGCGGAACAATATGTAATTCGTTCGTTTGCTGTCCCATCCATACTAATTCTTCTTCAGTAACTGAATCGTAATCTCCAAACGCAACAGCCGGGGTAATCCCTTTCTTTAATAGACGGTATACTCCCCTATCAACCGCAACCCACACTACTTCCTCATTCTCATATCGAGCAAAATCTGCGCAATATTCCGAAGGTCCTCCTGCCAAAATATGAATAATCATTTTTTCTTCCCCTTCCATTGTAAAAAGGCAATCTGCCATTCGGTAGATTGCCTTTTTACATATTTTTACCCTATCCTATGAATACCTTACTAGGATAAAAGTTCATCACTACCCACGAATTACGCGAATTGCTTCACCGCGGTCTTTTTGATTGTATACTGCTGATCCAGCTACAAGTACATTTGCTCCTGCTTCCACACAAAGTCTTGCTGTTTCAGCATTTACACCACCATCAACTTCAATTTCTACTTCTAGATTGCGCTCTTTCACCATGTCTGCAACTTGTTTAATTTTCGGTAATACAGAATGGATAAACTTCTGTCCACCAAATCCAGGGTTTACTGTCATAAGTAATACCATATCTATATCTTCTAATACATGCTCAATCACTGAAACTGGCGTATGTGGATTTAATACAACGCCCGCTTTAATACCGTGAGATTTAATTAACTGAATTGTACGATGCAGATGTGGACACGCCTCTACGTGAACAGTAATAATATCCGCTCCCGCTTGTGCGAAAGTCGGGATATAGTTATCAGGATTTTCAATCATTAAATGTACATCTAATGGTAATGATGTAATTGGACGGATAGCTTCTACAATTAATGGTCCAATCGTAATATTTGGTACGAAGTGTCCATCCATTACGTCAACGTGAATGTAATCCGCTCCGCCCTTTTCTACATCTTTAATCTCTTCCCCTAATTTTGAAAAATCTGCTGATAAAATCGATGGTGCAATTTTAATCATAACTAATACCTCGGCTTTCTCTCTCTAATTTCTTCTACGAATTGTTTATAGTTCTTATAGCGATATTCTGTAATCTTCCCTTCTTCAACCGCAGCTTTCACAGCACATTTCGGTTCAGAAAGATGTGTACACCCTCTAAATTTACAGTATTGGCTCGCTTCTTTCAACTCTGGAAAACAATATGTAAGATCTTCTACTTCTATATCAATGAAATCTAGTGAACTAAAACCCGGTGTATCTGCTACTAGTCCACTCCCAATTGCAATTAATTCTACGTGTCTTGTCGTATGCTTCCCGCGTCCTAAATGGGAGGATATATCATTTGTTTTCAGCTCTAATTCTGGACGTAGCACATTAAGCATTGAAGATTTCCCAACACCAGATTGACCCGCAACGACAGAAACACAATTTTCTAAGTATGGTTTTAATATATCAATACTTTCTGACGTATTAATAGAAGTAAATAAAACATCATAACCCATCTCACGATAATCATTCGCATATGCTTCAACAGTTGCTTTCATCTTTTCATCTACTAAATCCATCTTGCTAATACAAATAATTGGCTTAATGTTATGATATTCAATCAGCACTAAAAATCGATCTAACAGTCCAGGATTAAAATCTGGTTCTACTGCAGAGAACACAAGGATCGCTTGATCGACATTAGCAATAGGAGGTCTAACAAGTTCATTTTTTCGATCAAACACTTCAAGCACATAACCTTCAGTTGGATTATCTGCCTGAAAAACAACTTGGTCTCCTACAAGTGGTGTAATTTTATTTTTTCTAAATACACCTCGCCCACGACATTGCGTAACCCCTTCTTCATGCTGCACGTAATAAAACCCACTTAAAGCTTTTATAATTTTTCCTTCTGGCATAGAATTCTCCTTTTTTTGTATAAGGTGATGCTGAATTTAAAAATGAATGGATTTAAATTTTCCAAATAACGATTTCAAAACCTACCATATATACTTTCGCTAATATACATTAAATTTCCCATTAAATGCAAAAAAATAATTACAGCTGCATCACTTTACTAGCTTTTTGAATCATATATTTTTGCCTGCTATACCGTCCACTTTGTAGACAGCATAACAGGCAATAATAATAAGTAGACTTTCACTATTATTGAGTTGGATATGGTACTTCTTTATCAATAATCGTTACTCCATCTCGTACAATTTTATAGTGTCCCTTTGAACCTTCTTGAATTACAAATTCTAAAGAAATAGTCGCTGATTCAGTAATTGTTCTCGTTTCAACCGGTCTATCCATTTTTTGCTGCATGTCTTCTTTATAAATTTCTATTGTTTGCGGCTTTTTTTCACCTGTTACAGCAGGCTCATATGGGATAGAGATATTGTCCACTTTTACCGTTTTAGTCACTTTAGGCTTTTGACCATCAGAGATAATAATAGTTACTTTATCTCCCTCTTTTAATGGTGTACCTGGTTTTGGAAATTGCGAAATTACAAGTCCTTTTTCGACTGAATCTGAATACTCTCGTTTTATATCTGACGTTAGTTTTCTCTCATTCAAATAACCAGTTACACTATTTTCAGTCCACCCCGAAAAGTCACCTGGTCTAATTTGATAAGGACCTTTACTTACCCAGATTTTCAGTTCTTGCTCCGCTTCTATAACCATTTGATCAGGCGTCGGAATTTGCTCTACAATTTCACCTTTCGGCTTATCATTTTCAATATAATTTACTGTAACTTGTTTATATTTTTCTTCTAACTCAGCTTTTACACTCTCAAAGTTTTTCCCTGTGAAATTCGCCATCTTACTTTTCTTTTTTCCACCTGATTGATAGATAGTAATTTTAGCGTTTTCTTTTACGACTCTTCCTGCTACAGGTTCCGTTTTTATTACATCCCCAACTTCAATATCATCTGTATATACAATATTAGGCTCCGTCACCTCAAAGCCCTTTTCTACTAACGTATTTACAGCTGTCGTGTATTTCATACCAGCCACATCAGGAACTTTCACATCTTTCGGAATAAATAATCCTGGAATAACCGTAAGCGCTAATGTTATTCCTATTGCTAAAAATAAAAATGTTGAAATTAAAACTTTAAGCCACTTGTTACTCCGTTTTTTCTTCTTATCTAACTTAGCTGCTTCTGCTCTTATCGGTTCTTCCACCTTACTCCCTTTTAAAACAATCGTTTCATCACTTACATTTTCAAATAATTGTTCTTGTTGAATAATCGGAATCGCTTTCGTCGCTTCCATATCTTCTGGTATGTAAAATGGTTGCTCATTTATCCTCTCTGGATATAGCGCAGTTTCAATATCTCGCTTCATCGCATTGGCAGATTGATATCGATGGAAAGGATCTTTTGCAGTTGCCTTTAATATAATATTTTCAACACTTTGCGGAATATTTTCATTCCATCTTTTTGGTGATGGGATTTCACTTTGTAAATGTTTTAAAGCTATAGCAACAGCAGATTCGCCAGAAAACGGTTGTCTTCCTGTTAACAATTCAAACATAACTATTCCAAGAGAATAAATATCCGATTGTTTATTTGCTATCCCGCCACGTGCCTGTTCTGGTGATAAATAATGGACTGAACCCAGTACTGAATTTGTATGTGTAATTGTTGTTGCACTTGTAGCTGTCGCAATTCCAAAATCTGTTACTTTTATTATTCCATCAGCTCGAATTAAAATATTGTGCGGCTTTATATCACGATGCACAATTTCAAAATGATGGGCGTGTGCCATGGCGGATGTTAACTGCTCCATAATATCAAGAGCTTCTCCTATAGGTAACATACCTCGCTCAATTATGTATTGCTTCAATGTTTGCCCGGGTACATATTCCATGACAAGATAATATATACCATCTTCTTCTCCGACATCATACATATTCACAATATTTGGATGCGACAACGTTGTAACAGACTGCGCTTCTCGATGGAAACGTTTAATAAACTCTTCGTTATTTGAGTAGTCGAGTCTTAATATTTTTACCGCTACATCTCGGCCAAGTATATCATCATGAGCTAAATATACATTGGCCATTCCGCCACCACCAATCATTTTCAGCAGCTTATAACGGTCATTTAAGCGTTTTCCAATCAGCACGTTGCACTTCACCTACTTTCGTTTGTCGAACCCGCATAATCAATAAGAACAAGTGTGATATTATCTTCTCCACCGCGATCATTCGCCAATTGAATGAGACGCTGCCCTTTACCTTCAAGCTGTTCATTTAACTGTAAAATTTGTTGCATATCATCAATAGAAACTTTGTTTGATAACCCATCAGAGCAAAGAAGTAATTGATCATCTTCCTCAAGCACCAACGTTTTAACATCTAATCCAACTTTTTCTTCTGTTCCTAGCGCTCTTAATAACACATTCTTTTTCGGATGATACTCTGCATCTTCCTTTGAAATTTCACCATGTCTCACAAGCTCATTTACAAGCGAATGATCTTCCGTTACAAGCGTCATTTCTCCTTCTGATACCATATAGCAACGACTATCTCCTATATGCCCTATCGTCACAAAACTTGGTGTACAAACAGCTATTATAAGCGTTGTTCCCATACCATTACATTCTACATTTTGCTGAGCGTATTCATATATGCGCTCATTAATAATCCCAACACTAGTATGTAACCATTGTTCTACTTTTTTCGGTTCATTCATATTATGCGTTTGCTTCCAATAATCATGGAATAATTGAATGGCCATCGAGCTAGCTACATCACCAGCTCGATGACCTCCCATTCCATCTGCTACTACCGCTAAAACATTTCCATCTAAATTGTGAAAAACTCCTGCACTATCTTCATTATGTTGACGAACTTTTCCTTTATCCGATAGAAATACGGCTTTCATCTCGTCACCTCGTCTCTTCTTTGCGCTCCTTCGCACGCAACTGACCGCAGGCTGCGTCAATATCATGACCTTGTTCACGGCGAATCGTTACATTCACTCCACGATCTTTTAACGTTTTCTCGAACAAGAAAATTTGCTCACGTGGTGTACGTACATAATCACGTTCAGGTACGTAGTTTACCGGGATTAAGTTTACATGACATTTTACACCTTTTAAGAGCGCAGCAAGCTCTTCAGCGTGCTCAACTTGGTCATTTTCTCCTCCAAATAATCCATATTCAAAAGTAATACGGCGCCCTGTTCTATTTACATAGTATTTAATAGCTTCCATTAAATCCGGTAATTTATAAGCACGGTTAATCGGCATTAACTTTGAACGTAATTCTGAGTTTGGAGCATGCAATGAAATCGCAAAATTAATTTGTAGTTCTTCTTCAGCAAACTTATAAATTTTCGGGATAATTCCACTCGTCGAAACAGTCATATGTCTAGCACCAATATGAAGTCCTTTTTCATGGTTAGTGATGCGTAAGAATCCCATTAAATTATCGTAGTTATCAAATGGTTCTCCAATTCCCATAACAACAAGAGAACTTACACGTTCTTCTGTTTCATCAAGCGCACGCTGAACTTCTACTACTTGCGCTACGATTTCTCCAGCTTCTAGGTTTCGTTTTAGTCCACCAAGTGTCGAAGCACAGAACGTACATCCAATACGACAACCAACTTGCGTTGTTACACAAATGGAATTTCCATATTCATGTCGCATTAATACCGTTTCAATAGAATATCCGTCATATAATTGGAATAAGAATTTAATCGTTCCATCTGAAGACGTTTGTTTTACTAACGTGTTTAAAGTAGTAATATCAAAGGAATTCGACAATTTATCACGCAATCCTTTAGAAAGGTTTGACATATCCTCATAATTTTTTACACGTTTTTTATATAGCCAGTCAAAAATTTGTCCAGCGCGGAACTTCGGTTCTCCTTGTTCCTTTAACCAATCTTGCATTTCATGAAGTTGTAAAGAGTAAATTGATGGTTTCTTCGTTTCTACATTTTTCTTTTGTTTTCTTACAGTTGTTTCCATGATGCTACACCTTCTTCCTTAAACAAGCAATATAAAAGCCATCCGTTGCAAAATAATGCGGTAAAATTTGTACTTGACCTTCATTAATATACGGACTTAATTTTTCTGGCATACGTTCTTTTATCGTAGTATCCCATTCAAATTCAGGATGTTCTTTTAAAAATTTATCTATTACTTGTTCATTTTCTATTTTCTCAATTGTGCACGTACTATAAACAAGACGACCGCCTTGTTTTAATAATGGTGCTATTTTTTCTAGTATCGCAAGTTGAATCGTCGATAATCTTTCACTATCGCCTTTATCTTTTCCTAACTTAATATCAGGCTTACGTCTAATTACACCAAATCCAGAACACGGTGCATCTACCAATATTTTATCAAACGTTTCATTTGCAAAGTGCTCTTGCACTTTTCTAGCATCTAGCGCTTTTGTTTCGACATTTTCTAGACCAAGTCGCTCTGCTTGCTGTTTAATTAAACGTACTTTGTGTGCATGTAAATCAAGGGACATGACCTTACCAGTTCCCTTTAATCGTTCCGCGATATGCGTTGTTTTTCCGCCTGGAGCAGCACAACTATCAAGAACTGCATCTCCCGTATTCGGTTCTAAAGCGCGTGCTACAAGCATAGAACTTTCATCTTGAATAGAAAGAAATCCTTTTTTAAACGCTTCTGTATGCGCTACATTTCCTCTTTCAATCTGAATTGCATCATCTGACAAGTCACCACGTTTTGCTTCTATACCTTCACTTGCCAACAACTCAATCGCTTCTTCTACCGTTACCTTATCAACATTCACACGTGCTGTTGGTACAGGTGGTAACATGTTTACTTCGCACATTTTCTCTGCAGTTTCTAAGCCATATGCAGAAGTCCACTCTTGTACAAGCCAAACTGGATGACTCGTCGCAATTGCAAGACGTTCTACTGGATCCTTGATTTCATCTACAGAAGGTACACCTTCTCTCTGAATCGAACGTAATACACCGTTCACCATACCAGCAATTCCTTTATGCCCGCGACGCTTTGCAATCTCAACCGCTTCATGAATAGCCGCTCTTTCTGGCACTCGGTCTAAATAAATCATTTGATATAAAGATAAGCGAAGCAATACTCTTACCCACGCCTCAACCTTCTTTTTTAAAAAAGGCTGTAAATAATAATCTAATGTGTCACGACGTTGAATCGTTCCATATACAATTTCAGTTAATAAACCAATATCTTTTCTATCAATTGCACTTTTTTCAATTAGATTATTTAAAAGTAAGTTGCTATATGCACCACTTTTTTCCACTTGAATTAAACCATCAAGAGCTAATTCACGAACATTTTGTCTCATGCATTTTCTCCTAACTTCGTTCCAATTTCAGGTTTTGTTCCACGTAAAAATTGTGAACAACTCATACGCTTTTTACCAGAAGGTTGCAATTCAGTAATTTTAACACCTGTTTCATTACTAGTTGCTACAACAAAACCATCTTCTTCGATTGCAACAATCGTACCTGCTTCAGCCGGTTCAGTTACAGGCACTTTTTCTCCCCACCATACTTTAACAACTTGTCCTGCTAAAGTTGTATAAGCAACTGGCCATGGATTCAATCCGCGAATGTGATTGTATACTTCTTCACCTGTTTTTGTCCAATCAATTTTCTCTTGTTCACGTTTTATATTGTAAGCAAACGTTACTTCTTCTTCGTTTTGTTTAATCGGTTCTAACTTACCTTGAATTAATAAAGGTACTGTTTTAGATAGAAGGTGTGCTCCAGCTTCACTTAATTTATCAAATAATGAGCCTGTCGTTTCACGCTCTTCAATTTCCACTTCCACTTGCGTTAAGATATCACCAGCATCCAATTTTTCTACCATATACATAATTGTAATACCAGTTTTTTCTTTACCTTCCATAATTGCATAATGAATTGGTGCACCACCACGAAGTTCAGGAAGTAAAGAAGCGTGGACATTAATACATCCATAGTTCGGTGCTTCTAAAATTTCATTTGGTACAATCTGACCAAATGCAGCTGTTACAATTAAATCTGGCTCTAATGCCAATACTTTTTCATATTCATCTTTTTCACGAATTTTTAACGGCTGTAACACAGGGATACCATGTTTTTCCGCTTCAACTTTAACAGGTGTAGGTGTTAATACTTTTTTTCTACCTACTGGACGATCAGGTTGCGTCACAACACCTACTACCTCATAGCCATCTTCAATAAGACGACGAAGCACCGGCACTGAAAAGTCCGGTGTTCCCATAAACACTACTTTTATCATTTAAAAACCGCTCCTTTTAACACCTATTCTAGTTCGTTTTCTTCATAATATCTTGTCACTTTCGATGTAAATAAAACACCGTGTAAATGATCGATTTCATGTTGAATTGCACGCGCTAAAAATCCTTCCGCTTCTAATAAAAATACTTTCCCACGGCGATTTTGCGCTCTTACTTTAATATAATCGGCACGTTCTACTTCACCATAAAGTCCCGGGAAGCTTAAACAGCCTTCGGGACCTACTTGTTCACCACGTTTTTCTAATATTGATGGATTGATTAACTCGATTTTCCCAGTATCATCATCGACATCAACAACCGCTACTTGCAAGCTTACACCTACTTGAGGCGCAGCTAAACCGACTCCGTCCGCAATTAACATTGTTTCATGCATATCTTTCAACAATTTCACTAACTTTTTATCAAAGTTAATTACTCTTTCACATGGTGTTTCTAACACTTCATTTGGATGCTTTATTATTTCTAAAACTGCCATATTTCCCTCCGCTACATTAACATTGTTGGATTAAAATCAATTGAGATTTGTAGCTCTTTTTGCATTTCTGCTTGATAATGTTCATTTACCATTTTGAGCACGTTCTTTAAGTTTGGTTCCCGTTTGTATTTTATCATGCATTGATAACGATATCTATCTTTTATCCTTGGAATTGCTGAAGCAACTGGTCCTAACACCATTGTTTGCTGTGAGCAATGCGTTCGTAAATACGAGGCAATTTTTTCCGTCACTTGCACCGCTTTTAATAATTCTGGATGAGATACGGTTATGAGTACAACATAGTAATATGGGGGATATTGTCTTGTTCGCCTCATTTGCATTTCTTGGTCAAAAAACACATCATATTGTTGGTTCTTTGCTAACTCTATACTGTAATGTTCTGGCGTATACGTTTGAATCACAACTTCCCCTGGCAATTCATGTCTACCCGCTCGTCCACTTACTTGCGTCAATAACTGATATGTCTTTTCACTTGCCCGAAAATCAGGTAAGTGAAGCATCGTATCTGCAGTTAAAACCCCAACAAGAGTTACTTTCGGAAAATCTAATCCTTTAGCAATCATTTGTGTTCCAAGTAATATATCTGCTTTTTCTTCCCCAAATGCCTTTAATAATTTTTCATGCATTCCTTTTCGACTTGTCGTATCTACATCCATTCGAATGACTCGCGCCTCTGGAAATAGTTTTGTAATTTCTTCTTCTACCTTTTGTGTACCTGTACCAAAGAAACGAATGTATGTACTTTGACAAGCAGGACACTCAGTTGGCATATTTTCTTCATAACTACAATAATGACATTTTAAACGATGATTCATTTTATGATATGTCAATGAAATATCACAATGCGGACATTGTACAACATACCCACAATCACGGCACATAACAAATGTAGAATGACCTCTTCTATTTAAAAATAGTACCATCTGTTCTTTCTTTTCTAATCGATCTGCTATTTTTTCATGCAGCGCCTTAGAAAACATTGATCTATTCCCGTCACGAAGTTCTTCTCGCATGTCAACAATCTCTACCGTTGGTAAAGCTTGTTCATTCATACGTTTTTCCATTGTTAGTAGTTCATAAACACCTTTTTTCGCCCTTGCAAACGATTCAAGTGTTGGTGTCGCACTACCAAGAACGATAGGACATTTATGATATTGCCCTCTCCAGATAGCTACATCTCTTGCATGATACCTCGGATTATCTTCTTGTTTGTAACTTGATTCATGCTCTTCATCAATAATAATAATCCCTAAATTCTCAAAAGGCGCAAAAACGGCTGAACGCGCACCAACTACAACTTTCACTTCTTTTCTTAAAATCTTACGCCACTCGTCATACTTTTCTCCAACAGACAACGCACTATGAAGAACTGCAACTTGCGAGCCAAACCTACCTTTAAAACGATCCACCATTTGGGGCGTTAGTGCAATTTCAGGAACAAGAACGATAGCTTCTTTTCCTTTCTCGAGCACTGCTGCTATAGATTGTAAATATACTTCTGTCTTTCCACTTCCTGTAACACCATATAGTAAAAATGGATTATAAGTTTCATTTGTAATTGATGATAAAATCGGTGTAATAACTTGATTTTGTTCCTCCGTAAGTGGAAATGGTTTCGTTTGTTCAAAATCATCATCGTCATACGGATTTCGGTATACTTCCACATACTTTTCTGAAATGAAGCCCTTTTTAACAAGTGCTTTTATTGGAGCATCTGTTATTTGTAACTCTTCTGTAATTATTTTCAACGGTACACTTTTATAATTTTCCACAAAATAATAAAGTACATCTTGTTGTTTTTTACTTTTCAGTTCAAATGCCGCTAATTCCAATTTATCTTCTGGCAACTCCGGCTGAACAACTCTTTGCTTCTTCTTTTGTACTTTATCTTTCACTTGATAAACGACTTCAACCGTACCATTTTTAATTTCTTGTTGAATAGTCCGGTATAAATGTGGCTGCTGCTCGATTACTTCAAAATCAATTGCTTCTTTATCCTGAAATAAATATAGTATTTCAGATGCTATTTCTTCCTGCTTACAAATTTGTAGACGTTTTTTATACGTTGCTTTTATCGCAGTTGGAAGCATCACTTGAAAAGCTGAAATCATGTAGCATAACGTTTCACTTGTAAGCCAATATCCAAGCTTTAATAATTCATCATTTAAAACCGGTGTTACATCTAATATTTCATGGATTGTCTTTAACTTCTTACTTTCTACATCCACCGAATCTTTAATCCCAATAATAAAACCTTGTAATTTCCTTGGCCCAAACGGAACTACTACACGCATTCCTGTCTGTACAATATCTTCCCATTTTTCAGGGATAATGTAATCAAATGGTCGATCTGTCTGACGGGCAGGTACATCAACAATTACACTTGCAAATTTCATAAACGATCATCTTCTAACATCATTTCAATTTGCTTTAATATTTCACGAGCTACCTCTTTTTTCAGTAAAAGTGGTAACTCAATAACTTTTCCATCTTTTCTATACATTGTTACAATATTCGTATCCGTGCCAAATCCAGCTCCTTGCGCTTTTACATCATTCGCGACAATCATATCTGCATTTTTCTCACGTAGTTTTTTCGTTGCATATTCCTCTACATTTGTCGTTTCAGCAGCAAAACCGATAAGTAACTGTTTATCCTTTTTCTGACCTAACGTTTTTAAAATATCCACCGTTCTTTCGAGTTCAATGACAGCATCACCATTTTGCTTTTTCATTTTATTATCATGAACATATTTCGGACGATAATCTGCAACTGCTGCTGTTTTAATGACAACGTCTACGTTTTGATAATGTTGAAGAACTGCTTCTAACATATCTTGTGCAGATTCCACTTGCACTGTCGTTACATGTAACGGTGGATTTAATGCTGTCGGTCCTGAAACGAGTATAACATCAGCGCCTAAATTCGCCGCCACTTCTGCAATCGCATACCCCATTTTTCCAGAAGAAAAATTCGTCATAAAACGAACTGGATCAACTTTTTCACGTGTTGGGCCAGCAGTTATTAATATTCTTTTTCCCTGCAATGGTTTGTGTTCTGAGAAAGCTTCCTCTAACCGTGCAATAATCGCTTCAGGTTCTTCTAGTCGTCCCTTCGCTACATATCCACATGCTAAAAAGCCTTCCCCAGGCTCAATAAATGTATATCCTAGCGTTTTCAATGTCATCATATTTTTTTGAACAATTTTATTTTCATACATATGCACATTCATAGCAGGCGCAATCCATACCGGGGCTGTAGTAGCTAACAGAGTAGTTGTAATCATATCATCTGCAATACCACCAGCTAACTTTCCAATACAATTGGCAGTAGCAGGTGCGACAAGTACAACATCCGCCCAATCTGCTAAATCAATATGAGCAATAACAGCCGAGTCTTTCTCATCAAACGTATCCGTATATACATCATGGCGAGAAAGCGCTTGGAATGTAAGAGGCGTAACAAACTTCATTGCCGACTCACTCATCATTACTTTTACAATCGCGCCAGATTGTGTCAATTTACTCGTTAACGCAGCTGCTTTAAAAACCGCAATGCCTCCTGTTACACATAGAAGTATCTTTTTCCCTTTTAGCATATGACTCGTCCTCTTTCTTTTTCAAACTTATAATACTGAAATAGAATTCCCAGCTCGTCAGTACCAATATTTCATTCCTTTCGTAAAAAAATAACAACCTACTTGTAAATAGGTTGTTACCGTTACATAGAAAATTATAAAGTCTATGTTTTATTTTGTCGAAGGCAAAGGCTTATTCAGCTACTTTATCTTCACTTGGTACGTAGCTTAATGCTTCTGCATCGATTTCTTCTAATGCTTTACCTACACATTTATGAGAAACAGGTTGCTCTACAACACAGTTATTAGCAAGTTGCATTTCACGTGCGCGTTTTGCAGCCACTGTTACTAATGTGTACTTAGAATCGATTTTTTGTAGTAATGAGTCAATTGATGGATTTAACATAATTATAGACCCTCCGTCATTTCTTTATAATATTTTGCTACCCTTTCGCGGCGGCAATGTTCGCCAACCACAATTGCTTTAATTCTATCACAAGCTAATTCAACTTGATCGTTTTCTACTACATAGTCGTAAGCGTCCATCATCTCGATTTCTTCTTTCGCTACAGTTAAACGATTTTCAATAACATCTTCAGTCTCTGTACCACGTCCGACAATACGGCTCTTTAGTTCAGATAAACTTGGAGGTGCTAAGAAAATAAATACACCTTCTGGGAAAGCTTTCTTAACTTGAATTGCTCCTTGCACTTCAATTTCTAAGAATACATCTTTTCCTTCTTGTAATGTTTTTTCAACATAGTCAATTGGTGTTCCGTAATAATTACCTACGAACTCAGCCCACTCAAGTAATCTTTCATTACGAATCATTTCCTCAAATTCTTCTCTTTCTTTAAAGAAATAATCCACACCATCTACTTCACCTTCACGCGGCTTACGTGTCGTTACTGAAATAGAGTACTGAAAACGTGTATCCTCATGGCTAAACAGCTCTTTACGAACCGTTCCTTTTCCAACCCCAGAAGGCCCTGAAAGAACGATGAGCAATCCTCTTCTACTTCTCATAAATATGTAAAACCTACCCTTCCTCACTTAAATCTTCTTTATTATTCAAACGATGTGCAATCGTCTCTGGTTGAATTGGACTTAATACAACATGCCCATCATCCATAACAATAACCGCCCTTGTTTTTCTCCCATACGTAGCATCAAGCAAAGCATTATGTTCGCGTGCTTCTTGTACTGTTCGTTTAATAGGAGCTGACTCCGGACTTACAATAGCAATAATTCGATGAGCAGATACAATATTTCCGTATCCAATATTTAAAAACCGCATGGCCATAGTTTGCGCCTCCTAGTAAGTCTATCCGATTTCTCCACCACGTATAACTTTATATATTTTTTGAAAGCTACTCAATATTTTGTACTTGTTCACGAATTTTTTCAAGGTTATTTTTCATTTCTACAACATATTTTGAAATTGTTAAGTCATTTGCCTTAGAACCAATCGTATTAATTTCTCTATGCATCTCTTGCACGATGAAATCCATTTTCCTTCCAACAGGCTCTTCAATCTGCAATGTTTCACGAAATTGCTCTAAATGACTTTGCAAACGAACTAACTCTTCATGAATATCACAACGCTCTGCAAAGATTGCGACTTCTGTTAGCAATCTTTGTTCATCTAACTCTTGATTATGTAATTCTTTTAAGCGATTTTCTAATCGTTCACGATATTTTTGTGTAACAATTGGTGCATGTGGAATAATTGCATTTACACAATTGCTAATCTCTTGTAAACGATACGCTATATCTTTATGTAATCGTTCTCCTTCGTCATCTCTCATCGTTTTCAACATATGAGCAGCTTGACGAACAGCCTCATATAAACTGTTCTCAAAATGTTCATTTACATTTTCTATTTCTTCAATTGCTGTTACTTCTGGCATTGCCATTAATTGCTCGAGTGTAATAGAATCTTGTAATTGAAACTTTCCTTTTATATCTTCCATCATCGATTGGTACTGCTCAAGAAGTGACCAATTCACACTTAATTTTCTTTCAACAAGTCCTTCACCTGCTATACTAATAGACACTTCAATGCGTCCACGTCGAACTTGCTGTGCAATTATTTTACGAATTTTGTCCTCAAATACCATCATTTGCTTAGGAAGTCGAATACTCATCTCTAAAAAACGGTGGTTCACCGATTTCATTTCTACTGTAATTTGAAAAGTATCACTTTCTACTTTCGATCTTCCAAACCCTGTCATACTAGAAATCATTTTTATCACATCCAAGCCATAAAATAACTCAATGAAAAAGGTAATAGAGACAAGGCTCTACTACCTTCTGTAAATTATATCACATTTTCATAACATTGACTATTTCAAGTTTAATCCCTTCTTATATAACATTGGCTTTTTCTTTTTCGCCTTTTTCCCTGTTAATAAAGAACCTACTAGTAAGAAAGTCGGAATTGATGACAAACCTCCAATTAATAACCAATCTCTTGCTTGTATCGGCATTGTGCTAAAAATCGGTTGTAACGGTGGATAATATATCACCACTAGCATGAGTAGTAATGAAATGATAACCGCCCCTACTAAATACACGTTCCCAAATGGATTACGATGAAAGACAGAATGCTCACTACGACAATCAAATACATGAATAAGCTGAGCAAGTACCAACGTCGCGAACGCTACAGTTTGTGCATATTTCAGTTCATTTGGATGTTGGTTATACGCAATAATAAACGCTACTAACGTCACTGCCCCAATTAAAAAACCTCGACTTATTATTTTCCACGCAAGCCCTCTAGCGAATACCCCTTCTTTCGGGTGGCGCGGCGTTCTCTTCATCACATCTCCTTCAGCCTTATCCAAACCTAATGCCATCGCTGGTAAACCATCAGTAACTAAGTTCACCCATAAAATTTGAATAGGAACCATCGGCAGGGGTAATGCAAGTAACATCGCAAATAACATAACTAAAATTTCTCCAACATTTGATGCTAATAAATATCGGATGAACTTACGTATGTTCTCGTATATATTTCTTCCTTCTTTAATCGCTGACTTAATTGTAGCAAAATTATCGTCTAGTAAAACAAGTGAAGAGGCTTCTTTTGCAACATCTGTCCCTGTAATCCCCATCGCTATCCCAATATCCGCTGTTTTTATAGCTGGAGCATCGTTCACTCCATCACCTGTCATCGCTACTATATGCCCTTGATTTTGCAGTGCCTTAACAATTTTTAATTTATGTTCAGGTGATACACGAGCGAATACATACGTATCTTCTACAACATTTTCTAATTCCTCCACATCCATATTCGCGAGTTCTACTCCTTCAACAACGCGTCCATCTGGTGGCAAAACTCCTAATTGTTCAGCAATCGCCATTGCTGTCACTTTATGATCACCTGTAATCATTACTGTTCGAATACCAGCTTCTTTACACTCTTTTACCGCCTGCGCCACTTCTGGTCTTGGTGGGTCAATCATACCTTGTATCCCAACCAACATAAAATCTTTTTCAACGTCTCTTTCATGTTCAATAGAATCCGTTATTTTTAAAGGTTTAAACGCAACTGCAATTGTTCGAAGCGCTTGACTACCTAAGCTATGAATAGCCGCCTGTACTTCTTTTCTATATAGCTCACTTAACGGCTGTTGCTTATCCCCCCATAAAATCGTTTGACTCATTTGTAAAAGAACATCCGGTGCTCCCTTCGTAACAATAAACTTTTTCCCCTCTCGATCTCGTACAATAACACTCATCATTTTTCGAGTTGAATCAAATGGAAATTCACGAATAACTTCAAATTTCCCTTTCAATGCCTCACGTGTTATCCCAGCTTTCATTGCTGCAGCTACAAGCGCTCCCTCTGTTGGATCTCCATCTAATACGTACGCCTTTTTCTTTTGAATAATATTTGCATTGTTACATAGTGAACCAAATGTAAGTAGCTGATAAAGTGCTTTTGTCTTAGCTGGATTCACTTCTTTTTCACCTTTCATAAAAGAGCCATTAGGTTCATATCCTTGCCCTGTCACTTTCCACAATTCTCCGCCTGACCACATATGTGTTACCATCATTTTGTTTTGCGTCATTGTTCCCGTTTTATCAGAACATATAACGGAAGCACAACCTAACGTTTCTACGGCTGGTAACTTTCGTACAATTGCTCTCTTTTTTATCATACGCTGTACACCAAGTGATAAAGCTACTGTAACAATTGCTGGCAACCCTTCTGGAATAGCCGCAACAGCCAGAGACACACCAGCTAAAAACATATGATATACTTCATTCCCTTGATACACACCAGCTAATACAACGAGTGCTGTCAAAATAAGAGCCACAATAATTAATATTTTTCCGAGCTGTTCTAACCTTCTTTGCAGTGGTGTTTCCATTTGCTCTGCATTTTGTAACATATTTGCAATTTGCCCCATCGCTGTATTCATACCAGTTGCTACAACGACTCCTGTACCAGATCCTCGCGTAATCATTGTCCCCATAAAAGCCATATTTTTTTGATCACCAATTGCAACATCTTGCCCTTGCAATGCTTCTACCTTCTTTTGTACAGGTACGGACTCCCCTGTCAAAGCAGACTCTTCAATATATAAACTTGATGCTTCAACAAGACGCACATCAGCCCCAATACGATCACCACTGGAAAACTTAATAATATCACCTAAAACAAGTGCTTTAGATGGTGCTTTTACCCACTTTCCATTCCGCATTACAGTAACTTGTGGAGCGGCTAGTTCCTTTAAAGCTTCCAATGATTTTTCAGCTTTTCTTTCTTGAAAAAATCCGAGAATACCATTGATAATAACAATGGCAACAATAGCAATAGAATCAATGTATTCACCTAAAAACGCAGAAACAATTGTTGCTCCAAACAAAACGAGTACCATGAAATCTTTAAACTGTGCTAAAAATACCATTAGTGCAGAAGGCCTTTTTGCTTCTTCTAATTCATTAGTACCAAATTTCTTTACGCGCCCTTCTGCTTCTTTCTCTGTAAGTCCAACCTTTACATTCGTATTCGTTCTTTCTTCCACTTCATGTGCCCGCATTCCATACCAGTTCATCCTGCCATCGACCTCCTGATTCCAGACATACTCTATTGAAAGCTTATTCAGCCTCGTCCAAAAAAATGCTATAATTAACTTTTAGTTAGAAAGGAGTGTTCATTTATGGCATTCGATGGATTATTTACAAGAGCAATTACACATGAAATTGCAAATTCTCTTTACACAGGAAGAATTTCCAAAATATATCAACCTTCAAAGTATGAGATTTTATTACATATTCGAGCAAACGGAAAGAACCAAAAACTAATTCTTTCGTCTCACCCTACATATGCGCGTCTGCACTTAACGAATCAAAACTACGATTCACCAGCAATACCGCCAATGTTTTGTATGCTTCTTCGTAAACATTTAGAAGGTGGGTTTATTGAAAAAATTGAACAAATTGACTTAGAACGTATTATTCAAATTACAGTTCGCAGTCGGAATGAAATTGGAGACGAATCATTAAAAACATTAGTAATCGAAATAATGGGCCGACATAGTAACATTATCTTAGTAGATACGAAAACAAACGTTATTTTAGATAGCTTAAAACACATATCTTTAGCGGTAAACCGCCATCGTACTGTATACGCTGGAGCTGAATATATTGCACCACCAGCACAACATAAAATTAACCCACTTCAGATTGAAACAAATGATGAATTTATTAGACCACTAGACTTTCTATCTGGAAACATGGATAAACAGCTTGTCGGCACCTTTACGGGAATATCCCCGTTATTCGCAAAAGAAGTAGTGAAAAAAGCTGGTATGGTAAATGAAAAAGCATTAGCGGATGCATTTTTCTCCATACAAAAACCATTATTAACTCATACATATTCACCAGCGATGACTACTTCAAATGGGAAAGAATTCTTTTATCTTTTCCCTCTTGCACACTTGCAAGGAGAAGATAAGACGTTCTCATCTGTTAGTGAATTGCTTGATCGTTTCTTTTTCGGAAAAGCAGAGCGCGATCGTGTAAAACAACAAGCTCATGATTTAGAACGCTTTATGCAAAATGAAAAAAATAAAAACGAGAAAAAACTCATTAAACTCGAAAAAACACTGCAAGATGCTGGAAAAGCAGATAAATATCAACTATTTGGAGAGCTACTTACAGCTAATATGTACGCTTTGAAAAAAGGCGATAAAGATATTGAGGTCGTTAATTATTACGATGAAAATGGCGGAACTGTAAAAATCACATTAGATCCTTTAAAAACACCATCTGAAAATGCACAACGCTATTTCCAAAAGTATCAAAAAGCAAAAAATTCAGTTGTTGTTGTAGAAGAACAAATCGAAAAAACCAATGAAGAAATTCTTTATTTTGATAGCTTACTTCAACAAATGGAAGCTGCTTCTTCAAAAGATATTGAAGAAATTCGTGAGGAATTAGCTGAAGAAGGTTATGTGCGCAATCGCAAAACGAAAAACGCAAAGAAAAAGCCTACTAAGCCAGTATTAGATAAATATTTAGCAAGTGATGGCACAGAGATTTTCGTTGGTAAAAACAATAAACAAAATGATTATTTAACAACGAAGTTTGCCCGCCGTGATGAAATTTGGTTACATACGAAAGACATACCTGGCTCTCACGTTGTCATTCGTTCTTTAGAGCCTGCTGAAGAAACTTTACTAGAAGCTGCCAAAATTGCCGCTTATTACAGTAAAGCGAAAGAGTCTAGCTCTGTACCTGTTGATTTCACTAAAATACGCCATGTGAAAAAACCGAGTGGTGCAAAACTTGGTTTTGTTACGTACGACAATCAGCAAACCGTATATGTAACACCAGATGCTGATATTGTAATGAAATTAAAAGCGTAAATACAAAAATGCGTTGCTTATAAGCAACGCATTTTTTATATTCGTTCACACTAGTTCATATACCCATTTACTAATTCATAACATCTTGCTTTTGTCATCTTATATTTCTCTTCTGAAGCTTCTATACGCCTCATCGTTCCGTTATTTGTATCAGTACCAATTGCTTTAACTTTACTTTCTTTTTCTTTAACCCACGCAATTTGTTTCGTTTTTAACGACTAAAACGCATCAGGTGACATCGTACTTTTTAATGTACTGTAAATTTCATTTAGTTTATTATCCCACAGTTCATAATTTCCTTCTATTTCATTTACTATATCATTGGTTGACATAGCATTCGTATGTTTTTCTTGTTTATCTATAGCAGCTAATTCACTTAAAACATTTGCTCTATCTATCTTTGAAGAAGATTCTTTTTGCGATTGTTTCTCTTCTTTTGAGCCTGTATACGCACTCGAATCCTTTCTCTGTACTTGTTCTGTTTCTTGAATATTTCTTTCTTTCGTTACCTTTTCATACCTATTTTTATCTACATTGTATGAAATAAGAGATGTTTTCGCATTTACAGTAATTAATCCGTTACTATCTTTGAATATGTATTTCTTATCGCCACTATTTTCTTCACTTACAAATGACACATTCTTATCGTCTGGCATTTTTAAAATTCTATTTGCTTCTTCTTTTGTAAGTTTTAAATCTTCAGGAAAAACGAATGACCATTTATCCATTAACCATTCCCCTTCTTTATACACCAAATGAAATTCCCAATCTTGGGCCGCATGACCTATTTCATCTTCTAAACTTAATGTATGTACCGTTAAATTTTCTTTATCTTGTGAAGAAGAAAATCTTATTTCAGTTTGAAAATAATTTGGGAATGGTAACATATCAGTCTCTCTCGATCTATTAAAGTTAGCAAGCAATTCAGGAAGCTGATTCTCTACAAACTTTTCTGAAACCAATCCTTTAACTCCTTTTTTAGCTGTCTCTAAATCCCCAGGATTATTTCGGC
This sequence comes from Bacillus sp. AR8-1, assembly GCF_008042345.1. Taxonomy (NCBI): domain Bacteria; kingdom Bacillati; phylum Bacillota; class Bacilli; order Caryophanales; family Bacillaceae; genus Bacillus; species Bacillus sp. AR8-1. Next base: position 123,637 of record NZ_QNUB01000029.1, read on the forward strand.
TCCATTCATTTTCTTTTTCCATCTCACTAAACGCATTTGCTATTCCATCTACACTCTTTCTTACAATCTTTTTCGCTTCTTTTTCTGTCACTTCTGGCGCTTCATCAAGCTGTTCAATCGTTTCATTTACTTGAACTTTGTGTTCACTTGTTTCACACCCCGTTATAACAAGCATACTAGCGGCCAAACAAAATGACTTTACTTTACTTTACTTTACTTTACTTTACTTAATTTCTTCATACACTCACATTCCTTAACCCAGTTTTTTTCGTTACATCTCTTTACCTATAAAAAACGTAACAATCCCTTATTATACCAATTAACTTAATCCATTTATAAAAAAATATAATATTTAAATTAAAAAGATTTTCGTTTGCGAGTTTATATTATTGTTCAGTCACATAAAAACTTACTGTAAAAATTTTATATATATTTATTTTACATTCGTCTAGTTTTTTTGACACACAGCTACCCTCTTCTCTTTTATTCTAAATAAATATACTGGCACAATTCTTGCTTTATTAATGTAAAAAGGAGGAATTAAAATGAATGTAAGAATAACTAACATCCAAAAACAACTACATAATTACGGAATCGACGGGTTACTTATTACAAAAAAAGAAAACCGTCAATACGCAACAAACTTTACAGGTAGCGCAGGCGTTGTCTTAATCGCTGCGCATAAAGCTATTTTCATTACTGATTTCCGTTACGTAGATCAAGCAAAAACGGAAATAAAAGCAGCAGAAATTATTATGCATAAAGGAAATTTAGAAGAAGAAGTTGCAAATCAAGTATCAAAATTAAACATTCAAAAACTTGGTATAGAAGACAATAATATGACTTTGCAACAATTTAAGAAACTACAAAAATATATACATACAGAAATGGTTCCAGTGTGTGAGATTATTGAAGATATTCGACTTATTAAAGACACATCTGAAATAGAAACAATGAAAATCGCAGCTACAATCGCTGACGAAGCATTTCACCATATTGTTACATTTCTAAAGCCTGGAATAAGCGAGACTGACGTTCGAGATGAGTTAGAATTTTTCATGCGAAAAAAAGGGGCTACATCTTCTTCATTCCAAATCATTGTAGCCTCAGGCGTTCGTTCTTCACTTCCCCATGGAGTTGCATCAAATAAAATAATCGAACGAGGCGATATCGTTACATTAGACTTCGGTGCACTTTACGACGGATATTGTTCCGATATAACACGTACCGTAGCAATCGGGGAACCATCGGAAGAATTCCAAAAAATATACAATGTTGTACGAGAAGCGTTAAAGCGTGGGACTGAAGCAATTAAGCCTGGAGAAACTGCGAAAAGTATCGATGATATAACGAGGAATTACATTACAGAACATGGATACGGTCAATACTTTGGCCACTCTACCGGGCACGGTCTTGGGTTAGAAATACATGAACCACTTCGCTTATCCCAAGAAAGCAAGGCAACTTTACAAGAAGGTATGGTTGTTACAGTTGAGCCGGGCATTTACATACCGAACTGGGGCGGTTGTAGAATCGAAGATGATATTGTCATCACCAAAGATGGTTATGACGTTATTACAAAATCAAATAGAGAACTAATTATAATCCCTTGTTAATATTATGAAGGTTTAAACAAAACTTTTTTGCACATAGAATTCCTTCTCTGGAGTATTCATTTAAAGAGGGGGAATTTTAATTGAATTTTGTAATTGATAAATTGAAGGGTTTACATGTAGAATTTTCAAAGCTTGTTTCCATGATGAATTACGCTCGCTATACAACAATGCAAGCAGTGGAAAGTTTAACAATTGAAGAACTTGATTATTTATATGATAAGGAAGCAAATTCAATTGGCATGTTATTGTATCATATGGCTGCTATTGAATTTTACTACCAGATTCATACTTTTGAAGACCGTGAACCAACGGAGGCTGAATTAGAACGCTGGTTACCTGGCATTGAATTAGGCGATCTTGGACGTGAGAAAATAAAAGGAAACGCTATAGAATTTTACATAAATACATTACAAGAAGTACGTTCCAAAACAATCGAGACTTTTCAATCGTTACCTGATGAATGGTTATTTAAAACGACAGACTTTTGGTATGACAAACCAGCAAATAACTATTTTAAGTGGTTTCACGTTTTTGAAGATGAAATCAATCATCGTGGACAAATTCGTTTAATTAAAAAGATGCAAAAAGCTCATGCAGTAAAATGAGGAAATGCCACCGAATAAGGTGGCATTTTCTTTTATTCATTAACGAATAGCTTTTCGTTTACTATTTTAGTGACTACCACTACCAACATTAAAATGCATATTAAATATAGCATTTTCGCAATAAACAACCACCCTTGAAACATTACAATTCCATCTATTATCTCATTTCCTTTCCATAACAAAAACGGAATTGTACTGATTATAATGACAAATTCGATGCTGAAAACCATTTTCTTTTTTCGACTATATGCTTTCCATTCATTCCAGCGATACATAGGAGCAAAAATCAATACTCCTATACATAATATAACTGGTACCCATTCACTGTTAAGAAATTGTCCTGAAATAACTGATAATAGTAAACAAACTAGCACACCATAATATCCTATTTTTTCTCTCATTCGTACTCCCCCATTCTACTTCTCCTTTAATATGTAACTTGCTATACTTATAACAATTCTTAGAAAAATAACAACTATAATTACAAGATAAAGACCGTTTGCAGAAGACATCCATTCTTGAAAAATAGACATTTTCTCCATTTGTTTCTGACCCTCTATTAAAATAACCCCTGCGAACAATGAGCAAACAACAATGATACCTATCATAATTCCAATACTTTTCTTACTATATTGTTTCATACCATCCCAGTTATATAAAAGTATAAATACAAACCCGAAAACAGGTATAATACTTATCCATTCATTGTTTGTAAATAGCTTTAAAATGATTAATAGACTACAAGATATGATAAATCCCCAAAATCCAATTTTTTTGTGCATAAGCCCTCCTCGAATTCCATTTTTGGGATTAATTGTATTGTAACATCCATTTTCTATCCTTACCATTGCAGTACATGAAATTTTACCTTTTTTTCTGTTTCTTATACTCACATACTTTCCCTACTTTCATACAATAAACTACACGATTGCCTAAGGATGTGAATGTTATGGGAGTTGAATTAACGCTATTACACGCTCTCTATGTTATTTGTTTACTCACTATTATTACCTTTTTTATTCTCCGGAAAGATACTACAATTATTTGTATCGTTTTTATCTTTTTATTAGCATTAACTGCTACAAGTTCTATCCCTCTTGCCGTTAGCGGCATTTTTCAAAGTTTTATTTACGCCATTACTGAGCTATTACCAACTATATTAATCATTTCTATTATCGTATCGATGAGTAACCTACTCGTTCATACCGGCATAAATGATACGATGATTTCACCATTTACAAAGATGATCCGTACCCCTACCCTCGCCTACTGGATTATTGGCCTTTTGATGATGACAATTTCTTTCTTCTTTTGGCCTTCTCCCGCTGTCGCCTTAATGGGAGCTATTTTATTACCGGTTGCTGTACGTGTCGGTCTTCCTCCAATTGGAGTAGCAATTGCTATGAACTTATTCGGTCATGGGATTGCTTTATCCGGCGACTTCGTTATACAAGGCGCACCAAAATTAACCGCAGACGCTGCTGGTCTCCCTGTTTCCAGCGTCGTATCTGCAAGTGTTCCACTCGTTATCGTTATGGGCGTTGTGACAACTTCCGTCGCTTTTTTCTTCTTACGAAAAGAGTTTCATACAGGCTTAGCTATACAAGAATCTATTCTATCAACTGAGTCTTCTAAAACGCTCACTTCATTATCTCCTCGCACAAAGAAATGGCTCGCTATTTGTATCCCTATCGTATATATCATTGATATCCTTTGCATGATTCAATTTCAACTACAAGGAAGCGACGCAACTGCACTTATCGGCGGAACAACTGTTATTATGATTTTCATCATTTCTCTCATCGCCTACAAAGGTAATGGACTGAATAAAACGACCGATTATTTCATAGAAGGGCTCCAATTTGGCTTTAAAATTTTCGGACCAGTTATTCCTATCGCTGCACTCTTTTATTTAGGAGATAGTGGCTTTGTGAAAATTATCGGGGACTATTTACCGAAAGATTCACATGGAATCATTAACGACTTAGGCATCGCTTTATCTCAAACTGTTCCTTTAAATCAATATGTATCGGCAGGGACATTAACCATCGTTGGTGTCATTACCGGCTTAGATGGATCAGGTTTTTCAGGTATATCACTTGCTGGTTCCATTGCCAATCTTTTTGGAACAGCACTTGGCCATGGAACAGCTACATTAACAGCACTCGGGCAAATTGCAGCTATATGGACCGGGGGCGGGACGTTAATTCCTTGGGCACTTATTCCTGCTGCTGCGATTTGTAAAGTCGATCCATTTGAACTTGCACGCCGAAACTTTTTACCGGTTGTTATCGGTTTAATTGTCACCACGATCGTTGCGATGTTTATCCTATAACGTAAGCAAGTGTTCTCTTGCTTACGTTTTTTGCTTGTAAAATTCATCATGAATTATCAGTTTTCAAGAGGGATTCGTTATTACTTAGCGAAATTATATTAGGAGAGTAATTATTTCAAAACGTTTACGAGAAACAGATTACTGCAATTAGAAAAGGGGACATACCTATGAATGAATTGATTTTCGTCTTATTAATTTGTCCATTATTTATCTTTATCGTATCTGTTATTGGAACACGCAAAACGAAAACGTATTACGTAATGCCGATTGTAACGTTTGCTAGTTTTTTAATAATAGGTGTTATCGCCTTTACTCCAAAATTTTTCTTTTGGGTTGGCATGTACAGCATCTTCTCGTTTATCGTTTCTTATATGACGCTATTGTTTGTGAAAGGATATGAGGTTGCTGAAAACGCTAAATAGTTGTTAGCAAGGAGACAGCAATATGATTTTCTTTGATATTGATGGAACTTTACTTGATTATGAGGCTGCTGAAAGAAATGGTATTATAGATTTTTTTCAAATATATAATACTATTTTTTCAGGCAATGAATTAGAGGCAACGAAAGTCTGGCATGAATTATCAGAAGAATATTTCAACAAATTTTTATCCAGGAAATTATCTTTTCAAGAACAACAAGTAATGCGAATGTATCATTTATTTAAAACATATGGAGTAAACCTATCACCCAAAGAATCTCAGCATAGATTCAATCAATATATAGAACTACATAAGAACAACTGGACCGCGTTTGAAGATGTACACTATACATTACAGAACTTGCAGCAAGGCGGTCACTCATTAGGTATCATTAGTAATGGTAACTATGAACAACAAGTCGAAAAATTAACTGCCCTAAACATTCTAAAACATTTTAAATATATATTTACTTCTAGTGAACTTGGTATATCGAAACCAGATCCTGAAATTTTTCACAGAACCGTATTACAATCGAACCTTGAAATGAAAGATTGCTATTATATTGGCGATCGATTAGAGACTGATGCGATTAGTAGTACAGCAGCTGGGATGCAAGGGATATGGTTAAATCGAGATAACTCACAACTCAAGTACGATATTCCTACTATCTGTTCTTTACATGAAGTTTTAACAATAATATAAAAAACGACCGCGTTCCCCCGCGGTCATTTTTTTCATGTTACGCTGTGATCCAAGCTTCGTTAGCTGGATTTTTACGCCACTCTTGTAATTTTTTCGTTTCAGCTTGTCCGATCATACCTTTTTCTGCTGCAACTTCAGTTAATGCACTGTAATCACTTAAAGAATATGATGCTACGTTAGCTGCTTCTAGCTTTTCTTTTCCTGCTTCTAGCTCGTATGTGAAGATTGATACGATTCCTAATACTTCACAGCCAGCTTCGCGAAGTGCTTCTACACATGTAATTGCACTTCCGCCAGTTGAAATTAAGTCTTCTACTACTACAACTTTTTGACCTTTTTCAGCTTTTCCTTCAATTTGATTCCCTTTACCGTGGCCTTTTGCTTTACTACGTACGTAGCACATTGGTAAATCCATACGATCGCTTACCCATGCAGCGTGCGCAATACCAGCAGTTGCTGTTCCTGCAATAACTTCTACAGTTGGGAAATGCTCTTTAATTAACTCTTCTAATCCAGCTGCAATCGCTTGACGTACTTTTGGATAAGATAAAGTTAAACGGTTATCACAATAAATTGGTGATTTCATACCTGAAGACCATGTGAATGGATCATTCGGTTGTAAAAATACTGCTCCAATTTCTAATAAATGCGATGCGATTTCTTTTTTCATACTGTTACACCTTCCCACTGTTGTTTTACTGTTTTATACGCTTCAAGCGGATTTTCTGCTTTTGTAATACTACGTCCAACTACGATGTAGCTTGAGCCAAGTTCCCTCGCACGTTTCGGTGTTGCTACGCGCACCTGGTCATTTACATCATCGCTTGCAAGACGAATCCCCGGTGTTACTGTTACAAATTCATTCCCGCATACTTCACGTAATTTTGGAACTTCAAGCGTTGAGCAAACAACGCCATCAAGTCCACTTTCTTTCGTTAGTTTTGCATAATGAGCAACCGCTTCTTCTAACGTCTTCTCAATGCCAATCTCTTTTTTCATCATAGCTTCCGAAGTGCTTGTTAGTTGTGTAACTGCAATACAAATCGGTCTCTCTTTTCCTTCTTGCTTACCTTCCTCTAATCCCTCAATCGCAGCTTTCATCATGCTGCTTCCCCCAGCAGCATGAACATTTACCATATCAACATCTAGACTAGCTAGGCTACGCATAGCGCTTTTTACTGTATTCGGAATATCATGAAGTTTTAAATCTAGAAAAATCTTATGTCCTTTTTCTTTTAAGTACGTAATAATTGCAGGGCCTTCTTTGTAAAATAACTCCATACCAACTTTGACAAATAACTCTTCCCCTTCAAAGTGGCGCAAGAATTGTTCTACATCTTGTTTCCCTGGAAAATCTAGTGCAACGATTAACGACTGTGACATGTTTGCTTCCAGCTCCTTCCTTGACATTCCGAAATGTGATCAAATCCTAATTCATCTAGTAATGCTGGTAACTCTTCAATAATTGTCGGACATACGAACGGATCGATAAAGTTCGCTGTACCTACTGCAACTGCGCTTGCGCCAGCGTAGAAGAATTCAATTACATCTTCCGCTGTTTCAATACCACCCATTCCGATAATTGGAATGTTAACCGCTTGGCTTACTTCATGTACCATACGAATTGCTACTGGCTTAATCGCAGGACCTGATAATCCGCCTGTACGGTTTGCTAAAATTGGTTTAGCTGTTTTTAAATCTAAACGCATACCAAGCAATGTATTAATCATCGTTAAACCATCTGCACCTGCATTTTCAATCGCTTTTGCAATTTCCACTATGTTTGCCACGTTTGGTGACAACTTCACGTATACAGGTACTTCAGAAACCTCTTTTACTCGCTTCGTTAAATCAGCAGCAATTTCAGGATTTGTACCAAAGGCGATACCACCTGTTTTTACGTTCGGACAAGAAATATTTAATTCTAGTGCATGGACATTAGGCGCTTTAGAAATTTCCTTTGCAACCGCTACATAATCCTCAGCTTGTGAGCCTGCAACGTTAGCAATGATTGGAAGGTCAAATTGTTCTAACCATGGTAATTCAGAATTCATTACTTTTTCTAACCCTGGGTTTTGAAGTCCGATCGCATTTAACATGCCGCCCGGTGTTTCAGCAACACGAGGTGTTGGATTTCCATAGCGTGGTTGTTCTGTCGTCGCTTTAATCATGATTGATCCTAGTACACTTAAATCGTAAAACTGTGCATATTCACGACCAAATCCAAAGCATCCAGATGCCGGTATAATTGGATTTTTTAATGATAATCCTGGTAATTCAACTTGCAATCTGTTCATAGTACAACCTCCCCGATTGGAAATACTGGTCCGTCGCTACACACCTTCTTGTAAGAATGTCCACTTGGATCTTCTTGTAAGTGGCATACACATGCGAAACAAGCTCCAATACCGCAGCCCATACGTTCTTCTAATGAAATATAGGCTTTTTTCTCTTTGTAACGTCCTTCTAATGCACGAAGCATCGCTAACGGACCACATGAATAAAGAATATCAAAGTCAATTCCGTAATTATCAATTACATCTGTGACAAATCCTTTTGTACCGTGTGTACCATCTACTGTCGCAACGTACGTATCACCAAGTTCTGCAAATTTTTCTTCATAGAAAACTACATCTTTCGTTTGAAAACCTAAGATGTGAATTACACGTACACCTTTTGCAACGAGGCGCTGTGATAGTTCATAAAGTGGTGGTACACCAATCCCCCCGCCTACTAGTAAAGCTGTTTGACCAGCTTCTGCTTCTTCTACAGGAAAACCGTGTCCTAGTGGTCCTAGTACGTCTACCATTTCACCTTGTTTTCTAGTTGCTAATGTTTTTGTCCCTTGTCCTTCCGCACGATATAGCATTGTAAATTCGTTCTTCTCTTGATCTACATTACAAATACTAATCGGGCGGCGCAGAAGGGGCGCAATGCCCTCTGCTACCTTAATGTGTACAAACTGCCCTGGTTCGTTCATTTGCTGTACTAAAGTTCCTTGAAGCACTAACTCGTAAATGTTTTTTGCGATTTCTTTTTGATTAACGACGATCATATTTTGCTTTTGCATCATGCATGTACCACCTCGTGACGCTTTGTTTGCGTAATTTCTTTCATTGAATGAGCTGAGAATGTCATAGATTCTAATACTCGTAAGATTGCTCTTGTTGTATCAAGTGATGTTAAGCAAGCCACACCATTTTCTACTGATTCACGGCGAATGCGGAAACCATCACGCGCTGGTTGTTTACCTTTTGTTAATGTGTTAATTACAAACTGTGCTTTTCCTTGACGGATAATATCTAGTAAGTTGTAGTCTTCAGAATCAATTTTGTTTACAACTTGTACTGGGATATTTTGCTCTTCTAATGATTGTGCTGTTCCAGCTGTTGCTAATAAGTTATAGCCGATTTCGTGGAAACGTTTTGCAATTTCCATCGCCTCTTCTTTATCTTTATCCGCTACAGTAATGATTACTGATCCGTGCGTTGGGATGTTAATTCCTGAAGCAACTAATCCTTTATATAATGCTTTTTCAAGCGTTAAGTCTTTACCCATTACTTCCCCTGTTGATTTCATTTCAGGTCCTAATGTTGTATCAACTGAACGTAGTTTCGCGAATGAGAATACCGGAGCTTTTACATATACTTCTTTCTCTTCTGGGTGATAGCCCGTTCCGTATCCTTGCTCTACTAGGTCTTGCCCTAAAATAACTTTCGTTGCAACATTCGCCATCGGTACGCCTGTAATTTTACTTAAGAACGGTACTGTACGGCTTGCACGTGGGTTTACTTCAATTACGTACACTTGATCTTTGAATACTACAAACTGGATATTTAGTAATCCAACAATGTTTAATCCTTTTCCAAGTGCAATTGTATGTTCAATGATTTGTTCTTTTAGTTTTTCAGATAAACTTTGTGGTGGATATACTCCAATTGAGTCACCAGAGTGAACTCCAGCGCGTTCAATATGTTCCATAATACCTGGAATGAATACATTCTCACCATCTGAAATTGCATCTACTTCAATTTCTTTACCAACCATGTAACGGTCGATTAATACTGGGTGATCTGCATGAACTTTAACTGCATTTTTCATGTAGTGCAGCAGTTCTTCTTGACGATATACGATTTCCATCGCACGTCCACCTAGTACGTAAGATGGTCTTACTAATACTGGATAACCAATTTCTTCTGCGATTGCTACCGCTTGTTCTACAGTCGTTGCTGTTTTACCAACTGGTTGCGGGATACCAAGTTTTGTTAAAGCAGCTTCAAATTTATCACGATCTTCTGCACGGTCTAAGTCTTCAAGTGATGTTCCCAAGATTTTCACACCGTGAGCCTCTAATTTCGCCGCTAAGTTAATTGCCGTTTGTCCACCGAACTGAACAATAACGCCTTCTGGTTTTTCTAAATCAATGATGTGCATTACATCTTCGATTGTTAATGGTTCAAAGTATAATTTGTCAGAAATACTGAAGTCTGTTGAAACTGTTTCTGGATTGTTATTAACAATGATTGCCTCATATCCAGCTTCTTTAATTGCCCATACAGAGTGAACTGTTGCATAGTCAAACTCAACCCCTTGACCGATACGGATTGGACCAGACCCTAGTACAACAACACTCTTACGATCTGTTATAACCGATTCATTCTCATCACCATATGTGCTGTAGTAGTATGGTGTTGCAGATTCAAACTCTGCCGCACAAGTATCTACCATTTTATAAACAGGAGTTATATTGCTTTCTTTACGCATATCGTAAATTTCACGCTCCGTTTTGTTCCAAGCAGCTGCAATGTAGTGATCACTGAAGCCCATTTCTTTCGCAGCTTGTAGTACTTCCATATTTCCTACATTCGCTTTTACTTCGCGTTCCATATTTACGATGTTTTCAATTTTTTGTAAGAAGAAGAAGTCCATTTCACACCATTCGTTGATTTCTTCTTTCGTTACACCTTGACGAATTGCTTCTGCTACAATAAACAGTCGCTCATCGTCTGCTTTAATAATGCGTTTTTTCATTGTTTCTTTATCAAGTTCTTTTAAGTGGTCTAATTCTAAGTGATAAATGCCAAGCTCTAAAGAACGAACCGCTTTTAATAATGATTGCTCTAAGTTACGTCCGATTGACATAACTTCACCAGTTGCCTTCATTTGTGTACCAAGTGTTCTGTTTGCTGATTCAAACTTATCAAATGGCCAGCGTGGAATTTTTGAAACAACATAGTCTAATGCTGGCTCGAAGCAAGCGTAAGTTTTTTGTGTTACTGGGTTTATGATTTCATCTAATGTTAAGCCGACTGCAATTTTCGCTGCTAATTTTGCAATTGGATATCCAGTCGCTTTAGATGCTAGTGCAGATGAACGACTTACACGTGGGTTTACTTCGATTACATAGTATTGGAAGCTATGTGGATCTAGTGCAAGCTGAACGTTACATCCACCTTCAATTCCTAATGCACGAATAATTCGTAATGAAGTGTTTCGTAACATTTGATATTCACGGTCGCTTAATGTTTGGCTTGGTGCTACTACGATAGAATCACCTGTGTGAACCCCAACTGGATCGATGTTTTCCATGTTACATACTACAATCGCGTTATCATTCGAATCACGCATTACTTCATATTCAATTTCCTTACAACCAGCAATGCTCTTTTCTAATAAACATTGTGTTACTGGACTATGTTTTAATCCACCGGATACGATTTCAATTAGTTCTTCTTCATTACTACAAATTCCGCCACCTGTTCCTCCCATTGTAAATGCTGGGCGAACAATAACTGGATAACCAATTTCTTTTACAAATTCATGTGCTTCTTCCAGCGTATGAATGATCGTACTAGATGGAATTGGTTCATTTAAATCCTGCATTAATGTACGGAATAAATCGCGATCCTCCGCTTGCTCGATGGCTGATAATTTCGTTCCTAAAATTTCAACTCCGCATTCTTCAAGTATGCCTGATTTCGCAAGTTCAACAGCCATATTTAACCCTGTTTGACCACCTAATGTTGGTAAGATTGCATCTGGACGTTCTTTACGAATAATACGGCTTACGAATTCTAATGTTAATGGTTCGATATATACTTTATCTGCTGTTGCAGTATCTGTCATAATTGTTGCTGGGTTAGAGTTAACAAGGATTACTTTGTAACCTTCTTCTCTTAGAGATTGACAAGCTTGTGTACCAGAGTAGTCAAACTCCGCTGCTTGCCCAATTACAATTGGTCCTGATCCGATTACTAAAATTGTGTTAATGTCTAGGCGTTTTGGCATAACTCTTCCCCTTCTTTCTTGAAGTTTTCAATCATTGCTAAGAAATCTTCGAATAAATCATTTGCATCTTCAGGTCCTGCTGAAGCTTCTGGATGGTATTGTACTGTAAATGCTGGGAACTTCTTATGACGAAGACCTTCTACTGTTCCATCATTTAAAGCAACATGTGTAATTTCAAGCTCTGTATTTTCAACTGATTCTTCTTCTACTGCGTAACCATGGTTTTGAGATGTAATTGCTACTTTTCCAGTTGCAAGATTTTTTACTGGATGGTTTAAACCACGGTGACCGAATTTCAACTTACTTGTATTTGCACCAGATGCTAGAGCGAACAATTGATGTCCTAGGCAAATTCCGAATAAAGGAACTTTACCGATAATGTCTTTTAACATTTCAATTGCTTCTGGTACATCTTTTGGATCCCCAGGTCCGTTACTTAACATAATTCCATCTGGGCTAAGGCGTAAAATTTCTTCTGCTGTTGTGTTGTAAGGAACTACAATTACATCACAGTCACGCTTATTTAATTCTCGTAAAATACCATGTTTCATTCCGAAGTCTACAAGTACAACTCGGTGTCCGCGTCCTGGACTTGGGTATGGATCTTTCGTTGATACGCGTTTCACGTGATCTGTAAATACTGTCGCTTTTAATTGGCTCACGATGTATTCTACATCTGCATCCATGTTACAAAGGCGTCCGCGTAATGTACCGTATTGACGAATTTTTCTCGTTAATTTTCTCGTATCAATTCCTGCTAATCCCGGGATGTTTCTTTCTTTTAAGTAATCATTTAACGAAATTTCATTACGGAAGTTTGATGGATGATCACAAATTTCGTTTACGATTAAACCATTTACAGATGGGTGAATCGATTCGAAATCGTCACGGTTAATGCCGTAGTTTCCGATTAATGGGTACGTGAATGTTACGATTTGACCGCAATATGATGGATCAGATAATGTTTCTTGATATCCAGTCATTCCTGTTGTAAATACAACCTCACCTGACTTTTCGATTTCTCCTCCGAAACCTTTTCCAATTAATACTGTTCCATCTTCTAAGATAAGTTGTCTTTTCATACTAATGCACTCTCCTTTTGCCATGCGATCTTACCACCAACGATTGTCATTACCGGCCATCCTTGGCATTTCCAACCTGCGAATGGTGTATTTTTTCCTTTTGATAAGAATGTTGTTGGATCAATCTCTTCTTCTTGTTCTAAATCAATGATTGTAATATCAGCTGTTCTACCTTCTTTCAGGCGACCTGCTTCTAAGCCAAATGTATCAGCTGGCTTTTCTGTTAAATATTGAATTAATTGTTCTAGCGTAATAACTCCTTTTTTCACAAGGTTTGTGTATAGAAGCGGGAATGCTGTTTCAAAACCAGTAATTCCGAATGGTGCTCTTTCAATTCCTTGTGCTTTCTCTTCCGCTGTATGCGGTGCATGGTCAGTTGCGATCATATCGATCGTTCCATCTAATAAACCTTCAATTAATGCTGCATGGTCTTCTTTTCCACGAAGCGGTGGGTTCATTTTAAAATTAGGATCAGCTGATGGGATATCATCTTCACATAACACTAGGTGATGTGGTGTTACTTCTGCTGTTACTTTAATTCCAGCGCGTTTCGCATCACGGATTACACGTACTGAACCTTTCGTACTTACGTGACATACGTGATAGTGACAATCTGCTGCTTCCGCAAGCAATATATCCCTTGCAATATGTACAGATTCACATACTGATGGGATACCGTTTAATCCGTGTTTCTCAGAAAACTTCCCTTCATGTACACAACCTTTATTAATAAGCGTATTCTCTTCACAGTGCGCAACTACTGCCATATCTAATTTTGCTGCACGTTTCATAGCCGCTAACATCATGCTCGCATCTTGTACGCCTACGCCGTCATCTGTGAAAGCAAATGCTCCAAGTTCTTTTAATGTTTCGAAATCTGTCATTTCAGAACCAGCTTGACGTACTGTAATTGCTCCGTATGGTAGTACGTTGACATGTGCTTTTTCTTTAATACGATTTTGCAAGTCTTCCATATGTTCTCTGCAATCTGGTACCGGACGTGTATTTGGCATTGCACAAATTGTAGTGAATCCACCTTTTGCCGCTGCTAGTGTACCTGTTTCAATTGTTTCTTTATGTTCACCACCTGGTTCACGAAGATGTACGTGTACATCTACTAATCCAGGTGCGATTAACTTTCCGTTCACATCGATTACTTCAGCATTATCTGCCGTAATATTTTCTGCTACCTTAGCGATTTTACCGTCTTGTACGAGAAGATCTGTTGCTACAATTTTTCCTTCTTCATTCATATAACGACCATTTTTAAACAAGTAATTCATGTTTCATTCCTCCTAATACATTTGGTAAGGCGCGTTTTAGTACAGCCATTCTTACGTAAACTCCATTTTCCATTTGTTTAAATATGCGTGAACGCTCACACTCAACAAGTTCACTTGCAATTTCAACATCACGGTTTACGGGAGCTGGATGCATAATAATGCTTCCTTCTTTCATACGCTTTTCTCTTTCTACTGTTAATCCGTGTTTCTCATGATATTCTTTCATAATGTCTGTTTCATAATGATCATGACGCTCATGTTGTACACGGAGTAACATCACTACATCCACTTCTGGAACAAGTTCATCTAATGGTTTGTATGTTCCAAATGTCTTGTCTTCACCTTTCCACTCTTCTGGACTTGCAAAGTAAATTGTTGCACCAAGCTTCGTTAATGCTTCTGCATTAGAACGTGCTACTCGGCTATGACGAACATCTCCTACTATTGCAATCTTCAAACCTTCAAATCTTCCAAACTCTTGTTTAATTGTAAGAAGGTCGAGTAGGCACTGCGTTGGGTGGTTTCCACATCCATCTCCAGCGTTTAAGATCGGGATATTCACCTGATCTTTTAGTTCATCGAAGTAGCGATCTTGCTCATGGCGGATGACCACTGCTTTTGTTCCGATTGATTCTAGTGTTCTTATCGTATCGTATAAAGTTTCTCCTTTTTGTACGCTAGATGCATCAGCTGAAAAGTTTAAAACATCTAGTCCTAATCTCTTCTCAGCAACTTCAAAGCTAAATCTCGTTCTCGTACTATTCTCAAAGAACAAGTTTGCAACAAAAGTTTGCTCTGTCGTTTTGCTCTCTTTTCCATTCGCAAAATCTTCTGCGTCTTTTAGGATTTCTGAAATTTCTACTTCCGATAATTCACTCATCGTTAACAAATGGCTCATCGTCATCCCTCATCTTTCTGATTTTTATGTTACCACTTTTGTATTTTTATAACAACCTTTGCATAAAAATACCCTAGTCATGTAAGACTAGGGTGCAAGGAAGAAGCCACCCTTTTCCGTCTCACAGGACTGAATTAAAAGGTTATTTTTATGAAGCAATCTGCTTAGATTGTTTTGTATGTTTTTCTTGTTTTGATTCTGGTAGTAGTAGATTTAACAGTACACCTACAATTGCTGCAAGCGCCATTCCTTCGACTTGGAATGAATCCCCTACGTGAAGTACCGCTCCACCAATACCGATTACTAGTATTACTGATGCAATCATTAAGTTTCGTTTGTCACTTAAATCTGTTTTATCATCTACCATCATGCGTAATCCGCTTGATGCGATTACACCGAATAGTAAGATTGATACCCCGCCCATAACTGGTGTTGGGATCGAATGAATCAGTGCAGAAATCTTACCGATAAATCCGAACATGATTGCGAATACTGCTGAACCGATGAATAAGTATACACTGTATGCTCTCGTAATTGCTAGCACACCGATGTTTTCACCATACGTTGTATTCGGTGGCCCACCGATTAGTGATGCAATTAATGTTGCTACTCCGTCACCGAAGATCGAACGGTGTAAACCTGGTTTTTCAATTAAATCTCTTTTAATAACATTTCCAAGTACAATTTGATGTCCGATATGTTCTGATATCGTTACTAGTGCAACTGGTACCATCAAGAGTACAATCTTCCATGAAAACTCTGGTGTGTATGTTACAAATGGTACTGTGAAATCTGGTACAACAAACCATTTTGCCTCAGCTACCGGCTTTAAGTCTACTAGCCCTTGGAAGTAAGCGAAGATATATCCGCCGATAATGCCAAGTAACACTGGTATGATACTGAAAAATCCTCTTCCGAATATCGAGCAAATGATTGTAATTGCTAATGTTACTAATGCTACTGAAAAATGTGTAAAGCTGTATTTGCCATCCGCACCGTTCATCGCCATGTTAACTGCTGTATGTGCTAAAGCTAGACCGATTACCATTACTACTGGACCAACTACGATTGGTGGTAGTAGTTTCATAATCCACTCTGATCCTGATTTCTTAATTCCGAGTGAGATTAAGATGTACACAAGCCCTGCTAGCAAACCACCAAGCATTGCTGCTCCCGGCCCACCTGCCGTTTTCGCTGTTATAATCGGTGCGATAAAGGCGAATGATGATCCTAAATATGCTGGTACTTGACCTTTCGTTATAAGAAGAAACGCTAGCGTTCCTAATCCACTTGATATTAATGCTACTGATGGATTCAATCCTGTTAAAAACGGAACAAGCACTGTTGATCCAAACATCGCGAACAAATGTTGTATACTTAAAAATAACCATTTTCCCGGTTTCGGTACTTCATTAACGTCTAACACTGGCTTTTGTTCCATTGTTACATCCTCCTTCAGTTTAAATCTTTGCAATAAAAAAACTCTTTGTGCCTGTGCACAAAGAGTCCTATACTTTCGTATGCCAAATTTGACATATGAAAGCCAAGACCCTTTGGCAGCCTCACAGGACTACATTTAAAAGGGCTTTACTTATCGTATATGCTTACTCGATCTTGTTGATCTGTCTCTTGCAAATCAACTTCGATACGCTCTTCACTTGATGTTGGAATGTTCTTTCCTACATAATCAGCGCGAATTGGTAATTCACGATGACCTCTATCAACAAGAACCGCCAATTGAATTTGAGATGGTCTACCTAAATCCATAAGAGCATCCATTGCTGCTCGAACTGTTCTTCCTGTATATAATACGTCATCAACGAGGATAACTTTTTTCTTCGTAATATCTACAGGGATATCAGAACCTTTTACAAGTGGTTCTTTATTTTTGGATTGTAGTGTTAAATCATCACGATATAACGTAATGTCTAACTCTCCAACTTCCATTTCTTTTCCTTCAATTTGACCAATTCGTTCTGCCAAACGTTGTGCAATAAAAATTCCACGAGTTTTAATTCCGACAAGAACACAATTATCGACACCTTTATTTCGTTCCACGATTTCATGACTAATTCGTGTTAAAGCGCGGCGAATCATTTGGTCATCTAAAACGACAGCTTTCTCTTGCATGCTCTACACCTCCAAGCTTTTTTTCTTGCGTGAGAGTAATGGTATAAAAAAAGTCCTCTCAGCGTGTGCGAGAGGACTTTTGAAAAAAGGGTACAACATACCCTAAGTATTTCAAACCGTTACCTTCTCAACCTCACGGGGCTGTGTTAAAGGATCATTATTTAACTGTTGTCAGTATCTCAGTTTTCTTATGATTTGTCAATACTATTTTCGTAAAATATTTAATGCGTCTTCAAACACTTCTGGAATCGGTGCCTCAAACTGAATATATTCACCAGTACGAGGATGATCAAAGCCTAAAATACCCGCATGAAGTGCTTGTCCATTCATATCTAATGTTTTCTTCGGACCATACTTCGGATCTCCTGCAAGTGGATAGCCAATATATTTCATATGAACACGAATTTGGTGCGTACGTCCCGTTTCTAAGCGACATTCTACAAGTGTAAAGTCTTTAAAACGTTCTAACACTTGGAAGTGCGTAACAGCGTTCTTACCATTTTCATCAACTGTCATACTTTGACGCTCTTTCTTATCACGACCAATTGGTGCATCGATAGTTCCCTTATCATGCGGAATCACACCGTGTACAATCGCTTTGTAACGTCTCGTTACTGTTTTGGCTACAAGCTGATTTACAAGCGATTCATGTGCCATATCATTTTTAGCAACCATTAATAGTCCAGATGTATCTTTATCAATACGATGCACGATACCTGGACGCATTACACCGTTAATGCCTGATAAGTCTGTACAATGGTGCATAAGGCCGTTTACAAGTGTACCACTTGTATGCCCTGGTGCTGGATGTACAACCATGCCACGTGGCTTATTTACAACAAGCACATCTGCATCTTCATAATAAATTTCTAAATTTAAATCCTCTGGTTGAATATCTAGCGCTTCTGGCTCAGGAATCGTTACTGTAATTTCATCTTCTTCTTTTACTTTATAATTCACTTTTACTGCTTTCCCGTTCACTGTCACAACATCATCTTTAATCCATTGCTGTACTTGTGAACGTGACCATTCGTTATTTATCCCTGTAACGAATTTATCAATTCGCTCGTTTTTTTGCTCTGCTGCAACTGTTACTTGTACTACTTCACTCATTCAATTACTCCTTCGCTTTCTTGCCTTCTAATAATGTTTGAATAATAATTAATACAACACCAATACATAATGCTGAATCAGCTATATTGAATACTGGATAGTTGTACGAGAAAATATACACGTGAATGAAATCCACTACTTCTTGTCTAAATAAACGATCAATAAAGTTACCAATTGCCCCGCCCAAAATTAGACCTAACGAAATACCTAGAAGCTTGTCTGTTTTCGCATACTTTTTCATATAAAATACGATAAACACTACAAAAACAACTGTAATAATGTAGAAGAACCACATTTTATTTTCTAAAATACCCCAAGCAGCGCCTCTATTTCGATGTGATGTTATGTATAATACATTGTCGATAATCGGAATACTCGTACCCAATTCCATGTTCTTTACAATTAACCACTTCGATATTTGATCGATAGCAATGACAAATAACGCTATTACATAATATATCATTTTCATTTCCCCCACAAAGACAGTGTACCTCAAAATTTTAGCATAGCTGCTACCTTTTCACAATGAACCTTTATAGAAGAATAAAATAAATTAAAAAAAGGTAATATAATATCGTTGTGCGTATTCATACATTTACCTTTTCATAGAAGAATTCATGAATCGTACGAGCAGTGGGCATTGTCTTCATTTGCTTTGTCGAAATTAATCTCCCCGTCTCTTCACAAATACCGTACATGTCTATTTCCATTTTAAATAATGCGCGTTCTACATCCTTTAAATCCTCTTTTATATCATGTAATAGCAATTTTTTCTTTATCTCTTCCTTAATTTCATATCCAAGCTCTTGGCTGAACTCGACATCATATTTGTGCATTACTTCTTTAGCTAGTCTCTCTTGCAACTCTTTTCTCATCAATTGCAATTCTTCTTTTATTTCCATGTAAATTTCATTCACGTGTACATTCCTCCTAGCTGTAATGTACAGTTAGTGTGTCCGAAATTTATTTGCTTACCTCACACACATTTTTCCTTCACAGGAAAGAGTCTGAAAAGTTTTTTTGATATGCCATCAACAAAAAAAACTGACTGCATGAATAGCAGTCAGTTTTTTATTATTTTACATAGTTTTCTTTAACAACTGTTGCACAACGCTCACATAATGTTTCATGTTCAGCATCTTTACCAATTGTTTCTGAAACTACCCAACAACGTTCACATGTTTCACCAGTTGCTTGCGCAACAACAACCGCTGTATGTTCATACTTCGGTGCATCTGCTGGCGCTTCATCCATCATACCACCAAGTTTATACTCAGAAACGATGAATAATTGCTTTAAGTCTTCGCTAATAGACTCTAACATAGCTTTCATTTCTGCAGTTGGATATAGCGTAATGCTTGCATTTAATGACTTACCGATTACTTTTTCATTACGAGCTACTTCTAGTGCTTTTAACACGTCATCACGTAATGTCATAAATGCATCCCATTTTGTTTTTAACGCTTCCGCGTCATCTAATTGTACAGCTTCTGGCATATCAGTTAATTGTACACTTTCTTCTGTTACGCCTGGAATGTATGGCCATACTTCATCAGCTGTATGCGGTAAGATTGGTGTTACAAGTTTTGTTAACGCAACAAGAACATCATATAATACAGTTTGAATTGCACGACGATCTTCGTGATTTGCACCTTCAATGTATAAAATGTCTTTTGCAAAGTCTAAGTAGAATGAACTTAAATCAATTGTACAGAAGTTATGAATTGCATGATACACAGCAGCGAAGTCGTATGTCTCATATGCTTCTTTAACTTTTGTAATTAAGTCATTTAATTTCACTAACATGTAACGATCTACTTCACGAAGTTCAGCTACAGCTACTGCATTTTCACTTGGCTTAAAGTCGTCTAAGTTTCCTAATAAGAAACGGAATGTGTTACGGATTTTACGATACACTTCTGCTACTTGTTTTAAAATATCATCTGAAATACGTACGTCAGATTGATAGTCAACAGAAGATACCCATAAGCGTAAAATGTCTCCGCCTAATTGATCCATAATTTTCTTCGGTACGACGATGTTTCCAATCGACTTACTCATTTTACGTCCTTCACCATCTAATACGAAACCGTGACTTAATACGCCTTTATATGGAGCTTTACCTGTTACAGCAACTGCTGTTGATAATGAAGAGTTAAACCAACCACGATACTGGTCAGATCCTTCTAAATATAAATCAGCTGGACGCTGTAAATCTTCGCGCTCTTCTAATACCGCTTGGTGAGAAGAACCTGAATCGAACCATACATCCATGATGTCTGTTTCTTTACGGAATTCGCCATTTGGGCTACCCGGATGTGTAAATCCTTCTGGTAATAGATCTTTCGCTTCACGCTCGAACCATACGTTAGAACCGTGTTCACGGAATAAATCTGCTACATGGTTAATTGTTTCATCCGTAATAATTGGATCACCATTCTCAGCATAGAATACCGGAATTGGCACACCCCATGCACGCTGACGAGAAATACACCAGTCACCACGGTCACGAACCATATTATGAAGACGAGTTTCTCCCCATGCTGGTACCCATTTCGTTTCCGCTACAGCTTCTATTAATTCTTTACGGAATGCTTCAATAGATGCAAACCACTGTGCTGTCGCACGGAAAATAATTGGTTTTTTCGTTCTCCAATCATGTGGGTATGAATGTGTAATGAATGTTAGTTTCAGTAACGCGCCTACTTCTTCTAATTTTTCTGTAATTGGCTTGTTAGCTTTATCATAGAATAAGCCTTCAAATCCAGGTGCTTCATTTGTTAATACACCTTTATCATCGACTGGGCAAAGTACTTCTAATCCATACTTTTTACCAACAACGAAGTCATCTTCCCCGTGTCCTGGTGCTGTATGAACACAACCTGTACCTGCATCTGTTGTTACGTGATCTCCTAGCATAACTAATGAATCACGATCGTAGAATGGATGTTTTGCAACTGTGTACTCAAGTTCGCTACCTTTTACTGTTTTCACAACTTCAGCATTTTCCCACTCTAACGTTTTTGCAACTGTCTCAAACAGCTCAGAAGCAATGATAAATTTCTCATCATTTACTTTTACAATACTATATTCAAGCTCTGGGTGAACAGAAATACCTAAGTTTGCAGGTAATGTCCAAGGTGTTGTTGTCCAAATGATGTACTTTTCATCACCTTCTAATACATTCTTTCCATCTTTTACAGGGAATGCTACGTAAATAGATGCTGATTTTTTATCTTGATATTCAATTTCAGCTTCTGCTAAAGCAGATTCACTCGTTGGAGACCAGTAAACTGGTTTTTGACCTTTATAGATATAACCTTTTTTCGCCATGTCACCAAACACTTTAATTTGTTGTGCTTCATAAGCTGGCTCTAAAGTAATATATGGATTATCCCAATCTGCACGTACACCTAAACGCTTAAATTGTTCACGTTGACGTTCTACTTGTTCATATGCATACTCTGCACATAACTTACGGAACTCAGCAACTGTCATTTCTTTACGTTTTACGCCTTTATTTGTTAAAGCTTGTTCAATTGGTAAACCGTGCGTATCCCATCCTGGAACATATGGCGCACTAAAACCAGTCATTGATTTATAACGAACAATAAAGTCTTTTAATACTTTATTTAATGCATGTCCCATATGAATGTCACCATTCGCATATGGAGGTCCATCATGCAATACAAATAAAGGACGACCTTTTGTATGTTCTTGTACTTTTTCGTAAATATTCATTTCAGCCCATTTTTCTTGCATTGCAGGCTCACGTTTTGGTAAGTTCCCACGCATTGGGAACTCTGTTTTCGGCATCAGTAATGTATTTTTGTACTCCATGCTCAATTCCTCCTTACATGTATAAAAGAAATACTTAAAAAACGGAATAAAAAAGAGACTTTCTCATCCCAAAAAGGGACGAGAAAGTCTCCCGCGGTACCACCCTAGTAGATCATATACATATGTATAGAATCCTCTTTATATTCTTAACGCGAATACACGCCTACGCTTACTCTATTTGTTCAGCGCGGAACTCCAGGGTGATATTCCCACTATCTCCTTATCCTGAGCTTACACCATCCTCAGTTCGCTATATAAGGTTTGAAAAGGTACTTATCCCTATCTTCGTTTTTCTTAATAAATATGTTGTTTAAAATTATATGTAATAATGAGAAAAACGTCAAGCTTACACTGTTTCTTCTTTTTTCAACAGTTCATCTACTTCGTCTTCTAACTCAATTAGTTTATCCCAATCATCGTTGTTTAACATTTCAAGCTGTGTTTCTAATAACATACGGAAACGAGTTCGGAATACTTTCGCTTGTTTCTTTAGCTCTTCAATATCAAAAGCAACTTTTCTTGATTTTACTAATGCTTCGTTAATAATACGATCAGCATTCTTTTCAGCTTCACGCACAATTAATTTCGCTTCTTTTTGCGCATTACGTTTTACTTCTTCCGCTGCTTCTTGCGCAACAACGATAGATTTGTTTAACGTATCTTCAATATTAGAGAAATGATCTAACTTCCCTTCTAACTGCGCAACTTTTTCTTCTAAAGCTTTTTTCTCACGAATGACCAATTCATAATCTTTGATAATTTGATCAAGAAACTCATTTACTTGATCTTCATCATAGCCACGGAATCCGCGACCAAATTCTTTGTTATGAATATCTAATGGTGTTAACGGCACAACGCCACCTCCAAGTAGTTATCTAAATTTCCTCTTTCAATTATATCTTTTCTTCGACAAAATAGGAGGATTTCCTTCTAAAAAACCAATCATTTTAGTATACCATACAAAATTCTCCATTTGTCGCGTTTTGTTCTACCTTCTACAGAAAATAATTTACTTCGGCCATATCCTCTAACAGAAAAAACATCTCCTGGATAACATTCATAAGAAGTTTGCTCCACTGTTTTCCAATTGACTTTTACTAAACCATTTTTTATGAAAGGTTGTACTTTCTGTCTAGATAAATGTAACATTTCAGCTAACATAACATCTAAACGAAGTGAAGAAACCGTTCCAGATTTCTCCCCCCACGTTTCATGTATTTGTAGAATTTGTTCTCCTTGTACTGCTGATAAGGAGACTTTTACTTTTCCTATTGCTTGTAAGTTCATCTCAATGTACGATACGATTTCTTTCGCAACTACAATTTGGGCACGATTTTCTTGCAGCAAAATATCACCACATTTTTCTCTCGTTAAACCAAGAGACATAAATGTACCTAATATTTGCCTATGTTCTAGCGTATAAAACTTGGAAGGATAGTCAATTTCTAATACTTCTACTTGAAATTCTTCTTCATTTAATTCTAGATAGTCTGGATAAATGAGTGCTCTTTTACGCTCTGCATTAGGCGTTGCACCACCAAATTGCACAGCGACATCTCCTTGTCCAATTACCATAGAAACAATTTGTTGCTGTCTTGGATCAAGGAAATCTGTTAATTTCACTTGATGGTACTCCGCTGTTCGCTTCCACTCCAGCACTTTATCTACAAAGACCTCTTCATCAGGCCTAAAATGTTCGTAAATGCTCATGTATTTAACCTCTTACTATAAGAAATAGCTGAACAAACTGAACAAACCACTTTTAGCAAGTTTTAACGCAAAAATCGCAACGAGTGGAGAAATATCAATCATACCAAGCGGCGGAATAAATCTGCGGAATGGTTCTAAATACGGTTCACAAATTCGCGCCAAGAACTCTCCAAAAGATGATTCCTTTGCACCAGGAAACCATGATAGGAGAATGTAAATAATCAGTGCCCACGAGTAAATCTCGATAGCAGAACTTAACACCATTAAAACTGTTGTCATGGCGTATTACCACCTCTTTATATTTGTTTCTTCTTCTTCACCGAATAACTCTGAAATTGCACCAACAATATCAACATTTTCAGGTGTACACATAAATGTTTTCGGTCCTATTTTTTGAATGTCCCCGCCTATAGCGTATACAGTACCACTTAAAAAGTCAACGATACGTACCGCTTGATCAGTAGACATTCTCTGCAAATTAATTACAACAGCTCGTCTACCTTTTAAGTGGTCCGCAATCCCTTGTGCTTCCGAATATGTGCGTGGTTCTAATAAAACAACTTTTGAAGATTGTTTTGCTGTTTCAATACTCACAACATTTTGCTTCGGTTGCGCTTTTGGAAACGTAACATCTTGTTGTTCTGGTGGATCTTGCTGCTTTTTCATGTCTGTTTGCTCCTTTTCATAACCATATTGAGCTGCTTCTTTTTCTTCCGGTGTATCAAAAAAGAAGTATTTTACTTTTGACCAACTCATAATAAGATTCTCCTTCCTTTTACGCTTTTCCTACTAAAATCGTTCCCAAACGAATATATGTAGCCCCTTCTTCAATTGCAATCGTGTAATCGTTGGACATTCCCATTGATAATTCTTTACATGGCGCATGTAATAACTCTAGCTCCTGCACCTTTGTTTGCAACATACGTAATTCCTTAAAACAGCGTCTGATTTCTTCCTCTTCTTCTGTAAATGGAGCCATCGTCATTAGTCCAACCACTTCAATTTTATCGAATTCTTGCAAACTTTGAATAAAAGAAACAACCTCTTCTATTGCTAATCCTTGCTTCGATTCTTCAGATGAGGTTTTCACTTGAATAAAGCATTTCACTTTCTTATCAGCACGTTTCTGAATTTCTTTCGCCAGGGAAAGACGATCTAACGAATGTAAATAATCAATTTCATTAATGATTTCTTTTACTTTTCTCGTTTGTAATGAGCCAATAAAGTGCCAATTAACTTTTGAACCGAAATGCTCATATTTCTGTAAGAAACCTTCATTTCTATTTTCACCTAAATCGATAATTCCAGTTTCAATTACTTCGTTTGTTTTTTCAATCCCTACAGTTTTTGTCACTGCAACAAGTTTAATATCTTGCAACGAACGTCCAGCTCGAACGCAAGATTCTTTAATAGCTTCGTTTACAATTACTAAATTTTCTTGTACTGTCACTTGCTTCCTTCCTCCTTAAAACCTATGAAACTCAACATTCTTCCTGTCTTACCTTGATCACGACGATGAGAGAAAAATAGTTGCTCTTCACAGCTTGTACAAAGAGATGACATTACAATATGCTCTTCTTTTATGCCTGCTTGTACACATAATATACGATTAATTTCTTTTAAATTAATTGCGTACTGCCCGTCAGAAATTTTTTGATGAGGAACAGCACCGTTAATTACTTTCTGTGCTGCTGTTAATACACGATCATCCACAACATAACAACAAGATCCAATCGACGGTCCAATTGCAACATGAATTTCATCACTTGAAATACCTTCTGCATTCCACTTTTGAATCATTTCCTTTGCAATCTCTTGTACAGTGCCTTTCCATCCAGCATGCGCAAGTCCTATCATACCATGTGATGGTGCATAAAAATAGAGCGGAACACAATCCGCGTAACAAGACGTTAACAGAACATCTTCATTACTCGTATAAATGCCATCTGTTTTTGAAATGCCGTCCTCATATGAATAAACGCCACTTCCTTTTTCCTGTTGCCCTACTTTTTCAACATGATGATCATGAACTTGTTCAGAGCAAATCCAGTTTTCTAATGGTTTTTGTAACTTATTTGCTAAAATGCGTCTGTTTTCATGAACGTTCTCCACGATATCATTCACATGTAATCCTAAATTCATCGCATGAAAGGAGCCCGTACTTATCCCACCATCTTTTGTCGTAAATCCAGCAGTAATGTTTCCAAGTTCTTTCCACGCTTGTAAATACAGTATACCGTCCACATATTTAAATGGTTCTCTCATAATAAAGCGGCTCCTTTTAATTAAAATAACAGAAAAAAGCATGGTACTTCCTGTCTATTTTACCATACTTTTATTTTTTCATAATCCTAACAGAAAAAAAAGAGGAATTTGTAATATTCTTTATGAAATTGTCGGTGTTTGTATTGATTCTGTTACAGTATTAACAGGATCTACTCTTACAAGTATGACATCCTCCCCAATTTTCACAATTTCCTTCCAAGGAATTACAATCTCAACATCTTTTCCAAAAATACCTAGCATACGTGTCTGTTTGGAAATAATAACAGAACAAACTTGCCCTGTGTTCATATCAATTTCAATATCTCCAATATTCCCAATCCTTTTTCCATCTGAAATATTTATAACATCCTTCATCTGTAACTCTGAAATTCGTATCACCATTTTTACCCTCTCCCCCTTATATGACGAATTGGAAGCTGTTTCTCATATTTACAGGAAGCCACCTATACGAAACACCATGCTAGTTTCATTATATGAACACTAATCCCCTACTATGAGCACAAACCATATTACATATAAAAAGGTCTCACCATAATTGGTGAGACCTTATCCTTGAATCGTTTTATTCATTTGTTTAATGGCTGACTTCTCTAAACGTGATACTTGCGCTTGGGAAATCCCAATTTCTTCTGCAACTTCCATCTGTGTCTTTCCTTGGAAGAAACGTTTTCTAATAATCATTTTCTCTCGATCATTTAAACGCTTCATTCCTTCTTTCAATGCTAGTTCTTCAACCCACTGCTCGTCCTTTTGTTTTTCATCACTTAACTGATCCATAACAAAGATAGGATCTCCTCCATCATTATAAATCGGTTCAAATAATGAAACTGGATCTTGAATCGCATCTAAAGCAAATACTATCTCTTCATGAGTTACTTCTAGCACTTTTGCAATATCCATTGCTGTTGGTTCTTTTGAATTTTCTGCAATTAACTTCTCTCTTACTTGCAAAGCTTTATACGCAATATCTCGCAATGAGCGCGATACGCGAATCGGATTATTATCACGCAAATATCTGCGTATTTCCCCAATAATCATCGGCACAGCATACGTTGAAAATTTTACATTTTGGCCTAAATCAAAATTATCAATTGATTTCATAAGTCCGATGCAACCAACTTGGAATAAATCGTCAACATATTCTCCTCTGTTATTAAATCTTTGGATGACGCTCAGTACAAGACGTAAGTTTCCATTCACTAATTTTTCTCTTGCGCTTATCTCTCCACTTTGCATTTCACGAAATAATTTACGCATCTCTTCATTTTTTAATACTGGAAGTTTAGCTGTATCAACACCGCAAATTTCTACTTTGTTTCTCGTCAAAGTGTTCCCTCCTATCGGGAGTTGCTGTACAGTGTAAAGTATTTCCTTTGAAGGGGATTTTATGCATATGGTTTTTTCACTATTTTTCATTTAAATTATCTTTCCTAATACAACTAAATAGAATAAGACCAGCCTACATAACGGCTGGTCTTATTCTTCACACCATTTTATTAAATTCTTTTCGTAATCTTTTTATAATTCTTTTTTCTAAACGCGAAATGTATGACTGTGAAATCCCAAGCATATCCGCCACATCTTTTTGCGTCTTTTCCTCTCCTCCAGCAAGCCCAAACCGAAGTTCCATAATTTGTTTTTCACGATCATTTAATTGGTGTAATGCTTTCATTAAAAGGTGACGATCTACAGTAGCTTCTAAATCTTTTGTAATAATATCATCATCTGTACCTAACACGTCAGACAACAATAGTTCATTCCCATCCCAATCAATGTTTAGCGGTTCATCAAAAGAAACTTCCGAACGATTTTTGTTATTCCGACGTAAATGCATTAAAATTTCATTTTCTATACAACGCGATGCATATGTTGCTAATTTTATTTTCTTTTCTGGATTAAATGTATTTACCGCTTTAATAAGGCCGATTGTTCCTATACTAATTAAATCTTCAATATTTATCCCTGTATTTTCAAACTTTCTTGCTATATATACAACGAGCCTTAAGTTGCGTTCAATAAGTAATGACCTTGCTGCCTGATCTCCTTTTGGCAATTTATTCAAAAGAACTTCCTCTTCTTCTTTCGTTAACGGTGGTGGCAACGCTTCACTTCCACCAATATAATAAATTTCATCGGTCTTAATTCCTAATTTCAGCAATACTTTATACCAAAGGTATACTAAATAAAATTTTAATTTCATCATATTATCCCGCCTCTCATTATTAAGCGATCACCATTTTTTGTGAAATCAACATTTTTGGATGCACAATACATTGATACTCCCCATTAGTAGACAGTTGTTGTGTATTTAATCCAATTAATACTTTGTTTACAACAATAGAACTACCTTCATGATCAACTTGCACACTGTCAGGCTTAATTGCCCACAAAAATTGACTTTCTACTCCTACTGCACGGAAAGGAATTAAACGTAATTTTGTCGCCCAACCAGAATCATTTTCTGGTATTTGAGGAATTTCTGTTTTGGAATAAATTTGTTCTGTTAACCAAGATGGTAAGCAATGTTCTAATGATGAAACATGCATAATCATAACGGGTGTTTTTGTTAATGGGTCGTAAAGTTGGTTCCCACTGTCAATAAGACCTGCCAGTTCTAGTTCTTCTTCGGCTAATTGAATTTTTACTTTTACAATTTGGTCATAGTGTATTTTCGTGACCTCTACGCTTTCAATACGCTTTTTAGAAAAATAATAAATTACCGGAAAACCAAAAATAACAAATAACCAACTAATTGGATCGCCGTAAGAAATTGACTGAGATTGAACCAATCCATTTACCATTTCATTCGTTTGCAAAAAGAAATGAGTTCCAATTAATCCTCCGCCAACCATAAAGGTTACAAAGTAAAAAGTAAAAACAGTTTGTGCATAATTTCTAAATGTTGTAAACCCAAATGCTGTATACACAATAAGTAACGAGTACAGTAGTTTCATAATTGGATGTATCATCATAGAAGCAAAAGGAGTAAAGGCAAAAATAACAATAGTTGAACCTATAAATGCCCCTAACACAAGCCTCCATCTTTTGATCTTCTTTTTTAACACGGTAGCTGTTAATAAAAGCAAAAGAAAATCAATGCAGGCGTTTAACAACCAAACAACGTCGGCGTAAACAACCAAACAATTCACCTCTTTTTTCAAGTTGAGACTAGTATAATGCATATCCAATAGGAAAGTGTGTCAATTTGCGGAGGTGTTTTTTTGTTATTTTGTGATTTCTAGACATAATCTGTCGGTAAAAAATAAAAGTACAAATTCATAGAATGATATACTCTTATTTTCACCAACAAAATATATTGAAATATACGAAATAAAAAAAGACCTGCTTAGCAGGTCTTTTCCATTTAAAAAACAAAAAAGGAGCATGAAAGCTCCTTTTTTTATCGTCTACGACGGTTACGTAAAAATGCTGGAATATCGATATCATCTGAATCTGAATGACGCTCATGTACAACTGGCTCTTCACGCTTCATTTCACGCTTTACTTCACGTTGTTTTGAAGGTTGAGCTACTGGTTGTTGCTGTTGTTGCGTGTGGTTCGCATTCGGACGAATAATTGGTTTTGGTGGTTGAGTTGCAATGCTATCATCAAAACCAGTTGCAATTACAGTTACAACGATATCATCTTTTAATCCTTCGTTAATAACAGAACCGAAGATCATATTTACTTCTGGATCTGAAGCTGAAGCTACGATATCTGCCGCTTCTTGTACTTCATATAAGCTTAAGTTAGCGCCACCCGTAATGTTCATGATAACACCTTGAGCTCCATCAATAGATGTTTCTAGTAATGGACTAGAAATCGCTTTTTTCGCAGCTTCTGCAGCACGATTTTCCCCGTTACCAGAACCAATACCCATTAAAGCAGAACCTCTATTAGACATAATTGTCTTTACGTCTGCAAAGTCTAAGTTAATTAAACCTGGTGTTGCAATTAAATCCGAAATACCTTGAACACCTTGACGTAATACGTTATCAGCTTCACGGAATGCTTCTAACATTGGCGTATTTTTATCAACAATCTCTAATAAGCGATCATTTGGAATTACAATAAGAGTATCTACATTTTCTTTAAATGCTGCAATACCAGATGCTGCTTGCGTCGCACGCTTACGTCCTTCAAAAGTAAATGGACGTGTTACAACACCAACTGTTAAAGCACCTAATTCTTTTGCAACTTGAGCAACAACTGGAGCTGCACCAGTTCCAGTTCCACCGCCCATACCGGCAGTTACGAAGACCATATCCGCACCACGAAGCGCTTCTTGGATCTGTTCTTTACTTTCTTCTGCAGCTTTTTTCCCTACTTCAGGGTTTGCGCCTGCACCAAGTCCACGCGTTAATTTTCCACCAATTTGCATTTTCGTTTCAGCTTTTGATAGATTTAATGCTTGTGCATCAGTGTTCACAGCGATAAAGTCTACACCTTGTACACCGTGTTCAATCATACGGTTTACAGCATTGTTTCCGCCACCGCCGACACCGATAACTTTTATATTCGCTAATTGATCTTGAGTAGTATCAAACTCTAACATGTCGAAATCCCCCTAGAACCTCATTTTTCGTGTCCAATTTTAATCCCATAAATAACGGAATACACGTTTTACTTTTGACATCATGCGGTCATCATTTTGATTATTATTGTTTTGATTACGAGTTTTTTGTTTTGCAGGTTGCTGTTGTACCGGCGTTGGTGCTGGTGCTGGTACTGGTTCAAAATGCTCTTGCTTTTCCTGCACATTTTTCCCACGTAATTTAGCTTTTTGATAAGAATGTTTAATTAATCCAACTCCACTTGTATATTGGGGCTCACGCACACCAATATAATCAGGAGTTGCTACACGAACATTTTCATGTAAAATATCATATGCAAGGTCAAGAACACCTGGCATAGAAGCAATTCCACCAGTTAGTACATAACCAGAAGCCACTTGCTTTACTCCTAACTTACGCACTTCATCTTGAACAAACATTAAAATTTCCTCTACACGAGCCTCTATTATATCCGATAATTCCAACTGAGAATATTGTTCTGTTTGATCACTTCCCATAATAGGAACCGTAAACATCTCTTCTTCAGATGCTGTATCATAAAAAGCATGTCCATATTTCAACTTAATTTGATCTGCATTTTCTGTTGAAGTTTTCAACCCAATCGCAATATCCTTCGTTATATGGTCTCCACCTAATGGTAATACGCTCGTCGCTTGTAACTCTCCATCTTTAAAAATAGATAAAGTTGTAGATCCTCCCCCCATATCAACAAGGGCTACTCCTCTATTTTTTTCATCTGAAGATATAGCAACTGTTGCAGCCGCTAAAGGTTGAAGACAAATATCAACAATTTCAAGACCTGCTTTTTCTACACAACGAAGTAGGTTATGTAGTAAAGTTCTCGAGCCTGTAATAAGTGTACCTTCCATTTCTAATCTTACACCGATCATCCCGCGTGGATCGTTAATCTCGTCAAGACCGTCTACGATGAACTGTCGAGGTACCACATCAATAAACTCACGTTCTGGAGCAATTGACACAACTTGTGCTGCATCTAGAACGCGTAAGACATCTTCATTCCCGATTTCACGATCTTCATTTGAAACAGCGACTACTCCGTGACAAGGAAGTAGCTGTACCTGGTTTGCATTGACACCTACTACAACTTGCTCAATGTGGATTCCCACCATGCGCTCAGCTTGTTCAATTGCTTTTTTAATTGATCGAACAGTCTCGTCTATATCAACTATCGATCCCTTCTTTAAACCATTTGATTTTACATTTCCAACACCAATAATGTTTAAGCTGTCATTAACCATTTCACCAATGATGACTTTAACATTGGATGTACCGATGTCAAGACTAACATATATTTCATTGCTGTTCATTCTTTGGCACCTCCTTCTTTATTTATACCATACAACTCAATATATGGAACAACAATCGCAACTTTACTATTTATAAGAAAAATATTCAACGTCTTTATACGTTTCCCTTTTTTAACCCTATATTTTTCTTATTTTTATTTAGCATTCAATTAAGAATATCGCAGTAAACTATGAATAACTGCTTATCTTGAAATAATTCTATTTCGAGTGTAAAGTTTACCGCCAAGTATAAGTCTACACTAAGATGTACTCATAGAAAAGTGAAACTTGTACCAATACTAGTATGAATCTAAGAATTTTTACATATTTTTCATCAAATGAACCATTCTTCTAAATTCGTATACATATAATAGAACATTCGTTTCGTTTTTTCTGCTATAATCAACGAAAACTACCATTCTATTCTTTTTTTTCTTCCGCACCTAATTCTTTCGTATATGCACCTACTTCTAAGTCAATTAATACCTTCTTACCTGGCTCAATTGTTTTTAAAATAAGCGGATAGGCTTCCATACGTTTTGCAAAATTTTGAATCGTAGTGCTCACTTCATAACCTTCATTCATATATAAAGTAAGATGATCTTCATTCGCATTCGTTGGTGAATAGCGAATCTCCGAAATAGATTTTAAAATAGCTGGTGTTAATTTTTCTAGTTCAGCGATTAACTCCTTCATTTTCTCTTCTTTAAAAGGTTCGAAAATCGGTGCTGCAACAGGAAGTTTTCCATTAGGTAGTACATCAAGCGTTTTTCCATTTTCTAATAACGGTTGTAATTTTCCCTCTTTATTTATATAACCAATCGTTAAATATTCTTCGATATGAATATCAATCTTGTTTGGAAAACGTTTTTTTACATTTACTGCTTTAATTTCTTTTCGCTTCGTTAAGTTTTCTTCAGCTTTATGTGCTGTCACTCGGAAATAACTTGTATCATATGTCACGCCTGAATCCTTCATTACTTGCTCATCCGTCATATAGTGATTTCCAAACACACTAATCTTTTTTATATTACTAAGCGGAGACCGAAAATAAATTAAAAAGAGCACTAATAAAAATAAAATTGATATGTATAAAATCAATCGATGATTAACATTTTTTTTGTTTTTTTTCTTTTGATTTTTCAATTTTGGTACACGATCTTGTAGTTTAATCACTTTACTATTATTCATGTACGATCCCCCTATGTAACATAAAGAACGGCATGTTCCTCATGCCGTTCTTATCTTCTTATTATAACATAAATGATAATGAGCGGAACGAATAAC
This sequence comes from Bacillus sp. AR8-1, assembly GCF_008042345.1. Lineage (NCBI taxonomy): Bacteria > Bacillati > Bacillota > Bacilli > Caryophanales > Bacillaceae > Bacillus > Bacillus sp. AR8-1. Next base: position 157,113 of record NZ_QNUB01000029.1, read on the forward strand.
CGTTATCTTCCAATGATTTCTACTTCTGTATGCATATCTACATCAAATTTATCCTTAATTGTATGTTTTATTAATTCAATTAAGGACAATACATCTTGCGCTGAAGCTCCCCCGGTATTAACAATAAAATTGCCATGCATTTCAGAAATTTGAGCTCCACCAATCCTATAACCACGAAGCCCTGCTTTTTCTACTAAATCTCCTGCAAAATGTGGGATTGGATTCCGAAATACACTTCCTGCACACGGGTGATTCCATGGTTGCGTTTCACGGCGGTAATCTTTATTATTTTGCATGCTACGTACAATTTCTTCACGTTTTCCCGCCTGTAATTGAAACTCCGCCTCTAAAACAATACCAGGACGTTTCGTTTGCAATACAGATGCCCGATAAGAAAACTCCAGTTCTTTATTCATTAACCAGTCAATTGTACCGTCTTCAAACAGAATGAGAGCCTTCGATAATACACTCGATATATCCGATTTATGTGCACCTGCATTCATATATACTGCACCACCGACACTTCCTGGAATACCGCTTGCAAACTCCAATCCAGCTAACCCTTGACGACTAAGTAAAGTTGACAATTTAATAAGAGGATATCCACTACCAACTCTTACCTTATGTTTTTCGACCTCTAAGTGATCTAATCCTTCTCCTAAACGAATAACAACACCTTCTATGCCTTGATCAGATACAAGAAGGTTTGAACCGCGCCCAATTACAGTCCACTTCGTTTTGTATTGCTTTACTAACTGTAATGTTTTTTCAATACCGGCTACATGCTTTGGCACAATTAAAATATCCGCTGGTCCACCTATTTTCATAGTTGTATAACGTGCTAACGACTCATTAACTAAAACACGACCAACGTCTGCTTCTATAAGCTCATTTACTAATTGTTCCATAGACAATCTCCCCCATATTAAGTCTCCTTATGACAATAATATGCAGGGCGTTCACCTAACGTTATCCCTCTATTTACGGGCAGTACAGCTCCTAAATCAAAATTCGGCGGTAACAAAGAAGTTAGGCGAGAATCGGGATGCCAGTAAACATCCGATTAGTGAAAGGTAATAATCAACGAGAAAGAATCACTCCCCACTGATTAAAGCCTCACTTTATTTTTTTACAAGCTTATTCATTACTTCATACAGCTTATTTGCTGCATCTGGAATACCTAGTTGCTTAGCAGCTAGCTTCATATTTTGTAATGTTTGTGCATCCAATAAAATCTCATCAATATCACGAATAAGCGTTTCAGCTGTTAAATCTTTTTCAAGTAACATTTTTGCCGCTCCTTTATCAACAACTGAACGTGCATTCTTTTCCTGATGATTATTTGTTACGTACGGACTCGGTATTAACACACTTGGTTTTCCTAACGCTGTTAATTCTGCAAGTGTTGTTGCCCCAGCCCTTGAAACAACAAGGTCTACACCAGTTAGTACCTCTGGCATATTATGAATGAACGGCTTAATAATAACATTGTTCGGGTTCCCTTTTTGCTTCACGGCTTCCATCACTTTGTCATAATGTACTTCACCTGTTACATATAGTATTTCGTAGCTTTTGTTCCCAAACTGTTCAATTGCTTCAACGAAGGCATCGTTAATCGGTCTAGCTCCACGACTTCCACCAAATATAAGTACAGACTTTTTAGGAAGAGAAAGCCCAACTGAACGTTTCCCTTTCATTCCATTTTGATCCATTACCTCTGATGCTCGCGGATTACCTGTCATTACCACTTTTGACTCTGGAAAATGCTCTGTAGCTGCTTCAAAACAAACAGCAACTTTATCAACATAACGACTTAAAAATTTGTTCGTTACACCTGGTACACTATTTTGTTCATGTACAATAGTTGGAATACCTAATTTGGCTGCAGCGTATACAACTGGTCCACATACATATCCACCCGTTCCAATTACGATATCCGGATTAAAACGACGAATATATCGTTTACTATCCTGTACACCTTTTAGAAAACGCATTACTGTTTTCACATTATCTAATGATATTTTTCGTTTAAATCCACTTATAACAATAGATTGAAATGGTATACCTGCTTTTGGAACGATTGTACTCTCTAGTCCATTTTCCGTACCAATATATAAAAATCTTGCTTCTGGATTTAACTTTTTTATTTCTCTAATTAAAGCAAGAGCTGGATAAATATGACCACCAGTACCCCCACCACTCACTAATACACGCACTACTAACTCCTCCGCTTCTCTTTCTTATTTCCATTATATTTATTTCTATATACATATTGCATTTTTACACACATACGAAAAACCCTGTCTTATAAACAGGGTTTAGTAGCGAGAATGGCGACTTATATTTAATAATACACCTACTGCCATTAACATTAATGTCAAACTTGATCCACCATAACTTAAAAACGGCAAGGTAATACCCGTAACAGGCATCAGTCCTGTTACAACACCAACATTAATCATTACTTGAATCGCAATCATCGCCACAATACCTACTGCTAAAAACGTACCATATAAATCTGGCGCTCCTAATGCGATACGAATCCCGCGCCATAATAATAGACTAAATAATAATAACACAAATGAACCACCAATAAAACCTAATTCCTCGGATAAGATCGCAAATATAAAGTCAGTTTGTGGTTCAGGTAAATAAAGAAATTTTTGTCTACTTTGTCCAAGTCCAAGCCCAAATAATCCACCAGGTCCAATTGCGAGTAATGATTGGATAATTTGAAATCCACTTCCAAGCGGATCTGACCACGGATCTAAATATGATGTAATGCGTTTCATTCGATACGGTGCTGATGCAATTAACCCTACAAATCCTGCTACACCAATCAAACCAAACATTGCAAAGTGAAAGACCCTCGCTCCCGAAATAAATATCATAATGATACATGTCCCAACCATTACCGTTCCTGTCCCAAGGTCTGGCTGTAACATAATCATCCCAAAAGCAAGAAACACAAAACTAAGAGCCGGTAATAAACCACGTTTAAAAGATGTAATCAATTTTTGCCGTTCCGCTAAAAACTTTGCCAAGAAAATAATCATCGCAAACTTCATAAATTCTGACGGTTGAATCGAAAATGCTCCGATCCCAATCCAACTTCGTGCTCCTCCTCGAACAAGACCTACTCCAGGAATAAGAACGAGAATAAGAAGAATGAAGCAAACTAGCAAAATTACTTTTGAATACGTACGCCACACCCAATAATCAATTTTCATAATAAAAAACATAGCTACTACACCAAGACCCGCAAACAGTAATTGTCTTTTTGCAAAAAAGAATGAGTCCCCCATTTTATAAGAGGCCCAAACTGCACTCGCACTATAAACCATAATCATTCCGATTGTCAACAATGAAAGTGTTACGATGATGAGCATAAAATCAGGCGTTTTCTTCATTACCCACAAACACCACCTCTTTAGGCAGAACCTTTTGCCCTATGTAACAAAACATCAGTAGGTGTTAGCCTACTGATGTTTTGATTTACTTTATATAAGTTTATGCACAGCTTGTATAAAAATGTCTCCTCTTTCTTCAAATGTTTTAAACTGATCCCAGCTTGCACACGCTGGAGAAAGAAGAACAACATCACCTTCTTTAGAATGAGCATAAGCTTTCACCACTGCTTCATCTAAAGTATCGACACTTTCAATTATATCTAATCCCGCTTTTTCTGCCGCTCTTACTAGTTTGGGAGCTGTTTGTCCAAATGTTACAATCGCTTTTACATTTTTGAAATACGGAATTAAATCATCGAATTCATTTCCGCGGTCAAGCCCACCTGCTAGTAACACAATCGGTTGTGTAAACGCAGATAGTGCTTTCTCAGTCGCTAACATATTCGTTGCTTTTGAGTCATTATAAAACTTACGGTTGTTAATCGTTGTTACATATTCTAAACGATGTTTTACACCCGTAAAACGTTTTAACACGACCGTAATTGCTTCATTAGAAGTACCTAATAATTTCGCAATACTCATCGCAGCTAAAATATTTTCTAGATTATGTTGACCAGGTAAAACGATATCGCTTACTTCAACAACTTTTTCACCTTTGAAATAAAGAGCGTTATCTTTTATACACGCGCCCTCTTCAATTTCTTTCGTTGTCGAAAACAAGATTTTTTGACCTTTAGTATCCGCAGATAAAGCCATCACATCTGCATCATCCACGTTTATTACACTATAATCGTTTTCTGTTTGGTTTTTAAAAACATTTGCTTTTGCTAAACCATATTCCTTCTTCGTCCCATGATAATCTAAGTGGGCTTCAAATAAGTTTAAGAACGCTGCAATTTTAGGTTGGAACGATTCTACTCCCATCAATTGGAACGATGAAAGTTCTGTAACTACAACTTCATTTTCTTTTGCATCCTGTGCTACTTCACAAGCTACAGTTCCTATATTCCCTGCAATAACAGGATGCTTTTGTCCTTCTTTTAACATTTCAAATGTCAGCATTGTTGTCGTCGTTTTACCATTAGATCCTGTAATTCCAACAAATGGCGCTTTTGAAATACGATATGCTAATTCAACTTCCGTAACAATTGGAATTTGCTTTTCTTTCGCAGCAACTAATATTGGATTAGAATACGGGATTCCTGGATTTTTAACGACAAGAGAAATATTTCTCTCTAATAATTCTAAAGGATGGCCACCGCATACAACGTCCATTCCTTTTGCTTGTAATTCTGCAGCAAGTACATTGTCTGCTAAAGGCTTTCCGTCATTTACAATGACATTCGCCCCTAACTTTTGTAACAATGTAGCTGCTGCATAACCACTTTTTGCAATGCCTAATACAAGAATATTCTTATTTTGAAATTCAGTTACAGTTTTCAATTACATCCACACCCCGATATAAATTCCTAACACAGCTAATAAAAATCCTGCAGACCAAAACGTCACAACAACACGCCACTCTGACCAACCACATAATTCATAATGATGGTGTAATGGACTCATTTTAAAGACACGTTTTCCTGTTGTTTTAAATGAAATGACCTGAATAATAACCGATAAAGTTTCCATGACGAATACTCCGCCAATAATTACAAGTAGCAATTCTTGTTTTAATAAAATCGCTACAGCTGCAATGGCTCCACCTAAAGCTAATGAACCTGTATCTCCCATAAACACTTTTGCTGGATTCGCATTGAATACTAAAAATCCAAGTACAGCTCCTACCACTGCCATACAGAATATCGCTACTCCAAATTGCTCTTGTGCCACAGCAATAATACTAAATGCTCCAAATGCAATAGCAGCTGTTCCTGATAATAAACCATCTAAACCGTCAGTTAAGTTAACTGCATTTGATCCACCAATAAGCATAAATAGTACAAGTACAAAATACGCCCAACCTAATTCAAACTTAACATCCGTTCCCGGAATCATGATGTATGTGTGGAACGCTTGCCCTTTTCCAATTAAAAAGAATGCAATAGCAATAACAAGCTGCCCTACTAATTTTTGTTTTGATGTTAAACCAAGATTTCTCTTCTTAACTACCTTTATGTAGTCATCTAAAAATCCGATTAATCCGTAACCAAACGTCACTAATAGTAATAACGAAACCTCTGCACCTAAATAATTAAACTTAATCGCCATAATAAGTGAAGTTACCATCATAGATACGTATATGACGATACCACCCATTGTCGGTGTCCCTGATTTTTTTTGATGTGACTTTGGTCCCTCATCACGAATACTCTGTCCGAACTTTAATTTTCTTAAAAATGGAATAAACAATGGCGAAAGGGCAACAGAAATTAAGAATGCTACCCCAGCCGTTACTAATAAACCTTGCTCAAGCACATGTAGTCCTCCTCTCACGTTGTTACTCTTCGTTGTTTAAACGCCCTGTAATTGCTTCTTTCGCAACTTCTCGATCATCAAAATGATGAACTTCTTTACCAATAATTTGATACGTTTCATGACCCTTACCAGCAATAATAATGATATCATCTGCTTTCACTTTAGTGATTGCATGGTGTATCGCTTCTTTTCTATCAATAATCACTTCATAATTATTTCCACTTGCACCATGTACCATATCATCTAAAATAGCCGCTGGATCTTCACTTCTTGGATTATCTGATGTGTAAATTGCATGAGTTGCATATTTTGTTGCAACACTTGCCATTATCGGTCTCTTCGTTCGGTCCCTATCGCCACCACAACCAACGATACAATACACATCACCTTTTGCAAATTGTTTTGCAGTTTTTAATACATTTTCTAAACTATCCGGCGTATGTGCGTAATCAACAATAACTGTATAATTTTGTCCTCCATCAACAACTTCAAAACGCCCTGGAACCCCAGCTAGTTCCTTTATAACAGCAATGATTGTTTCTAATTTCACACCCGAAACAAGTCCTGCTGCTGTTGCTGCAAGTACGTTATATACATTAAATTTACCTATTAATTTCATCGTAACATTTACACTTTCATACGGTGTGACAAGGGTAAATGTAGTTCCGCCACTCGTCATAACGATATTTTTTGCCATAATGTCACTTGTTGTATCAATACCATATGTTACAACAGTTGCTGCAGTACTTCTCATATACTCTTCTGTTACATTATCATCGCTATTCAGCACAGCGTACTTTTCACGATTATGATTATAACTATTGCCAAGCTGTGCAAATAGTAACCCTTTTGCATGTTTATATTCTTCCATCGTTTTATGATAGTCTAAATGATCTTGTGTTAAGTTCGTAAACACCGCTACATCGTAATCACATCCGTGTACACGACCAAGATCTAACGCATGTGACGAAACTTCCATTACCGTGCTGTCCACACCTTGTTCAACCATTTTTGAAAACGTCTGTTGAAGTGTTAGTGCATCTGGTGTTGTATTTTTCACCTCAAATGTTTCATCACCGATTTTCATATTAATCGTTCCAATTAGCCCTGTTTTATGACCATGTGCTCGCATAATCTCATCCATAATATGCGATGTTGTTGTCTTTCCATTTGTACCTGTAATTCCGATTAAATGTAACTTGTGTGTCGGTTGACCATAAAAATAATCAGCTAAAACCGCTAACGAACGAAAAGTATTTTTCACAAGTACAACTGGAACGTCAACATCAATTGGTCTTTCCGCAACAATAGCAGCCGCTCCTTGTGCCGCTGCTTGCTTAGCAAAATCATGGCTATCAACCGTATGTCCTTTCATACATACAAATAAGCTTCCTTCTTTCACTTTACGTGAATCAGCTTCTATAGATGTGATTTCTGGATTTTCTTTTGGAACAACTGGAAAATCATGCAAACATGATAAAAGTGTATGCAACTTCATTTCACTAAACCCTCTCTACATTGTTTATTTATCTTTTTTTCAGTAAGCAACACATTACCTCCTATATAAGGAGGTAAGTGCTACTGGCCTATTTATGACTGAGACACTTATTGTCTCAAGTTAAGTAACTGTTCTATAAAGAACTCACTTCCACCAATTGTACCATAAAACGTACTATGTTACCTTTAATTCCCGAAGTAAATTCTAATTTTTGAGCCTTCTTTTACTTTAGCTCCCGCTTCTGGTGATTGCTTAATTACTTTCTCTCCATCTCCACTTATATCAAGCTGCAAATCGACGAGTTGTGTTTGTAAATCTTTCTTTTTCATTCCAATTAAATTCGGAACTTCCACAGTTGGTGTATCGCCCCATTTATATTCTTTTTCAACTTGTTCTTTTCTCGGTTTCACTCCCATAACAGGAAGCGCATCTCGAAGGATATTCCCGACAATTGGAGCTGCTACCACTCCACCAAACTGTGTAACCCCTTTTGGATTATCAACAGCAACATACACAACAATCTCTGGATCATCCGCTGGAGCAAATCCGATAAAAGATACAATATAATTATTCTCTAAATATTTACCATCTTTCACCTTTTGAGCAGTACCCGTTTTTCCACCTACACGATATCCATCAATATAAGCACCTTTACCAGAACCTTTCGCTACAACATTCTCTAATGCATAACGAACTTTTTCTGAAGTTTCCTTGGAAATAACTTTTCTTTTCTCAACAGGTGTCTTTTTACTAACAACTTGATTATTTTTCGGATCAATAAACTCCTTAGCTATATACGGCTGATACAATGTTCCACCATTTACAGCCGCCGCTACAGCTGCTACTTGTTGAATTGGTGTAACAGAAACCCCTTGGCCGAATGAAGTTGTCGCTTGCTCTACTGGACCAACTTTATCTAAATTAAATAAAATCCCACTGCCTTCACCTTGCAAGTCAATCCCAGTCTTCTGCCCAAAACCAAAATTACGAATGTATTTAAATAATCGGTCTTTACCAAGGCGATCACCAAGTTCAATAAATCCCGGGTTACATGAGTTTTGAACGACTTCTAAAAACGTTTGACTGCCATGACCTCCTGCTTTCCAGCATTTCAATCTAGCTCCACCGACTTCAGCTGCTCCATCATCATAAAACGTATCCTTCTCTAAGTCTACTAAATTTTCATTCAATGCTGCAGCTAGTGTAATGATCTTAAATGTTGAACCAGGCTCATACGTACTCCACACAGGTAGATTTCTGTTATACACTTCTGGAGAGACACTTTGAAAATCCGCTGGATCAAAACTCGGCCGACTAGACATACCTAAAATTTCACCATTTTTAGGATTCATTGCAATTGCAATCATACCGTCTGGATTATAAGTTGACTCCGCAATATTCATTTCTCTTTCCATAATCCTTGTAATACGCGCATCGATTGTTAATCCTAAATTCAAACCGGCTTCTGGCTTTTTGAAATCATCACCAACATTAGGCATCCTTTGTCCTTTCGCATCTGCAAAAAAACGAACATGACCTTTGTCCCCATTTAGCTCTTTATCATAATATTTTTCTAGCCCCATAAGACCTTGGTTATCGCTACCTGCAAAACCTAATACATGTGATAAAAAGTTTCCAAATGGATAGTACCGGATAGAATCCTCTGCGATATACACGCCCTTCAAACTTAATCCTCGTACTTCTTTCGCTTTGTCATGTGATATTTTCCTTCCGCCTTTATCTAACCTTACAATCGATTCTTTTTTTGTAATTCTTTTATAAATCTCATCTTTTTCCACACCTAATACTGCAGCTAACTTCTCTGCAGTCTCTGCTGGTTTTTCAATTTGCCTCGGTACAACAAAGACAGTTGGAGCACTTTTATTCGTGGCAAGTTCCACACCATTTCGGTCTAAAATTTTCCCACGTTCGGGTTCAAAAGTAATATTACGACTCCATGAATCTTTCGCACGATCCGTTAACATATTCCCAAGAAAAAATTGCACATATCCAAGACGAATATCGATAATAGTGAAAATAAGTATACCTGATATAAGTATAAAAATAAGTCGTTTTCTAACTGTTACATTTGATACACGCATATCGGAACAAGCCTCCCTTACGCCTAGCTTGTTCCAATATATGCTTGTACTTATTTAATTAGAACTTCTTCTCTTTTACCATTACGGCTTTTCTGCTTCTTGTTGTGGTTCGAGTGGCGGTACGAGTGTGACACCTAATTCTGTACCAGGTTGTAATAATGTTCCTTCCGCCACACTTTGCTCTGTTACGTATCCTGTACCAGAAGGCTTCAAGTTAAGCTGTAATGTCTTCGCTAAATTCATAACATCACGCAGTGCCCATCCTTGTATATTTGGCATTGTAGGCTTATCTCCTACCAAGAAGACTCGGTCGCCTTTCAATGTTTGTTCAGTCGCTTTTGGTACTTGTTGCTGTACTTTCCCTTCACCTAGTACGATTGGACGAAGTTTTGCTTTATCAATTGCTTTCCCCGCTTCAGCCATCGTTTTACCAGTTACATCCGGAACAGTAGTTTGTTGTTCTTTCAGATGTTTTTTCGGATCTTTCACTTCATTTGGCTTAATCTTTAAATACTCTAAACTATTTTTTGTTACATATTTAAAAATATCAGCTAAAGGCTGTGCACCGTTCTCATCATCTTTTAATTTCGGCTGTTTAACAGCTACATACACAACAAGTTGTGGGTCGTCCATTGGTGCCATACCTAAGAATGAGAATATATAATTCTGTCTTCCTGTCATATAGCCGCCTTTTCCATCCGGAATTTGCGCTGTCCCTGTTTTACCACCAACTGAATATCCATCAATTTTATAAGCTGTCCCTGTACCTTTCGGAGATGTAACAACACGTTCTAATAACTGTCTTACTTGCGCTGCTGTTTCCTTTGTAACAGGTTTTCCTACTTCTTCTGGCTTATGTTCTAATTTTACTTTGTCTGTTATTGGATCTACAATTTTATCAATTGCATAAGGTTTCATCATTTTCCCATCATTTGCAATGGCCGTTGCAGCTTGTACAAGCTGAATTGGTGTTACAGTGGAACCTTGTCCAAAAGCTGTTGTCACTTGTTGTATTTGCTGATCAAATAAAATTGTATTCGATCCTTCACCTGATAAATCAATGTTCGTTTTTTCATCTAATCCAAAACTATGAATATATTTTCGGAAACGTTCTGGACCAAGTTTTTGATCTCCTAAAATTGCAAACGCTACGTTTGAAGAACGCTCTACCCCTTCATCAAACGTGATAGAGCCCCAACCAGCACCACCGTTATGATCTTTTATTTTCCTATTTCCGACTTGATATGTCCCGGACTGATAATAATCTTGCCCTTTGTACACACCTTCATTAATAGCTGCCGCTAACGTGAAAATTTTCATTGTTGATCCAGGTTCAAATGCATTGGCAATTGCGTCATTGAAGAAATATTTAATTTGACGATCATTAGGGTCATAACTAGGTTTAGTAGACATCGCTAATATTTTTCCGGTTTTCGGATCTGCAACAATCCCTATTAAACTTTCTGGCTCATATTGCTTACTTGCTGCTTTCATCGCGTCTTCTAAATAACTTTGGACACGTTGATCAATTGTTAAATAAGCGTTATCTCCATTTTTAGGTGCCTTTACATTAACTTTTCCACCATCAAGGGATACACCTTTACGATCACCTGTATACGCTACTTCTCCATTAGAAGCACTTAAGTATTTATCCAAGCTTTTTTCTATGCCAAATTGACCTACCGAGGTTCCATTCTCATTTGGTTTTGCATGACCTATAACGTAAGATGCAAAATCACCGTTTGGATACACCCTTGCATTTTCTGTAATAAAAGATATTCCCGGCAATTTCAACGCTTCTATTTGTTCCTTCTTTTCTTTCGTCAAATCCTTGCCTAACGTTCCAAATTCGACTTGACTTCTACCTTCCTTATTTAAAGAAGCTAAAATATCCTCTTCGCCTTTTCCAAGTACTCCTGCAATTTTCTTTGCAGTATCTTCTTTATTCTCAACAGAGTTAGCACCTTTTAGCGCAGCTACTATTTTATAAGAGTTTGCGTCTTGTGCTAACACATGACCGTTTTGATCATAAATGGTTCCTCGGTTCGCTTCAAGAACTCCTTTTTTACTATGCTTTTGTTTAGCAAGTGCATCTAAATCCTGATTATGAACTGTTCCTGTTGATTGTATGTAAAAAAATCGGGCTAATAACAGCAAAAAGAGCAGGAGGAAAAATATCATAAAATAACCTGCTCCCTTATTGGTATGAAATTTAGTCATATTCTTCTTCATCGTTCCTTCACACCTATTGCCTTATTTGAGGCCTTTCACATTATTCGCATTAATTTCTAGCCCATGTTTTTTTGCAACTTCAGCGATTCGTTCATAGCGACTTAACTTCTCTACTTCAGCTTGTAATTCTTGATTTTCTTTTTGCTGCTGTACAATTTTTTCTTCTATCGTCGCTGCTTCTACATTAACTTGATAAAGGCCTGCTTTATTTCCAATAAACGCGACACAGGCATATAATAAAAAGCCAATAAACGCTACATACAACAGTTTTTCGATTCTTGTAATTTTCGCTTTAACCTTTGGCTTAGCCATCTGCTGTGGGGGCGTTTGAATTTGCACCTCTTCTTGCGCTTGTTGTTTGTACTTTACAGCTAAATTAGTCATACCTCTCTCTCCCTTTTATCGTTTTTCAGCGATTCTCAACTTCGCAGAACGCGCACGATTATTTTCTTCTAACTCTATATCAGAAGGTAAAATCGGTTTTCTTGTAATAAGCTTTAATTTCGGCTTAAATTCATCAGGAATAATCGGTAATCCTGGCGGCAATTGTGGCGTTGTACTATTTCGCTTAAACGTTGTTTTACAAATACGATCTTCCAATGAATGGAATGTTATAACACTAACCCTTCCACCTGGCTTAACCACCTCAATAGCAGATTCCAATGCTTCTTCAAATACTTTTAATTCATCATTTACAGCTATACGAATTGCCTGAAACACTCGCTTAGCAGGATGCCCACCAGTTCTACGAGCAGGAGCCGGAATACCTTCTTTAATTAGCTCTACTAATTCTCCTGTCGTTTCAATAGCTTTATTCTCACGATAAGCTTCAATTTTTCTTGCAATTTGTTTTGAAAATTTCTCTTCACCGTATTGGAAGAAAATCCTTACAAGTTGTTCATATGACCAGCTATTTACAACATCATACGCTGTTAATGGGGCATCTTGATCCATCCGCATATCTAGCGGTGCATCATGATGATAACTAAAGCCTCGTTCTGGTGTATCTAATTGTGGGGATGAAACACCTAAATCAAATAAAATACCGTCTACTTCTGTTATACCTATTTCTTGCAGTTTTTCAGCTAAATAACGGAAGTTACTCTTTACTGTTATAAACTGTTCACCGTATGAAGAGAACTTTTCTTTCGCGTTTTGAATCGCTATCTCATCTTGATCAAACGCTATTAATTTTCCACCTTCAGTTAATTGGGATAATAAATAAGAACTATGTCCTCCTCCCCCCAGTGTACAATCTACATATGTACCATCTGGCTTTATATCTAAGCCGTCTACTGTTTCCTTTAAAAGCACTGTTACGTGTTTAAACATTGTTGCACCTACTCTTTTTCCAATTAATTATGTTGAATGTATCCCTTCCTCTAAGCACATATTTCACGCTTAGAGAATGAAATAATACGAAAGAACGACTCATTTAACTTACCAACAAAGGCAACATACTATACAAATCGCTATTTTCTTTTATTATATACTAAATTTTATCATCTTTTGCGGGAATTTAAATAAAAAACTGTCGAAAAAGCGAATAATACGTTTACATTTTGTGCTATTTTGTCATATATTTAAGTATCCAACACAATTACCATATCCAACAATTTTTTGATTGATAATTCAGAAAAAAATCACTTCACAGTAAATTCAACGGAATAAAAATAAAATCCTGCTCCAAAGAGCAAGATTTTATAGTTTTATAACATGATGTTTTCCGTCCCAAGAAAAAGGGTTTTCCATTACACGATCAACGAAATCCAAACCAAACTGATTTAAATAATAACATACATTCCACACACGTTCTTGCGGCGCACCTAATGGACGAAGTGCGAATTGTATACGGCGGAATTTATTTAGCTGAACCTCATACTTTTTCTCAACATTTCTTTTCAACATTCTTTCCAGCAGTTCAATTTGTTCATTAATTTTCAATTCGTTTTTCCCTGCAAACGCACCTAATCCTGGCTCTATTTTCTTTACAAATTGCTGTAAAGATATATGAATATCGGCAATTTCTTTTTTCGCCTTTTCAAAATGATCATCAATCGGTTCCTCTACTCGATTAGACAACCAGTTTTCACGCAGTTTATCGACATCATTTAAAAACGGATCACTTTCTCTCAATTGCAGATCGAATAAATCTGTCGCTATATCTCTCTCCACATAAGTAATTGTAAGACGAGGAACGACAGGTGGCATTTGAAAACCGACAGTATGGAATACTTGTTGTAATTCACTCCAATAAGCTAATTCCCCTGGACCTCCAATAAATGCGAGCGTAGGAAATACATACTCTTGCATAAGAGGACGCGTTACAACATTATTACTAAAACGTGCCGGATTTCTCTCCATTTCTTCAATCAACTCTTCATATGAAAAGGAATGCGCCCCATCCTTTCCAACAAACTTACCTTGATGCTCTTCAAGCAATACTCGTTCATTATCTATTTCCATGAATATATGCACTGCATGAGACTTCGTTTCAATAATCGGTTTGTATCCTAGTTCTTTAATTACTTCCTGCTGATTACGAAGCCCCTCTTGCACCTCTTTATACTTACTTATAATTCGCTTAAAAAATGGAATTTCTAACTTTCTTAATTCAGGATGATGTGAATCAACAAGGATTAAACCAGAATTAGCAAAGATTTTCGTAATAAGATGAGCAAAGAAATCTACATACGTATTCGATTTTTTCAAAGCATCATCAACAAATTTTAATACATCCTTTGTAAAATTTGTTTCTGGGTATGTTTTAAAAATCTCTTCAATCCAACTTCTACAATCTTCAACAGAAAGTTCAGACTCAGAAGCACTCGCCTTTTTCGGATTACGATCATAAAAAATAGTTTTTTTCATCTTTTTATTTTTCGCTACAAAAGTATGGTTAATCTCATCCATATCATGATCTTCACCCGCAATCCAGAAGACAGGGACAACTTTAACTCCTAAACTTTCTTCCTTTTCCTTTGCAAGCTGTAAAATTGAAATAACTTTATGAATTGTATAAAGCGGTCCAGTTAATAACCCCGCTTGTTGTCCAGCTATAACAACATATGTATTTTCATCTCCAAGCGCTTTTACATTTTGAAGTGTAGATTCTCCCGCTTGTAATTTTGTATTATATTCTAATAAATGCGCTACTAAATCTTGGCGGAAAAACTCCCTTTCACGCAAATCATGTAAACGTTGTTTAAAAGCATCTTCTGTTAACATATAATCAAAACATGACTGTATCTCTTTTTTACCGTTCATATAGTCCGCTACAACACCTTGTTGCGGAACAGAGATTTCTTTTATCTCCATATAATTCTTCCTTTCGTATCCAGTTCTCTCACCAATCCACATTGTAGTCAATGTTTCACTTAAAAGCAAAGAATAACACTTATACTCTTGTTTCTAACCCCTTTATTGCATCGAACAAAAATTGAAGTATCGGAACTGGTCGTTGCTGTTTCTTAGCCTCTTCTAATACATACCCAACAATCGCATTAATTTCCGTCTGTCTATTCGCTCTTACATCCGCTAACATAGAGGATGTATTACGAGACGTTCCTTCACACACATTTCGTACCATTTGCCATACCATTTCTTTTTCTCCTCTAATAAGAAATGCGACCTCCTGAAACACTTGCTCCATCATTTGATAAAAAAAACGATTCGTGATTAATTCACCATTCTTAACTCCCAATAACGCTGTCAACGGATTGATACATACATTTACTACTAATTTTTTGCGCATAATCTCTTCCCAATCTGTTTCTATTTGAACTGGAAAATAAGCAACCGGAAAAGAATGAAATATTTTTTTAAAATGTATAGATTGGCCACAAACCACTCCAAATCTCGTTACACCTACTCCAGTATGATGAACGATGTGCCCTCCCTCTTTTTTCGCACCATGTTCTACAATACCAACAGCTATATTTTCACTCCCTATTTGCAGCATCTTTGGAAGATGCGACATTCCGTTTTGCAAAAAGATTAATGATGATGCACCTTCCACAAACGGTAGTATGTCATCTATATGATATTGCTTCACAGCAATAAATATATAATCTAAATTTTGCGCTACCATACTTTCTATCGGTAAAACAGCTGGATATACTGTTTCACATCTTCCATCTCTAATACAAGTTACACCTGTTTCATTTAACTCTTCAGCTTGCTTAGCTGTTCTTGTAAACAACGTAACATCTTGGTTACTTTTTTGTAAATAAAATGTATACAATAGACCAATAGCACCTGGTCCGACAATTCCAATTTTCATTTTCACACAAGGGATTCACATTAAGCGCCCTTGCCTCCCCCCCTTTTTTATATCTTTTTAAAGTACATAAGCACACCCTATAATTTCGTTGTCCTCTGCCAAACAAATACACTCTCACTTTTCACTATGTATATACTGCCTATTAATACGCTTATACTCTTAGTTTAGCAAATCCTCAAAAAAATAATAAAAGAAATATACTATCTTCTTCATAAAAATAAAAAAATGAGTTATACTATTATTATAAATATTTTTACTTTTCTGCATTCAACGAGATAAGAAAAGGATGTGATGTAATGGGATTCCCAAAAGTTGAGCGCTTGCTCATCAATTATAAAACGTTAGATGAATTCAAAAAATTTAAAGGGTGCGGAGCCCAGGAACTATCTATGCTGGAAGAATTGCAAGCAAACATTATTGAAAACGACAGTGAATCTCCATTTTACGGTATTTATTATGGCGGATCACTAATCGCACGTATGAGTCTATATATGAAAAGAAACGGCGGAGAACCATTCGAAATTACAGGTCCTTACCTAGAACTTTATAAACTTGAAGTATTACCAACTTTTCAAAAACAAGGATTCGGACAAATGCTTGTAAATCATGCGAAACAACTCCAATTTCCTATTAAAACGATAGCGCGTATTCATTCAGCTGGTTTTTGGGATAAATTAAATTTCAGCCCCGTATCAGTAACTGATGGAGATTTTTATATTTGGCATCCAGAAACAAATTTGAATGCGGTTACAAATGAAGAATCGGCTTAAGAAATAAAAAAAACAGCTGTATAACAGCTGTTTTTTTCAGAGTGTTGGGA